>DAORDI010000400.1:0-3849 GCA_035345895.1 Leptospiraceae bacterium
AGTCAGATTGAATGTTGGAGTTGCAGATTCAGCAGTGGAAATGTTTGACCCATTTCCATTTACGCCGATGGTGACTTTCCAGCTGGTCTTGGTTCCATCTGATTTTGTCTGTGTAATTGTAAATACAGTAGCAGGAAAAGAAGCCGTAGATGTTCCGCTGATAACCCCTGTTTTTGGATCTAGATTTAGACCGTCAGGAAGTTGAGGGCTGATTGTGTACTCAGATCCTTCAACGTGCTGTGAAGGAGAGAGATTCAGCTGTTGACCGATATTGAGAACAATCGTCTCTTCTGTAGGATAGGTTTTGTTGATGGGCGGCAAAGACGTTTTTCCAGTTCCTAAAAGTGCAAGCGGAACAATCCCGGACAATACTCCCGTCTTTTTACGGTCGGAACAATTGGAAATTCCAACAAAACTCAGCAATAGAAGGGTAATTAACAGATAAAATGCATTTTTTTTCATATTTTCCTCTTTTCAAATCACATCTTATGCTCAGAAAGAGTTAACAACAAAAAATCGTCAATTTTTTTTTTGGAAGAGTATCTTATAGGAACCGCTAATAATGACTGAAGGAATGGATAGAACTAAAAAAGGGGACAGAATATACATTAGATTCATCTTTCATTACGAAAAGTCATAAGGAAGGGAGATTGTACTGATTTCAAGCGGTCATCTTCATTTTGACCGAAAAAGAAATAATACCTGTGCATATTGTAAACTATATTTGCAAAAGCAATCAGGACTTTAGCCCTTTCAATTCCAATTGTTCTTTTTCTTCCGGCTCCAAATGATTTGATGTCGGCATAGACATATTCAACCCTGCTTCTGATCTTTGAGAGAATTCTGTTCCACTGTTTTTAAACTTCTGCAAGAACTCTTTTTCTGCATCCTCTACTGCACATCAGGAGAGATGAAGACTGTTCTTCTGTCTTCTTCAGTTCTTGTGCTGAATACACAGAATATCCCCAAAGACAGTTTCATCAGTCTCGACAGCCCGAAGCAGAACCTCGGCTGTCAAGCAGTTTGTTCGGTCAGGGTATGCGAATTTGTTCAAGGATGCCTGAATGCGGTTTCAAAAACCGCATCCGTTTATATGATAATACTCAGTCCGCAAACTGCTTGAGTGATTTTTTGAATTTGAGGTAGGCATCCTTATATTTTTTCTGAGAAGCACTGTCTGCATATTCAAATCCGAAAATATGTTTAGTAGGACCGTCTTCATTCACAGTTTCATGGTACGATCTGGCCGCCCCTGTTTTTTTATTCGTATAAGTGTACCATTTCTGAGTGATATTCTTTTTCTTGTCTGTCTTTACATCCTGTTCCGTTTCCGTATCTGAATTGATTGCGATATCGGAAGCTTCACCTGACCACTGAGGAGAAAATATATAAAACTTTACTTTCTTGTCCGGTGAAATAAGATAAACACTGTCATATTTGTCAGGAACACCTTCCGATTTTTGAGAAGGTTTTACAGTAAATCCTTTCGGAACACTGACTTCAAACCAGGCTCCTTTGTACACGGATGCATCCTTTGAGGAAACAGAAAGAAATGGCAGAATCAGTAAAAAACTGAATAAAGAAATTTTTGATAGTTTCATAGTTTTCTCAGGCTAATAAAAGCTTAATTTATTTCAAGATGATTTTTTCGGAAATTAAACATCCCTGCTTATTCTGCAGACTTCAGAAGCCTTTTGAACCCAGCGTAGCTGAGGAAATTAAAGGATTCAGACCGAATCTACCTATTATCGCTCAGTCTGCCTATGCACTCGAAGAGGATCTGGACAGGTACTCCAAGATTTTTGACTCATATCTGATTAAACCTCTGAACAGAACAGAGATGATTACAAAAATCAAAAAATACATCCATATTGAAAACTGAACTTTGACTGCAGAAGAAAGCAAAAAATTTCTTGCATTCCGGAAAGTCTCAACAAATATGCGTGTATGAAAACATTACTGTATGTGATTTTTATTATTTTCCTGAATCCTCTCTCTGCTGCGGATAAAAAGGGAATCTGCATTGAGTGGGCTGAAGGTGACGGTCTTTCTCTCGGCGGATGCAAAGCATCCAGCCTTTCAGACTGCTCCAAAGGAAGAAAACCGATTTCTGCAAAAGAAACGTCTTTTCAGAGTTACACTGGAAAACTGTTCAAGTCCAAAGAAGATGACGGAAAACTCTTTGAATTTCAGGAAAAACCTGCATCATCCTGCAAACCTATGATAGTTTCTTCTGCAAGAGACTATGAAGGCACAATGTCCGGCAACTGGGGTTATGCAGTGTACTCAGACAAACTCAAAAAAGGTGATACTGCCTACATCAATGGAAAAAATGTAACAGTCAGAGAAGAAGGAAATCTTAAGGCTAAAAAAGTTCTTTCACTGGACAAAGGCACAAAAGTGGAAATCATCGGAAAATCTGCAGAAAGAGCTTCCATCCCGAATTTTTCTTATAATGCTTACTGGTTCCAGATATCTGTCCAAGGAAAAAAAGGCTGGGTTCACGGAATTTATGTTCACCCTGATCCGAACAGTGAGAAATCATTTGTCGGCGAAGGAAACGATCAGTAAAAATCCATAAATCAGAAAAGCAGGGGCGGCTCAACACCCTGCTTTCCGGCAGATCATTAGAAAAATCAGAATCCAAGTATTCTATGCAGTTCCTGTCCTAAAAGAGCATAACCCTGCGGAGCAAGTGCTCCTCCCAGCAGAAGACCTGCAAATGCTCCTCCCAAATGTCCTTCATGAGAAATCCCGTCGCCCGAGTCCATAAAAAAGACGGAGAACAGAACATAAATGACTGCAAATGCAGGAGCCGGAACACCTATCGGAATAAATAATAATGATATTTTCATGAAAGGGTAATAGACGATAGCAGCGAAAAGTATTCCGGAAATGCAGCCACTGGCACCGAGTGATCTGTAATATACATTATCTTTTTTGGTATAATAAGTAAGCAAAGTTGCACCGAGACCGGATGCCAGATAAATCAGAATAAAGGAAATCTTTCCCCCCAGACCTTCGACTATCCTTCCGAAATAATACAGTGTTATCATATTGAATCCGAAATGCCAGAAATCTGCATGAGAAAAATGAGAGAGCAGTGCCCCCAGCCTGTTTCTGCCTCTGGCAAAAAGACTGGGAGAAAACAGATAATCGTCCACCTTTCCATTGTCACGGAAAGCAGTGTACGCTCTGTAGGAAATGACGGCATTGACTGCAATGAGGAAATAAGTCAGAATCATAATCGTCAATTTTATAAAACTGTATTTTCGAATAAACTAAATTTTTACAGACAGTTTATCTGCAGCGGCTTCCGAGTTAGCGAGGGGCTTGCTGACTCCGCAGCCATATGAAGCCGCTAAACCCCTCTTGTAAGCCTTTCTCTATAAATTCTTTTAAAACCTGTTTTTCACCGAGCAGTTATATTTATCTTTTGATTTCTCCTCTGACCGGCTCATCTTCTATTTTCAGGAAATCTTCGATCTTCTGTTCAATGTAAAATGCCTGTTCCATTTCTTCCAGAGTCTTTGCCAGACAAAGATGGGATTTGTTTTTCAGTACAGCATGCACTTCAAAATGTTCTGAGGAAGAATTTCTGTTTCGCGTCAGGACGGATTTGCTGTAAAGCTGAGTGATATCCGAACTCCTGATATGCTGATTTCCAGGCCAAGGCAGAGGACCAATTTTTACCGTGACATTCTCGCGGTCCACAGTAATCAGTGTTCTGTTGAGATAATTGGCCAGTACTGTATATGTCAGATAAATTCCGACTGCTGCATGAAGTGATCCGAATGCTGCCATTTCATAGGCTCCAGTGCTGATGGAAATTCCAAACCACACAATCAT
>DAORDI010000401.1:0-3842 GCA_035345895.1 Leptospiraceae bacterium
GGCTGTGATGAAAATTGAAGATCTTTGGAAAGACAAGAACTATGAACCGAATGATGAACAGAAAAACTCAATACTTCATACTAATGGTCCTTTATATATTACTGCGGCTCCCGGTTCAGGAAAGACAGCTGTTTTAGTGTGGAGAACTCTATATCTAATTGTTTTTCAAAATGTAAAACCTGAAAAAATTTTTTTGGCGACTTTCACAGAAAAAGCAGCATTTCAATTGAAAGAGAGATTGCAGTCTCTCCTCTCTCTAGTCGCAGAAAAATCGAACGGAACCAAGGGTCCTTATGATTTAAGTAAGATGTATATTGGAACTATACATTCCCTTTGTCAAAGAATTCTGTCAGATAGAAACTTCTCTAAAGATAAAAAGCGCCCTCCTCAGTTTGCTCTCATGGATGATCTGGATCAGTTTCTTTTTTTGTATAATTCCAAAAACTATAACCAAATTTTGGTAGCGGGGGAACTCACAGACCCAGATGAAAAGAGGGTGAACGGAAGGAAAAAAGCCATTCTGAACATCATCAAAAGCAAGGAAAACTCCAATAGTCAAAGTAATGTGTCGAAATTTGACTTTATCGAGAATTTAATAAAAGCATTCAATCGATTTTCAGAGGAGATGTTATCAACTGAAGATATCTTAAGTCAATTAATCGATCCCGACAAAGAAGATAGGCATAAAGTACGATTAGTTAAAATGTACGAAAAGTATTTGCAATTATTGAATTCAGATAAACGAACAGATTTTTCTATGATTCAAAAACTAGCCTTGGAACATATTAAGAAAAATTCCGAAGTTGCAAGGCAGCAATTTGATCATATTATCATTGATGAGTACCAGGATACCAACTACGTTCAAGAACAATTGGTTTTTGAACTTTCTAAAGGACAAAATAATATTTGTATTGTAGGAGATGATGATCAGGCATTGTACCGATTCAGAGGCGCAAGAGTGGAGAATTTTGTTCAGTTTAAAAAGAGGTTTTCGAAAGATACCGGGTTCACTGAGGAAAAGATTAAAGTCGAAAATTTAAAAATAAACTATCGTTCAAAAGAACCGATTGTCAATTTATACAAAAAGTTTATCGAACACCAGTTTTCTGATCCAAATAAAAAATTTCGAGTCTCTTCAAAGAAAATTTCCGCATATAAAAAAATGGTATCTGAAGAACAACCAAGCCTTCTAATGAATCATAAAGCTGATACACCTGAGTATGTTTTTCAATCGATAGCAAAGTTTACAAAATCCCTTATTGATTTAAAGGAGGTTCAGCCTGAACAAATAGCATTTTTATTCCCGAGCTTAAAAAACAATAGTGCTAAAGCTGCAATTAAAGCTCTAGAAGATCAAGGATTGAAGGTATATGCTCCTCGTGCCAACGGATTTCTTGCGACCGATGAAGCAACAGCTTTATTTGGAATATACTTGCATATCTTTGGAAAGACCGAAAAGGAGTTTAAAAAGAATAGTAATTCCCCATTCCAAAAATTTTATGAATGGGTTGAAAATGCATATCAGATTGCCTCTAAGATTATTCAAGAAGACAAGTTCTTGAAATTATATATCGATGATCTTAAAGTAGAAATTTCCCTTTCAGTAAAAAATTACAGTATTTTAGAGGGAATAGCATTAAATAATAAATGGGATAAAAATGATATAATTTTGGAAGGAAATAGAGTAAAGAATTCAGTTTCATTTGAGAAGTTCAAAAATGTATTGGAAAATTCTTCTTTGGATGACACACTGAAAAAAAAAGTCAAGTCCACAAGATTTAAAAACTATATCACAAATCGATCAGTAAATACTGCATTTATTTATTTGACATCTTTGGACTGGGGAGTCTTGGATCTTTTTTATCGGATTACTTCATTTAAATATTTTAAACCTATGTTTGACTTGGCTTCTTCTGAATCGGGGAAGGGTATTGATGAAGGTCCGATTTGCAACTTATCACTCATCTCTCAATATCTGGGTAAATATACAGAGAGATATGGTTCCTTTATTACTTCCTCCTTTTTGAAGGATGAACATTTTAAGAACCATTTCTTTGGTTCTTATCTTTACAATCTTTATAAACGAGATGAGTCCGAGTATGAAAATCCTGATGATCCGTTCCCAAAGGGCAGGATACCATTTTTGACAATACATCAGTCTAAAGGACTTGAGTTTCCATTTGTTGTGCTAGGACGAACTTTTTCTAAAGACAGAGATCTGGATATGGAAAAATTTATCAAAGAAATTAAACCTAAAACCGGATCAGAGGGAGAGCCTTTGGAAAAAATGTACGAATTTGATTTGAGCCGTATGTATTACGTGGCACTATCAAGAGCTGAAAGGTGTTTAATCATTGCAAACCAAAATTTAACAGGGCATAGTGGAAAAGATCGCTTGCTGAAAATTACTTCGGATCCAATTTCTTATGAGATATCAGATATATCAAAATTTGATGTGAAGCGATTTGTAAAATATGAAGCAGATAAAAGAAAAGGCCTACAGGAACAAGAAGAGAAGAAAAAGGAAGATTTTGTCGGAATCTTCTCATTTACTGCTGATTATCAGTATTACCAGAGATGTCCGAGACAATATATGATATTTAGAAAATACGGGTTTGTTCCTTCTCGAACTCAAACCATGTTTTATGGCAGTTTGGTCCATAGAACATTAGAAGATATGCATTACGAAGTATCTGTGAGGTTAAACCATGGCAATAGATAAACGTTTAAAAAATGTTCCGGAAGAAATCAAAAGATCCTTTGATGCAAATTTTGCGTTACTGCGTGCAGAGAGCGGTCATTCTATTTCCGGAGAATTGCGAGATATGGCCTATAAAACTATTCTGGGTTACTGGTTCAAAGGTCAAGATATTATCAAAGCAATCAAGAGAACAGAAGAAAAATTGACGCTTCCGGAACAGATAAGTCCCTGGAAAGATCCCCAAGGTAAAAAAAGGAGAGTCTATACGCTGGAAGGAGTAGTCGATGTTGTCACGCTGAATAAAAAAGTAATCCTATATGATATAAAGACTTATGATTATGAAATTATAAAGGACAAAAAGCATACTCACGAAATACAAAAGCAGCTGAACGTATATGTTCATATTTGGGAAAAGCTGAATGTAAATGACCCCAAATTCAAAGAAGTAGCTGGGATTGGAGTGATTGTTCTTTCCTATCCAAAAGAATTAAAAAAAGATATACGAGAAAAAAAGAATCTAAACGTAAATGAAAAGAATTTTCTGAGCGAATTAGAAAACATCATAAATGATTATTCAAAGAAAAATCTAGACTGGAAAATGGAAGAGAATTTTTCCTTGAATCGGTCAGATATAAAAAGGATAATTGAAGAATTTGGACATACCATTGATGCCATTGTTGATCGAAAATTTTCCCCTCGTCCATATTCTAAGAAAACCCGTGAGGGTGAGGAAACTGGGATTTTGCAGATACTTTTTCCAAAAGAAGATAAAAAAACTAATAAAGTAAATGGGGAAAAATTTGCAACTAGAGTATGCAGAAACTGTGATGCACGGTTTTCGTGCAATTCTTACCGGCAATATATGAAAAATCAGGCAGTAACCGGTAAGCGGACTTTTGGATCAGAGAACAGGTTTGCTAAATACATTGATTTATCCAGTAATGATAACGTTTCTCCAGATGAGACTGAACTGGATATGGACAAAGAAATTGAAGATGGACTAGATAACTCAGTTGAGTCTGCAATACTTGGAAACGATTTAGCGATGGGTGAGATGGATTCAAATGAATTTTCTACACGGAATTCTAAAATGTCTCCCAAGGCTAAAAAGAAAAATTCAAGAAAGAAATATAAATAACCC
>DAORDI010000402.1:0-3840 GCA_035345895.1 Leptospiraceae bacterium
AAAAAAAGTTGAAATAAGGTGATAAAAAGCGATCATATGGAGGACAGAATATTAGACGCAGAAAGAATTATGACCCAAATTTCAGAGCAAGGGTGGCATTGGAAGCAGCCAAGGGAAACAAGACCTTGAGCGAGCTTTCAGGAGAATACAAAGTTCATGCAAACCTGATAGTGAAATGGAAGAAGGAGATGCTTCAGAAACTTCCGACACTTTTTCAGAAAGCAGACCGTCATGAAATTGAAGAAGCGATGGAAAAGAATGACGAGCTGTACAAGGAAATAGGAAAGCTTAAGATGGAGCTGGATTATTATAAAAAAAACTTCTGATATGAGTATTTCTGACAGAAAGGGACTGATTGAAGACGATGAGCCCTTTTCTGTCAGAGAGCAGTGCCGCCTTTTAAGCGTAAACAGATCATCATTATATTATATTCAAAAGCCGGAAAGTTCACTGAATCTGAAGATTATGAGAATGATCGAACGTCAGCACACAGATGATCCTGCAAGATACGGACAGAAGAAAATGGCTGAATATCTTTCCCGAAAACTGAAGATTCCGGTGAGCAGAAACCGTGTTCAGAGACTGATGAGACTCATGGGACTGGAGGGAGACTTTCAGAAAAAGAGAACAACGGTTCCGGACAAGGAACACAAAAAATACTCGTATTTACTGAGAAATATGCAGGTGACGCGTTCGAATCAGGTTTGGTGCAGTGATATAACATATATACCGATGAGATATGGGTATATGTATCTTAATGCTGTAGCACAGCGATGGACTGGTATTCCAGATATGTCATTTCATGGGAGATATCAAACAGTCTGAAAGCAGATTTCTGCATTCTTGCTCTCCTGGGCGCACTGAAAAAGGGGAGGCCGGAAGTATTCAATACCGACCAAGGCAGCCAGTTTACATCTTCGGAATATACAGGAACACTTGAGAGCAGCGGCATACTTGTCAGTATGGACGGAAAGGGAAGAAGTCTCGACAACATATTCATTGGAAAGACTCTGGCGCACTCTAAAATATGAGGATATTTATAAAAGATCTTATGAAACTCCGCAGGAGCTGTATGAGGGTCTGAACAGTTATTTCAGTTTCTACAACAGACGGAGACTTCATCAGGCACTCAGTTATTCCTGTCCTGAAGAAGTCTGGCTGAAAAGCTTGACTCAAAACAGAGCATCTGCAATTATTGCAGGTGGGCAAAAGTAGGAAAAAGAAATGGAGGCTCTTAAAATGTCTCCCTTCTTTTTCTGAAAATCCCCTGTTTCGGTAATAAAGTTTACTGAAATTCAATAAGTTTTTTATCACCTACTTTTTCTTAAAAAGTGGTCTAAACAATTGGGTATACCCCCCTATGGCTAATCTTTAATGTCGGGCTGGTTCCATTTGAATTGATTTCATCGCAAGTCTTTTACTCCTTACCTGTAATACAAAAATTGCTTGCACAATTTTACACTCCGTATCAAGCTAAGTACAGGGTTATTGATCAAAATGTTTCGGTTCTGGGTATTGTCGTGACTAACATATTAAACTATGCCGATTTTAAAAGTCAAAATCTTTATCACTGGCCGAAGGAACTGTGATATAAATTTATATTTGAACGGAAATTATCCCTAATGGAGAAGCTTATGCATAGTGTAAAGGAATGTAAAATCATACATAAGGATATCGGACTTATCGTTCTTCAAGGGAGAATAGACCAAAAGACCGATGATGAGATTAATGATGCATTTGATAAAATTCTCGACTTGAATGGAAAGGATCTAATCATTGATTTTACAGAAGTCACATACATAAATAGTACTGGTATAGCAACGGTTATGGGTATCGTTAAGGAAGTATATTCGAATAATCATAAGAATTATATCGTAAAATTAAACTCGGACTCAAAAATGATGTTTGAGGCTATCGGTCTGGATAGATGGGTAGTTTATTGCGATGACTTAGAAAGTGTCTATAAAGGGTCTGACAATGAATGATAATTTTTTTAAACAAACTGCTCTAAAAAGACACACCGATAAAGTATATAAAAGAGGTTTTTCTGTTTATGATATAGCAAAATCTACAGTAGATTCCTGTATGACGAATGTTGGAATAGATTGTGGTGCATTCTGTATCTCTACTGGAATTGAGAATAATAGGTAT
Organism: Leptospiraceae bacterium; assembly: GCA_035345895.1. Taxonomy (GTDB): domain Bacteria; phylum Spirochaetota; class Leptospiria; order Leptospirales; family Leptospiraceae; genus DAORDI01. Next base: position 2,152 of record DAORDI010000402.1, read on the forward strand.
CAATTTCAATATATTTTCAGTCGTGGCATTTCAAAGCTGAGGAAGGCAGGAAGTGTAATACATATAAACATTCCATATCCTTTAATGAGAGATAGATCTATAAAAGATATAATTGAGTTTAATAAACAGATCACTGGCGGTATCCTGGATGATATTAGGAATATTGCATACGTTGACGACTTTGAGGGCAAGCCAATTGCTCTTGTTCTGCTCGGATCCAGATTGAATGGGCTTGAGTGCAAAAAGGAAGATTTAGATTTAATAGAAAGTCTTTTACAGCCTACTAGTCTTGCTTTGCAGCTTGTTTTAAAAATGGAGGAGGTTGAAGGCAAGAATAAACAATTGGAAAAAAGGCTTTTTGAAATTTCATACCTTAAAGATGCGGCGCAGACAATAAGTCAAAAAATTGAATACCTTGATCTTTCTGAAACATGTTTTCATGAATCATTGGGTATTATGAATGCATCTGGAGGAATTCTTGCAATACCCCAAAATAGTAAAAATGAATTTAAAGTGATTAAGCATAGACCTCCCTTCCTGGAAAAAGATAAATACTTGGAATCACTATTATTAGGAGATAATTTGATCCAGCTGTTTTTAAAGTCAGATAATTTAATTTATGGTCCGGACTATTTTCATCGGAGTGAATTTATATCATTTTTTGAAAAAAATCCCTCCATTGATATTGAGAAAATTCAAGCCTTGATTCCTATAGTTGTGGATAATAAAATATTAAACTTATATGTAATAGGTCATTATAAAGACTCTTTTAATTATGAACTGCTTCAAGCTTTTATTTTTCAGGCTCATTCAGCTTTTAAAAATGCAATTCTCATTGGAGATTTGAATCGAACTAAAGAAAAAGAAAGTAATTTAAGAATATTTTTTCAAAAATATGTCCACGAAAAAATTGTTGAAGATGCCATTAATTCCACTGATTCAATAAAAGACGGGTTTAAAAAGGATGTAGTAATCCTTTTTTCTGATATCAGGGGTTTTACAAATTTATGTGAGACATTGCGAGACCCGGAAAAGATTGTAAGGATTTTGAACGAGTATTTTGAATTAACTTTGAATAGTATTCAATCCCATGGAGGTCAATTAGATAAATTAATAGGAGATGCAATTATGGCCACATGGGGAATATTCGATGCCCCGTACCATTTAGAAATGAATAATCCTGCGATACAAAAAATTAAGAAATTAGATCAGCTTCAAAAGGCTGCGTATGCTTGTCTTGCTATGATTAATGACTTAAAAATGTACAATCAGCATAAGAACATTAAGCTAGATATTGGAATTGGCTTGCATTACGGCGAAGTGTCAGTTGGAAATATTGGAAGTAGCAAAAAAATGAATTTTACCATTATTGGAGATTCAGTGAATGTGTCCTCTAGATTAGAAAGCTTGACTAAATATTATAAAGTCAAGATAATAGTATCAGAATCTGTACATTCTGAAATTTCTGATTTTTTTGTTTTTAGAGAGTTGGATACAATAAAAGTAAAGGGTAAGAACGAGCCAATTAAAATATATGAACTAATTGATTATATCAATGAAGTAAGTAGTCCTTGATTTAAAATCGCACATTAGAACCGGTCTCAAAATCCAAAATCAGAAAGTAAAGTAATTTTAATAAGGAATTGAGTCAGAAAGAAAATGAATATATAAACATTGATGATCCTGCTG
>DAORDI010000403.1:0-3794 GCA_035345895.1 Leptospiraceae bacterium
TGAGTACTCTGACTTTGATGAGAGCAGGAAGACTGCTGGGAAGAATCCTCTTGGTCTTGGAATCAAATGTATAGTTGCATGGAACATAGGCTTTCAGACCCTGAAATATCTGTATGCTGTTCAAAGGTGTGCCCGAATGAAGTTTGACAGAGACCTCATCGTGAGACAGATCTGCACTCAGATTGGAATCAAGTCCGTCACATTTGATTGGAATACCCCTTACAATCTGATCTCCCGCATCCGTAGCTCCCTTCGCAATATTCACCCTGAGCTGAAATTCACGGACACCTCCTGAAAGAGAAACTCCTTTCGGCAGCTCTACCGGCTTGAGAGACTTAGTGAAACTCTCCCTGGCATCCTTCAGAGAAACAGTGCCTACTGTATACTTCGGGATCTTTTCCACAATCGACTTCGGTCCCGACAGCGTCACGGTAGACGGCTTAATGAAGTGCGACGTGCGTATTACATTTACAGGCAGATCATCTTCAAATATGACTTCCACTGGAATGGATCTGACTGTACCCTGTTCAATATAGAAACTGATCTTTCCTGTAAGAGGAGTGACCTTGATTCGGGATGAATTTCCCCAGATCTTTTTCACTTCCACAGTGTTTTCACCCGGCTGAATCTCGTTTGCATCGATCACAACCTTCATAAACTGAATATGATAGTTGACTAGATCCTTGAATCCTTCCACTTTCACTTTCACTGTCTTGTCTAGCTGCTTGGAATAAAAAAGATTTCCCGTAAGCTTAGGGTATTCTACAGGGATGTCCACTGTCTTCACAAGAATCTTTGAGTTCTGCAGATTGATGTAGAGGAATACAGAAAAGAGAATTGATCCGAGTTTGATATGCCAGTCGGAAAAGAAAAGAAGGAGAAGTTTGATGAAGATCCTGAAATACCGGAAGAGAATATTGTCCTTTTTCACTGTTTGCTCCTCTTCCTGGCTGTCCCTGATTCATCTGAACTTTTTCCATCCATCAGATCCGTCAGAAGCACTTTCAGTTCAAAACTTTTCACAGGATGAATCATTTTCCCTTCGTGACAGACTGAAATTTCACCGGTTTCTTCCGATGTGACAAGACTGATCGCATCAGTGTCTTCGGTGATTCCCAGGGCCGATCTGTGTCTTGCTCCCATAGTGGAAGTTCCCAGCTGATCGCTCATAGGAAGATAAGTGGAAGCGGATGCAACCCTGTTCTGTTCAATAATGACCGCACCGTCATGCAGCGGAGAGTTCTTGATGAATATTGTCTTCAGAAGTCCTGAAGTGATGTTTGCATCCAGGATGACAGCCTGATCCACGTACTGACGGAGACTGATGTTTCTTGTGATGACAATGATGGAGCCTGTCTTTGCCTCTGCAAGATCCTGAATCGCCGAAATCATTTCGTCCAGTTCATAATTAGGTTTGATATTAAAGAATTTTACTAAAGGAGATTTTCCGAGTTCAGTAAAAGCCCTTCTCAGTTCCGGCTGAAGCAGAACAATTGCAAGGAAGACGACTGCAGGACGTATGCTTGAGATCAGCCAGTCCAGAAGTTCCAGTTCAAAATAACTTGCAATCGATCCTAAAAGAAGGATTCCCCCGATCACAAGTATGAACTGTATTGCTCTTGTATTTTTAATGGCAATATATCCCAGGTAAAAAAGGACACTGACAAGAATGATGTCAATGCCCACCCTGGGATTGTAAAAGTTGTTGAAATCAAAGAGGAGGAGATTTTTTAGAAAATCCAACCTATATCCCCAGAACATCAAACATGTTGAACATGCCGAATTTCTGCTGCACTATGAATTCTGAAGCTTTTACTGCCCCCACTGCAAATGTCTTTCTGCTCTCCGCCCTGTGATGAACGCTGATTCTTTCTTCGGCAGAGAAGAATTCGACAGTATGCTCGCCTATGACCTCTCCTGCACGGAGAGTGTGGATTCCAATCTGCTTTTTGTCTCTTTCACCGTAATTGCCGTGTCTTCCGTAAATGACATCATTCTCCAGTCTGTCCAGTGTCTTCAGGAGCACCTGCTTCAGTGCAACTGCAGTTCCGGAAGGAGCATCTTTCTTGTGTCTGTGATGAATATCAGTCACCTCGATATCAAACTCATCGCCGATTGTCTTCGCTGCGAGTTCCACAAGCTTAAACATCAGATTCACTCCTACCGACATATTCGGCGCACAGAGGATGGGAATTTTAGTGGAAACCTGATGCATCAGTTCTATTTCTTTTTCTGTATGGCCTGTGGCTCCGATCACTACGGGCTTTTTGTGTTTTTCACAGGCAGAAAGAACATCAGGAAGAATTGCATGAAAACTGAAATCAATTGCGACGTCGCACTCTTCGAGACTTCGGTCTATATCAGAACTGTATCTGACGTGGTTTTCACCGAGACCTGAGTTCAGTCCGCTGTCCATGCCAAGAAGGATTGAATCCGTCTTCTCCACTGCTGAACCGAGAACTGAAGTTTTGGAATGAAAAAGCACCTCAGTGATCGCCTTTCCCATTCTTCCGCCTGCCCCGATGAGACATACTTTGTTTCTCTTATTCAAGTCCTTTCTCCTTCAGTTTTTTTACGAGTGCCAGAAATTCTTCCGACTGTTTTGATGAGCTGAGCGGAGTCAGAGGAAGCCTCACTTCTCCGGAACAGTATCCCAGATGATGCATCGCAGCCTTCACTGGAATCGGATTTGTCTCCAAAAATGCCAGAGTGAATACAGGAAGAAGTTCATAATAAAGTTCTCTTGCCTCATCAAGTTTTCCTGAGGCAAAGGAATTTACGATTTTTACCAGAGATGCAGGGAATAGATTCGAAACCACCGAGACAACTCCCTTTCCGCCTATGGAGAGAACAGGAAGGATCAGATTGTCGTCTCCTGAAAGAAGAGTGAAGTTTTTAGGGAGAATTGCAATGGTTCTTGCCATCTGACCTAAGTCTCCTGTGGCTTCCTTGATGGAAACAATCCTGTCAAGCATAGAAAGCCTTTTGGTGGTTTCCGGTGCCAGATTGACCCCTGTCCTGCCGGGAATATTGTAGAGCATAATTGGTTTTGCAGAAACTTCTGCAATGCTCTTGAAATGAAGGTACAGCCCTTCCTGAGTTGGTTTATTATAATAAGGATTGACGGACAAAACACCGTCTGCGCCGTCTTTGCAGGCACTTTCTGTGAGTTCACACGCTTCCTTTGTGGAATTGGAACCGGTTCCTGCTACAACCTGTATTCTGCCTTTGATATAATCGACAGTCTTCTTGATCAGTTCCTTATGCTCGTCGTGGCTGAGAGTGGGAGACTCGCCTGTTGTTCCGCAGGGAACCACTCCGCTGACTTTTGCCTGAATCTGTCTGTCCAATATCCTGAAATAGGAATCATAATCGATTTTTCCGTCCGAAAACGGAGTGATGACTGCTGTGTAAACTCCCTGAAACATGGTTTCAGGTTCGAAAATAGACTCTAAAATTACAATTAAAATTCAACTGAACGGATAAATCGATCATCCGCATTTTCTGACGAAATACACACAAGCCATAGATTTATAAAGGAAGCGAATTCCATTTGGGTCAAATTAGAATCAAAAAGAAATTAATATCTCATTTAATTCAATATAGACTCTAAAAAAGCATATCAATGAGAGATACAATTATATATCTAATTCTATTTACAATTTTTCATTGCAAAGTTCAGGTATTCTGGAACAACCGTCAAAAATGGATAAAGGAATAGCACTGATTGGCTTTCTCCCGCAAAAAAACAGTTCCTAGCGGTTATAAAAAAGTGGCCGCTTATCCGGATTTTT
>DAORDI010000404.1:0-3781 GCA_035345895.1 Leptospiraceae bacterium
TGCTCAGTGAAACAATACTGGATTTGCGAAGTTTTTAGACAGAACCTCTTCGGTTTATTCTCTTATGTAACGTGAGTTCGATGCAGGAATCTCGCTGCTGTGATCGCTGTTTTTCGAAAAAGCAAGAAACCGTTATCCCTTTCAGGGAAGATTAGCCTGCTTCCAAACTGACGAGGGGTTTAGCAGGCCCTAAGACCCGCTTTTTAAATTCTTTTCTTACATTGAGTTCACGTTACTTCAGCTTCTCCGCCTTTTCAGTGATTTCTTTGAATTCACCGATCTTTGACTGAAGATACTCAGGCGGCTTCTTTGAAAGAATCTGCTTCAGCAGTTTCCAGTCTGCTTTTCCTTTGAATTTAGAATCTCTTAAAATCAGTCCGAATGCAACCGCGCCTGAAGCGAAGTGAAATTCTGGAGATGCTTCTTCAAAAGCTGCCTTTCTTCTGGGAAGTTTTGCAGAAATTTCTTTTACTTCATTGGAAGGAGGAATCTTGTATCTGGAACGAACAGTTCCGAAGTCTGATTCTTTGCCTTTCAGTTTCAGTTCATAAAACGCAGTTACAATATGACCCGGTCCGACCTCGCCGGCATCTTTTTTATCGTCCTTGAAATCCTTTGTGGCTAGCATCCTGTTTTCGTATCCGATCAGTCTGTGAGAGATGACTGTCTGAGGATTGAATTCTACTTGAAGTTTTGTATCGTTTGCGACAGTCAGAAGTGTTGCAGAAAAATTTTCCACAAAAACCTTGTCTGCTTCTGCTTCAGTGTCAATGTAAAAATAATTACCGTTTCCTTCTTTTGAGATATTTTCCATTGTATCATCTTTGTAGTTTCCCATACCCAGTCCGAGAAGAGTCATATAGATGCCTGTCTCTCTTTTTTTGGCAATCATATCCACCAGGTTTTTTCCAGTGACTCCTACATTGAAGTCTCCGTCTGTTCCGAGGATGATCCTGTTGACTCCGTCCTTGATGAAATTTTCTTCAGCAACTTTATAGGCAAGTGTGATACCTGCCCCTCCGTTTGTTGAGCCTCCTGATTCCAGTTTATTCAGAGCTGATAGAATTTTATCACGGTCTTTCCCGGATGTAGAAGGAAGAGCAAGTCCTTCCGCTGCTGCGTACACGACTATAGCAATTTTATCATCGTCTCTCATCTTATCAATGACCTTCCGGAGTGATTTCTTCAGAAGAGGCAGTTTATTTGCGTCCGACATAGAACCAGAGACATCCAGAAGAAACACCAGATTCATCGGAGGGATTTCAGAGGCAGGGATCTCTCTTGTCTGAAATATAACCCGCAGAAGTGCATTTTCTTTGTTCCAGGGGCAGTCTGTCATTTCAGTATGCAGATAGATCGGTGATTTTTCCTGAGCATCATTCCTGTACTTCCAAGGGAAATAATTTACAATTTCTTCAATCCGTACTGAATCCTTGTTCGGTTTCTGTCCCTGATTTACGAAACTTCGGATCATGGAATAGGAAGCTGTGTCCACTTTCAGAGAAAATGTACTGAACTTTTCCTTGGAAGTCGAAACAAAAGGGTTTTCTGCAAATGAATTGAAGGAATCTGTCTTCTTTTTGTCCGGAATTTTCCCGTCACTTTCTTCTTTATTGTTCTTTCTCTTGATATCCTGAACAGCCGCTCCTGTCGGTTTTGGAGGAGGAGCGATTGCAGGACTTTTTTCCTGCTCTGATTTCATTTCTTCTCTGACTGGAATTATTGCTTCCTTTCGAGCTTCTGAACTGCAGTAAAACAGTACACTGAGCATTGAGAAATGCAGAAACGCAAATAAAACTAGTTTTAATCTTTTATTCATATGATTTGCATCTGAAAAATCAGATAAACTCTCCTTGAATCTATGATCGCTCAGCTCAGTATCTGCAGTGCTGATGAAAAATCAAGACATTACTGCAGCTAGGCAGAATTCCATCACTGAAGAACTCGGCTGTAATTTTGTTTTTCGGACCGAATATAATTTTGACTGTACCTCCAATATCATTGCAGCTCATCCCTGCCCATATAATTTTGAACTGCAGTCAAAATCCAATTTCGTTTTGCAATCTGATAGGAACCGGAGTCGTAAGAGCCTTCCAAAGTTTCCAATTTACTTTCCGATGCCAGACTTATGGAAACAGTAAAAAAAGATTATCCTATTCACTGTTCATCTCCTGCTAAAATTGATTGACTTGTACCGTACGATTATGGGATACAAAAAGCTTTTCCGGAGCAAGACTATTTAGTGAAAAATGGGGAAGATTGTCTTTTGTCAATGGATTTTTGCATTATTACAATGGTCGAAGCATCAGCAGTTCCAGTAAAAAAGGGGGGATTTCCAAAGTGCAGACCTTCCAGACAGTATTTTGAATTAAAGCCAGGACAGCTAAATCGAATTGACTGAATTTTAGATTAGACAAAACTATCCTTAAAGTCCCTGAAATAAGGCCATCATGCCAAAGATAGATATACAGATTCCGGAAGAATACCTCTTCGAAACAGAAATTACAGTCAGAAAAATGGACATTTGGGGAGATCTTCACGTAGGATCTCATACGATGTTTGAACTCGTCATGGAATGTTATTTCCGCTTCTGGGATCACTGCGGATTTACTCCTCTGGATATTTTCGGAAGCGGTCTTGTATTTTCCAATTTCAGTATGATATTTCAGTCAGAAGTTCACTATGGAGACACTCTGAAAACTCAGGTCTCAGTCGGCAATTTCAGTGATTACGGATGCGATATGTTCTTTCGGATGCTTGGCAGAGAAGACGGGCGGGAAATTGCTCAGGCGAGGATTTACATAGTTTTCTTTGACTTCAAGAACAAGAAGAAGGAAGCGGTGGGCAGAGCGGTTCAGTATCTTTCTGAAAATATGCCCAGGATGAAAAACATCAATTTTCAAAATGAAAATCAGCCGACAGAAGAAGAGAATAAACTTTACAGAAAAGTGATGAGCGTTGCAGAGGAAGTGCATCGGTTTATGCCTGCAAACACTCCGGAGTCTGTGTACAGAAAACTTTTCTGCTATGAACTGAACAAGGTCGGCATCGGGTACGAGGTCAGAAAGAAAGAGACGAATACCAGATACAAGGAACTCAATGTAAAGGGGATCAGAACGGAGATCATTATTGAAAAGCAGATCATGGTGGAAATTAAATATGTGGAACAGTTGAATAAACCGATCAAAAGCAAGTTCAAGTCATATATGAAATCTGCCGGGCTCCGCCTGGGACTTCTGATCAATTTCAACGTAGCTGATCTTCCGGACGGAATCGCTAGAATAGTACTGTAATTTATTATGAAAAATTTGAATATATTTTTGATTATTTTTCTTTCTGCCTGTATTTCAGAGCAGAAACCGCCTACAGCGGTTTTGAATCCTAAAAAACCTCCTGTTGTCAAAAAAGATCCAGTAAAGGAAAAACCCGCAGAAAAAAAAGAACCGACTGTGGATGAAGATCTGGCATTTCTGATGCTGAAGACGGAAGTTCCTGATTCCGGAAAATCATCCTTCAGCGAGGTCAGACAGTTTCTGCTTCCTGAAAAAAAGAAAGTATATCAGCTTATTTTCAGCGAAGACAGCTCGCATCTGGTGCTTGTGACAAATTTTTATATTAAGAAAATCTCGCTCGGCTCACTCGAAGAAGTGGATACACTGTATCCCAGGAAGCTTGTGGACGGAGGATTTACCGGTGTCGCGTTCTCGCCGGATCTGAACAGGATACTTGCAGGTTCTTCCTGGGAAAACACTGCAAGCATATATGACTGGAGCGGTAAAAA
>DAORDI010000405.1:0-3775 GCA_035345895.1 Leptospiraceae bacterium
ATATTCGTCTACCAAAATGACAATATTTCCTTTTTCTGACAGCTTTCTGAGCAGCTGCTTGAATCTCAGGTCATAGTGCTGTTCTGAAAGTTCAATCTGATATTTTTCAGCTGCTGTATTGATGGCATCCAAAATTCCATCTTTCAAATGCGCAGGGTTTTCCGGTTTCATCCCGGAAAAATCTATTCGGATAATCGGATACTTTTTCCACTCATATTTTGCTTCATAGATCCAAAGTCCCTTGAAGAGTTCTCTGTTTCCTTCGAAGATTTCCTTTAAAGTCGAAAGGGTAAGGCTTTTACCGAACCTTCTTGGACGGGAAAGAAAATACGTTCCTTTCGAATCTTTGACCATCTCGTAAAGCCATTTCGTCTTGTCAATGTACAGATAATTTCCATCACGTATGTCTTTAAAGGTCTGAATTCCAATCGGTAAAGGCTGCACAATTCCATTTACGGTTTATGTAAAGGACAGTGCAAGCATAAATCGATGCCAGATTTCTAATCTCGCAAGCGTGGAAGCCGCTATCCCCGCTTTTGCTCACATTCAGTGACAATGCAAAGGCACTTTCAGCCAATGAATAATTGACCAGATTAAAATTTCAGTGGAGATCTAGATAAAAGGTTTAGGATCTGGGTTTACACCCATGGAACCCGTATACCTAAGTCCTTCATTTTTTCCTCAAACTCTTCTCTTTCCCTGCTCTTTTTCAATGTAAAATCAGGATTCAGGAAACCGAATTCTGCTGCTTTTTTCATTAATTCATCATTAGAACCTGAACTGATAAGCCGGATCAGTTGTCTTTCAATCCGAGATAGAGAATCTGAATGAAAAGAATAGTCCATGAAAGCTTCCCAGACAGCAGGACACCATCTTTTTACAATCTCTTCACCGATCAGAATTGCATATTTTCTGATTTCGAGCTGTGCGTGCTCATCCATTCTGAGTGCAAGAAAATGCAGAAGATTGTGGAGGTCCGTCTTCCAGTAGGCTTCAGTGTATGTGGAAAGAGGAAGATCCTTTCTCGCCTGCTCTCTTGCCATCCCGGATTCAATTCTTTTCAGATAGACTGATTTTGAATGTTCATATAGAGCTTTCTCCTCTGCTGAAAAATTCTTCCCTTCTTCCTGACTGAAAAAGCCGGAGCTTCCCTGTCTGTTGCCGCCTGACTGAAGTCTCCACTCGGATTCGTCAGTCATCTGGGCAGAATCAATTGCAAGAGAATAACGGGTGGAATACTCATTCACATTGGCTGTCCTGTGACGTATCCACTGTCTCCAGGTATCCATAGGAACTCTGATATGGAGTTTGATTTCACACATTTCAAAAGGAGTAGTATGCCTGTGACGGAGCAGGTAGCGGATCAGTCCCCTGTCTTCATGAACCTTCTTTGTGCCGTTTCCGTATGAGACCCTTGCCGCCTGCACGACTGCTTCATCTGAACCCATATAATCTATGACTCTTACAAATCCGTCATCCAGAACCCTGAAAGGAACGCCCAGGATTTCATCCAGGCCGGGAACACTCAGTCTGGACAGTTTTTCAAAAGTATTTTCTTCATTCATATATGCTTTATCTCATTGTTTTTGTGACAACAGCGTGAGTCCTTCCGGAATTCTTCAGTTCATTCAGTATCCCGATCAGGCTGAGACTGTCTCCGTCTCCCTTGGAAACGGATTTTATGACATTATTCATTGCAGTATCGTTATCCTGTATTTTATCTACAAAATAAACGCTGCCTGCTCCTTTCTTGAGCCAGTAGTCTGTCCATTCCAGGTAAAGACCGCCCAGATTTTCAGGAGTAGAGTCATTCAGTGTGCCGGCAGGAAAAATCAGGGTTCCAGGAACCATTCTGTGATCGAGTCTTCTCTGCATTCTGTAAAAGCTGACTCGGTTTCTTGAATCGCATTTCCAGGTATAACCTTCGAGTCCGCCTTCCCTCGCATCCTTCTCTGGAAATTTCCAGATCTGCACTCTTTCATCCGAATCAAATGCTTTCATTCCCTCAAAGTATTCCGTTCCGAGCCGTGTAAACTCAGACTCCTTTTTCCCGCAGTCGGGAGTAACAATGTCCATAGGTTTTGAGGAATAATTTGCAAGCCGGAATGATGCAAACATATGGAATGGAGCTTTCATCTGAAGCCTTTTCAGATGCTGATACAGATCTGCTCCCTGTGCATTAAAGTATATCTGAAACATATCAGTTCCTTCCAGAAATGGAAACGAACTGAGGAGTTTGGAATAATATCCCCCGGTCTTGTATTCATTCCCGGAAAAAACCTGAAGGGTCCATCTGTATTTTTCACCGCGAGAAGGCTGGTAGGAAAAAGCAAAAAGCTGATCGTTGTAAGGCAGAATTGCAAGAAATGGATTTTCCAGTTTCTTGAACGATTCCAGATCAGGTATATCCAGTTTTCTTAAATTGGCTGCTTCCTTTTCACGGACAGACGAAAAACTGCTTTTGAAATAAACGTTGTCAAGCACAGGACGGAATCCCTTCCAGATTTTCATCCTGCTGTGCACATAAGGGATCTGCAAAGTGCTTCTCATCTGTGACACAGGTATTTTCTGATTCAGTCCAGATGCATGATTTACAAGAAGAAAAAGAGATTCGTAATCTCTCAGATTGACGAAATACTGCGCTGCCTGTCGGGTAAACTCTTCCAGTCCGAAACGCGGATCGAGATACATTTTCATGCTCAGATAGTCTGTCGAAAAATTTCCTTTTCGAATATTTGCGAGAAGCACCTTGTACGACTGAGAGTGTTTTCCTTTTTCTCTCGCAAGCACTCTTGCTGTGACCATCCCTGAAAGTCTCATCCATTCAGAAGCGTAGGAATTTTCTGCATTACCCAGTATCCCGTAACATTTGGTAAACTGAATGACTGCTCTTCTGTACTTCTTATTTACAATCAGAGTATATCCGTTCAGAAGAGTGGCTGCATACTCTACTCTTTTCCATCCGTTGCTCTGTGCCATATAGATGATATCGTCTGTCAGTTTTTCCGCCAGTGCAGGCCTGTCCTTGAATACAATCTGGGCAGCTCTGAGTTTGATGAAAAGATCCTCTTCATCGGGCTTGTCCGTCTTCAGTTTAGTCAGTGCCTGAACTGCAAGGGCAGGATTTCTTGCTTTTGAAAGTGAAAGCGCAATGAGCTCCCTTGCATCATATGTGCTCAGTGCTTCATCTGTAATCGGATTGCGGAGAGTCTTTCCCCAGAATTTCAGATTCAGTTCAAGCATACTTGCAAGAGACTGTTTGTAATCTTTTCTGACATAGGCGAGCATTCCCGATTTCAGCAGAAGGCTGTTCTTTGCAATGCTCACAGACTTCAGACTCTTGGACGCAAATATCAGAGTATCCTCTGCTCCCTGCATATCGCCTATGAGTATCTGGTAAAAAGCAAGTCTTTCATAGGAGACAGCTTCAAAACGTCCTGCAAGTCTTTCCGTCAGAATGGCAAGTTTCTGAAAATGAACTGCTTCATAAGCAAAACCTAAATATGCAAGCCTAGCACCAAGATCAGGCACAATTCTTTCCAGAAAAGGGATATAGGCCAGTTCAGACTCTTCGAGGAGAGGAGCAATCAGTCTGTCCAGATTTCCGAGATCCCTGTGAGGTGAAATATTTTCCTCATTGAGAAGATACTCCATCTGTATCCTGATCTGAAGACTTCTGCAAATGGAATAGTATTCTTTGGATTTTACGCATCCTAGAGACCTGATATCAGAAATGCCTACACTCGGTTTTCCTTTTCTGCGTATGAACTGATGA
>DAORDI010000406.1:0-3749 GCA_035345895.1 Leptospiraceae bacterium
TTTGCACTATTTGTTCTGAGCTGGGCAGAAAAGAAAAAAACCTTTCGTGAATTTCCTGCCTTTAGTGGTTAAAAAAGAATAAACCACGAAACACACGAAAAGCACGAAAGAAAAATTAAAGCGTTCGTGATTTTAGTGAATTTAGTGGTTAAAAAGGAATGAACCACGAAACACACGAACAGCACGAAAAAAAGAAAAAAACCTTTCGTGAATTTCGTGCCTTTAGTGGTTAAAAAAGAATGAACCACGAAACACACGAAAAGCACGAAAGAAAGAAGTTAAAACCTTTCGTGCCTTTAGTGAATTTAGTGGTTAAAAAAAAGGTTGGTTTATGGCTGATATTTTATACCAAGAAGAGTCCTATCAAATTCAAGGAGCGATTTTTGAAGTATATAAAGAACTTGGCACAGGCTTCCTTGAGTCAGTATACCAGGAATGTCTTGAAAAAGAATTTGTAATTAGAAATATCCCCTTTGAAAGACAAGCAGAATTTAAGCTGACCTATAAAGGACAACCACTGCAGCAATACTTTAAAGCTGATTTGATCTGCTATAAGTCCATTATCATTGAATTAAAAACTGTAAAGACTTTTGATCCAATACATAGGGCGCAGGTTCTAAATTATCTCAAAGCTGCCAGGCTGCGGCTTGGTTTACTTGTAAATTTTCATTCTTTTCCCAAAGCTGAAATTGAGAGAATCATATTATGAACCACGAAACACACGAACAGCACGAAAGAAGATTCTGCGAGTTCTGTGCCTTATAAATTTCTGGAAGAACTGGGACTTTCAAAACTGCCATAAGATGCATCGCAGAAAAACTTGGCGCTGCTGCCCGCTGATTTTCTGCTTGCAGAGGTAAATTTACTGATTTTACTGTGTCTGTATGGAAGAAATATTGAAAAGAATCACTTTTAACCCAGATCAGTGCGGCGGAAAACCCTGCATTCGAGGTATGAGAATCCGAGTAATTGACGTTCTTCAGCTGATAGCGAATGGATTGACATTTGAACAGATTTTGGAAGACCTTCCTGATTTAGAGAAGGAGGATATTCAAGCAAGCGTACTGTTTGCTTTGAAGAGAATAGACCATACTGTTTTAGCTGCATGAAACTTTGGATAGATGCACAGCTTCCGCCCTCTCTTGCACTTTGGATAAAATCAAAATTCGGACTGGAATCCTATTCACTTAAATTTTTAGGGTTAAGGGATGCGAGTGATCTTGAAATATTTGAAAAGGCCAAGAAAGAGGAAGATGTTATTGTAATGACGAAAGATAATGATTTTGTAGATCTTTTATATCTCTATGATTCACCGCCGAAAATTATTTGGATTACTTGCGGGAATACTTCCAATGAATATCTAAAAAAAATGTTATCAGAAAAACTGATAAAAGCTGTTGAACTTCTGCAGGGCGGCGAAAAATTAGTAGAGATTGTATAAATGTATATAATAGCATTTTTAAAAAAGATTAAAAAATTTCCCCCTGCCAGCACCAATTCAGTCTCCTTTTTAAAGGCAGCGGGACGCGAATTACACTAATTTTCAAGAATTATTATTTTTAATTCTCGTCTTCTTGAAGCCCGCTGCTTTCTGCTTTAACAGACCGTACGATGATCAGGAGTCTGTAAAAATTTATTTCTATTATCCAAGAGACAGATTTGATTATACGAAATGGAGACAGGATCTGTATGAGGGGTTATCAGTCCGAGAACTCAGCCGAAAGGCCCTGTTTTTTCGAAGACAGATGACCGAGGAGCGTTCACGTCGATGAGGGCAGATTGCGGAGAAAAAAACAGCCTGTGCAGAACTGGGTGAATACCTCAAAGGAACAGAATACCGTTGAATTTGTTTCCCCGGAGTGCTTAGATTTGAGCCGACAGTTTTGACGGCAAAATCGATATCAGTGTATGGAATCTGGCAAATTCATCCGCAGTCCGGCAGATGTGACTTTTGGGAGACATTCATTATCAGTATGAAGGGAGGGGATATTGATTCAATTATTCTCTATATAAAAAGAAGGATACTATCAATATTGACAGTATTCCTCTTTTTTAATCCATGTTTAGCGACATTTTTTAAAAATTGTTTACTGCAGATCGAGCTTTTTTTACTGCTTGTTTCTGTAATATGTTCCGTTTGACTCTGATTCTGTCTCTTTCTCTGTTTTTTTCCTGTTCTGAAAAGAACTTTGATGTGAATCAGGGACAGATAGTGCTTTCCGATTCATCCAGGCTTTACGATCTCAAGGGTGAGTGGAGATTTCTGCCCAGAAATGAGCCGGAGGCTTCCAGGATTGATTATAATGATTCTGAGTGGCGGCTTTTCCCAGTACCGACCCAATGGAGGACCAAAGGATATGCTGATGTAAATACAGCCTGGTACCGCCTGAGGATTTTTTTAGGAAGTGACTTTAAGGGAAAAAATCTGGGGATTGCAGTGCCTGTAATTTTTAATTCTTCCAGAATTTATTTTAACGGAAAGCTGATTTCAGAAAAGGGAATCATTGACAGTTCAGGAAATATGCTTGCAGCTGAAGATAATTCCGACATCTACAAGATTGACATAGACCATCTGAATTTTGACGGAGAAAACATTCTTGCCATTCAGGCAGCAAGTTTCAGTGCACTCGGCGGAACGGTAAATTCCACCTTTGCGGGGGAATATGAGATATGCAAAAGAAAATACTACAGGAATCAGCTTTGGAACTCTGCAGTGGCCGCAATATTTCTGTTCATGGGACTGTATCATCTTATTATATATTACCGTGTGAGAAGAGAAAAATCATATCTCTATTTCAGTCTTACGGTACTGTCCATGTCTCTGTACACTGTCGGACTTTTTCGTCTGGATTTTTTAGGAAATACCCAGATGCCGGTGTATTATACTTTTGTGAGCATCAGTCTGAGCCTGACAGGCATTTTTTTTCTTCTGGCAGTATATCATTTTTTTGATTATCCGATTACCAGGCTGCATACTGTATTGATCCTTGTCTATTCTCCGATCGCACTCTTTCATATGTTTTCCATTTTCGACGACAGACTGGTCTATTACAGAAATATCATTGTCATCTACATTGCTTCCGCAGCTGATCTTCTGGCACTCTGTTGGGCGATGGGAATTTCCGTCTATGCTCTGATTCAGAAGAAAGAACAGGCGTTTACTCTTGTACTGGGACTGCTTCTTTTTGTTCCGATGACGTTTTATGATGCGATTGTAAAAGGGTATAATGTAAGTTATCCTACTGACTGGAACTTCAAGGCGCATTCACTCGTATTTAATCTGATGATTGCAATTGCGTTCTCTGCCAAATACTCCAAGCTGTACGAAAGACTGATTCAGATGCAGAAGGATTACAGCTCCGAGCTGGAAAGGGAAGTGGAAAGGAAAACTGAAGAACTCAGTCATGCAAATTCGGTCAAAGATAAACTTTTTTCAGTAATTTCTCATGATCTTAGAAGTCCTCTCGATATGCTGGATTCCATAATCAACCTGGTAAATACAAAGACTCTTTCGAAGAAGGATCTTGACAGATATATCCATCAGATTTCTGAAAAGCTGAAGTACAACCGGTTTCTTCTGGAAAATCTTCTATCCTGGTCGGCGACTCAGCTGCAGAGAGAGGATATGATGCTTTCTCTGGAAAATGTCACAGCCGTTGTTGCTGAAGTGACAATGAATATGGAAACATATGCTGAAACAAAGGGGATTTATCTGAAGATGTCTGCAGAACCTGGATGTTATGCTTTCT
>DAORDI010000407.1:0-3675 GCA_035345895.1 Leptospiraceae bacterium
AAAGTACTGACTACTTTAGGGCCGGTCAGATCATTCGTCTGAAAAAACACAGAATAATCAAATAAGAGGGTATTTCCTGCCAGATCCCTAATGCCTGACCTAAGTGTCAATGTATGCAGTTTGAAGGCAGACAATGAAGGAGAAGCCGTAATCTGAAGGGTATCTGCATTCAGACTGAAAGCAATTGGGATATCCTGTATCCCGTCATTCACGGTAACATTGGAAGGTGTGATACTTTGAGGATCGATGCTCTCTGAAAAAACAACCTGAAGATTCTGGTTCACGTCAATATTCAGGGAACCCGATACAGGATTTGTGCTGATGACCTGCGGAGACACTGTATCTGGAACTGCTGACGTTGTAAAAGTGAAAGTATAGTCGTTCTTCATATAATTTCCGCTTTTATCCCTGACGGAAGATGCGGCTGTAACCGAATATTCAGAAGCATAACTCAAATTCGCATCCGGCTTCAGACTCACCGTTGCACCGCTGACTGAAATTGCCCCGGATACAGGAAGTCCGTTTAAGGACATACGGATGGATTCCGAATTTACACTCTTCTCATCCACAGGTTCACTGAAAATAAGAACTGCGGACTCAGCAATATTTACATTAGATGCACCGGCTCCCGGAGTATGACTGAGCACATACATTCCGGTTCTGTCCGTTTCGGAGTTTTTAAAAAGGGAAATATAATTGGAACTGTTCAGAAATAAAAAAGGGAAAGTTTTTTTATCTATACCGAATATCTTATCTTTCGTTTTCTTAGGGAAAAAAAGGATGCCGCAGCCCGAGAATACCAGTAAACTCAGAAACAGCAGACTGCAGATCCAGCTATACATTTTATCTCAATTCCTTTTCCTTTCGAATGCTCTCAGGGCACACCTGATGTACAATTTAGGATATTTACTGCCAGTCCAGTGAGCCAAGCCGAACCGAACAAAACGCTCATCATCGAATAAACACATAAGCAAATGAGGGGACAGATAGACTTCCATTATCACAACCACCATATACAAATGTGCAGAAATTTCCGATAGGTATATAACCCGTTCCGATTCCTAAAGAACTATCACATGATCCGCAATCAGCTTCTTGATTGGCTAAAATACCAATTCTGGCTCCTCCGGCACCATTATTCACTCCCTCCCTATTACAGTTGTACTGCAAACTACTATTAGGAACTAAATTCTTCCACGATGCTCTTCCAACACTTGTCGCAATAAATCCTCCATTAAATACTGCCTTCAGGCTGGTCTGCACTGGAACAGTCAGATTCAATTCTCTCACGGTTCCAGCAGTATCAAATCGAAGCAGGATTTCATTAAACCCTAATGATGTAAATGCAGGACCTTTGAGTTCATTCTGGGTTAAATCAGGGATATCTGTCAGTGCAGTCGCAGGGTAAAGATTGGAATCTGTCCAGTATGGAGAACTGTATTCGAAAGTATTCAAATTTCCATTGGCTTTCATCGCCAAAGTCCATCCTCCACCGTTACTTGACATATCACAGTACACCTGAAAAGGAGAATTTCCTCCTATTCCATCCGGATCAATAGTGTAAACCCCATCCCCGGCAGAAAGTCCATCGGCTAGTATCTGTTTGCAGCTGGAACGAACTTCGGATGTGTCATTGTAAAGAGCCAACACTTCCGCATCCGATAACGCACGATTGTAAATACGGATGTCGTCGATCTTGCCGTTGAAAAAAGTATTCGGATTTGGAGGAGTGGGTATTGAATATCCGATTCTAAATGGTTCATTTGAATTAAAAACTGATGAAGGAAATGTACTCGTTGCAGAGCTCGAAATCAAAACACCATTGACATAAAAAGAAACAGTATTTAATGCATAAGAAATGACTGAAGTTACGTGCACCCAAATTCCAGGTTGAATTGTCCCATTGGACGATTCAGTAATATAACCTGCTTCAGCAACACCTCCTGTTTCAAATAGAGCGTAATGCAGTTTTCCGTTCGTCAGAACTGACATATTATAAGAAGCATTATTCGTTGAAGAATTATACTTTGACATAATTGTACTCTCAGAAAATAGAGAAACGGCTGAAATCCAAGCAGTCATTGTTACTGACTGGGTTCCAATATCGAGATTCTCCTCATTTGCAGTCTGTATCCAATCATTCACTCCGTCAAAAATATACGCTCTGTCTTTGTATCCGTACCGGTTTGTTGTCAGAGATGCTCCGTTCGGTGTACCATGATTTCCGTTTCCGCTTTCATCATTTGCATTTCCATTAGAAGGGAAATAGGCAACTGCTCCGTTCAGCATTCCTACGTCCTTGTCCTTGATATCGAGCAATGCAGATGCAGAAATCAGATTTGTACCGGAACCTGTTATCGTGGACTGATCCAGCAGAAAATTTGCATCGTCCAATGCACTGATTGTAACTGTCTGCGGCACATTCCAGTTGGAAGAATCAAAACTGAGTACAGTATTTCCAAGAGTAACAAGGGCAAAACTGGAATTCAGATTTACATTGGCAGGGACAACCGGATTCCCGGAAAGAGCCACCTGCATTGAACCGGACTGCCCTTCCGTAAAGGGTACAGTAATATTCGAAATCACTACTCTTGTATCCTTGTCAATGGCAAGGATACTGTATAATGAATCTGTCATGCCGGATGCAGAAGCCTTCAGAACAACTGTTTCTGAATTTTCATTTCCGTCATTCGGAACCGCAGTGACTGTTAGATTTTTAGGAACATTATAATTTGCAGGAGTGAAAATAAAACTGGTTGTGCTCAGACCCAAAATGGAACTGTTCAAGGAAAGGGTAACAGTTGTATTGAATGTAGGCTGAACAGCAAGTCTGAGTGTCAGTGCAATGGACTGTCCTTCTGTGACCTGAGCAGGACCGCTGAATATTACTGACTGCACTTCATCATCCAATGATGTGAGAGGAATGGAAGCAGATGTCAGCCCTGTACCTGCTGCAGTCAGAGTGCCCGTTTCATTCTCCGCATTTGCATCCTGAAGTCCTGTCAATGTGACTGACTGAGGCACACTCCAGTCGGCAGAAGTAAAATTCAGATTTGCCGGTGATACAGTCACGCCTGGAATGGAGCTGCTGAGCGACACTGTCTGATTTGCTCCGGGTTCGCCGTTCAGCTGAACTGCAATCACAGTGCTCATTCCTTCATTGACGGATGCAGAAGGCATACTGAAAACAGAGCTGATGTCGTTGTCAATAATTTTCACAGAAACAGTTTCATTCTCTGCACCTGCCATACTGAGGCTGACAGTTGAAATTTCTGAAGCTGAATCGGAATCTTCCGGAGCTGAGAGATTGACTGTCTGTTCTGTACTGTAATTCTCTGAGGTAAATACGAGGGATGCCCTGTCCACAGTCAAAGAAGAGCAATCACTCGAAAGAAGACTCACGGTGACAGGTCCTGCAGGTCTGGTATTCAGCCTGACCCGAAATGAAGAGCTTTTGCCTTCCGGAAGAACAGAAGGAGAATTGTATGTCAGAATTCTCTGTCTGTCATTATCTTTTATCTCAACTGAGATACGGAGAGGAGAATAACCTTCCCCTCCGATTTCAATGACTGCATTTTCGTTGATGCTGTTTTCATCCTCACTGGATAAAATGGAAATCTTCTGAGGTCCAGAAAAATTCTCTTTCGAAAATTGGAGTTTTCCGATCTGAGCCCC
>DAORDI010000408.1:0-3673 GCA_035345895.1 Leptospiraceae bacterium
AAGATTTTAGATGAGAAGCTTCCTGTTCCTTACGATATACAGAACAAGATTTATCTGACTTACAGAGATACCCTCCGTGAAATTGACTCTAAAATAAAAAGAAAACTGAAAATTATGGATACTAATCAGAGAATCATTATCCGCAAGATGATGGAAGTCAACTGATCTGAATTTCATTCGCCTGTTCATTGAACCTTCTGGGCAGGCAGATTCTGAAGCATCAATTTCAATTCATTCAAACCGGAAAACTTCAGACCCTCACTTGCCCTGACCTGCACAAGCCTCCCCAAATGGTACAGGAGGCCGGTCAAATCTTGATTCCCTCCTTTACTGTTCTTGAGCAGACAGATAATCTGTATCGTCTATGAAGAAAGGATTTCAGCAGAATCAGAACAGGCTGTGCCGGTAGGCAGATCTAAAAGCACTGCTTTAATGCAGGCTCCGCAAGATGCTATCCTTCCTTGTTTTTAAGCAGTTCAGGAGTTCAAAACCCGACTGAAAAGAAATTCATATTTTCCGGGAAAAAATGACAGTCACAGAATTTATAATTTTTCAGTAAAACAGTTAAAAGATTGAAAAAAAAATATTTTTAAGTTTTATGCATTTGAACAGATATCAGAGTCAAAGGGATATTGGAACGCGGCCTGCAGTCAGGTTTATGGAGAAATATAAAGGTCTTATCAAGACGCTGTTAAGGCATCAGATTTGCAGATATATGCCCTTACTGCCTGGCAGGAGCTATTATGAAAGCAGGCATAAATTCGATGAAAGAAAAAAACGGGGTTTTAGGGGTTGTTAAACCCATAAATCTGCCCGATAGGGAACAAGGTTTTCCTGCTTTTTTAAAGCAGGCATAAATTCGATGCAGTATCGAATTCGTTTTGATTTATACAAAGGAGAATACTATGGGAATGGAAGACAGAGAAGGGGCAAGAAACAGAGAAAGAGATTTGGTTTTAAGCCCGAATGAATATGCATTTATTTCAGACCAGACAAAGGGAAACATCAATGTGTATGTAGGTCCTTACAAGACGAGTCTGGCAAACACGGATCTGCCTGTTTTTTTTGATGAAAAGACGAAAAGATTTCAAAGCAGCATTCTTGAAAAGTCCATTCAGACTTTTTCGATAGCTCCTGAAAACTGGTACATTACACTGAAGAATCCGGCGAAGGATAATTCTCATCCTAAGAACGGAACAGTCAACAATCTGACTGAACTGAATACAGGTCACAAGATCAATATCCCGGGACCTGTATCCTTTGCTCTTTTCCCGGGTCAGATGGCAAAGGTCATCAAGGGCCATCACCTGAGATCCAATCAGTACCTGGTCGTAAGAGTGTATGATGAAAATTCTGCAAAGGAGAACTGGTCGAAAGGTTCTGTGGTAAAGACCAACGAAGATTCAGGGAATGCGGGATTCAATGTGGATCAGCTTACACTCGGAAAGCTTTTCATTATAAAGGGAACAGAAGTATCTTTTTATATCCCGCCTACAGGGATTGAAGTCGTCAAGGACTCAAGAGGAGAATATATCAGAAATGCAGTGACTCTTGAGAGACTGGAATACTGCATTCTTCTGGATGAGAGCGGAAACAAAAGATATGTGCGCGGACCTGATGTAGTTTTTCCTGAACCGACTGAAAACTTCCTCGAGAAAAACGGCAACAGGAAGTTCAAGGCTTTCGAGCTTTCTGAAATCAAAGGGCTTTACATCAAGGTCATCGACTCTTATACGGACAAGGAGACTGGAAAATCCTACAAGGAGGGGGATGAGATTTTCATCACAGGAAAGGATCAGATGATCTATTTTCCAAGACCTGAACATGCCATTATAAAATATGGCGTAAGCGATACACACTATGCCGTTGCCATTCCGAGCGGCGAGGGCCGTTACATACTGAACAGGCTGACCGGTGTTGTATCCCTGATCAAAGGCCCTGCAATGTATCTGCCGAACCCGATGCATGAGGTCATTGTCAGAAGGATTCTGGATGATCATGTGGTGAGACTCTGGTTTCCCGGAAACAAGGAAGCAGTTGAAGTCAATGCAATTCTGAAAGCTGAAGTGGAAAAGAACAAGCCTAGCAGAGCAGCAGCGGCTCCTGCGGCAGAGGTCTGGCAGCAGGTGGATTCCCTTCTTGCAAAGGCAGAGTCAGCAGATGATGCAGAGGAAGGTTTTTCGGGAGATTCTTTTGAAAGAAATCCTGTGTACACTCCTCCCAGAACAATCACTCTGGATACAAAGTATGAGGGGGCAGTGGCAATCAATGTCTGGACGGGATATGCTGTAATGGTCATCAGCAAGACCCGGGACAGGAAAGTGATTGTAGGCCCTCAGACATATCTTCTGGAGTATGATGAAACTCTGGATGTGGCATCCTTTTCCAAGGGAGTTCCCAAGTCGGACAAGGAATGTGAAAGGACTGTCTATCTGAGAATTCTGAACAACAGGGTATCTGACCTTGTGGAAGCGGAGACAAGGGACTACTGCAAGATCGCAGTCAAGACTGCACTGAAAGTGGACTTTGAAGGAGATCCCAGCCGATGGTTCAATGTGGAGAATTATGTAAAGTTCCTTACGGACAGGTTCAGATCAGTGATCCGTTCCGAAGTGAAAAAATACAATCTCCAGGCGTTTTACGATGATGCTGCAGGGCTGATGAAAGATATGCTTCTGGGCAAGGAAGTGAACGGTGCAAGGCCTGGGTACAGGTTCGAAGAGAACGGAATGGTCGTGAAGGATCTGGAGATTCTGCAGCTGATGATCATTGATCAGAAAATCGCAACAGCTCTCATCAATTCCAGACATGAGGAAATTCAGCAGTCTCTTGTTCTGGAAAAAGACAAAAGAGAACTTCTGTATACCAAGGAAAATGAAATCATCAGGAGAGAAAAAGAGACAGTCACTCTGGCGACTCAGCAGATGATCCTGGGTCTGAAAGAAGACTTCATCAAGAAGCAGATTGAATATGAGGAACTTGCATTCAAACTGGAGTCCGATCTTGCTGCAAAGAAAAGAGACAATGAACTGAAGAGTGAAAAAGAGCAGAACGAAATTGAAGCAGCCAGAAGACAGAGAGAAAGAGAAGCTGAAGAACTTGCACTCAAGATAAAGTCTGCAAATCAGAAAGTTGAACTGGAGTATCTGAAGGCAGAAGTGGCTGCTCTTGCATCCAAGGCGGAAGCAATCACTCCGGAATTCATTGCGGCCCTTCAGGCATTCGGCGACAAGGATCTTCTTCTCAAGATGGCGGAATCCATGGCTCCTCTTTCCATCCTGGGTGGAAAGTCAGTCAGCGAAGTATTTGCAAATCTTCTGAAAGGAACAAAACTCGAAGGGGTTTTTCTGAATGTAGGAAACCCTGCAGAGATTGTCACACAGGCGATCACTTCCAAGAAGAAAGAGTAGTGTGCAAAAAAGGACTGGAATCGAGGAGATTTCAGTCCTTTTTTGTATTTTATGAATAATTGTTTTTAATGAAATATAATGACAGTATATTGAGTAGGTTATTGTAAAAGGATTTATGATTGGATAAATTCTTCAAGTCAGAGAAGTTGTCTTTTATAATGTTCCGTGTTTTCAATGCAAAAAACAAAAAAACCCTGCACAGTTTTCTGTGCAGGGCAGTCAGTCTCAAATAATTTCTTATTATCTCCAGCCGTCGTCAGTGA
>DAORDI010000409.1:0-3659 GCA_035345895.1 Leptospiraceae bacterium
TGTTTTTTCTTTTGAAAAGAAAAAAATGCGTTACTAAAAAATGGGGTAGGTTCAAAGATATGAAATATTTATAGATCTACAAGAAGTTGAGAATTGTGAAAAATACAAAAATTTGATTCAAGAAGATAAGGATATTTTAACGGAAGCGTACATTGATGTTGTTCAAAGGAGTCAGCTTCCCGATTGGACTATTGCAGCCGTCGGAAATAATAATCATACTCTTGATTTGGAAGAGGCAATTCAGTATTTTAATCAGCCAGTTGATATTATTCTTGAAAACAGTTTAAATGATAGATACTTTTTAAATGCAATTATAAAGAACCTCGACAAAGATAAGTCAAAGAAAATATCAAAACATATAGAGAATCGATGGGTAATCATTAGCAATGCGGGTGGTGCAACAAATATTAAAAATTGTATTGAAGAGAAGAAACAATCGTTTGATTCTTTGGCTCAAACAAAAAATAGAGGAAAATCGTTTTATTTGCGGTTATTTGTATTAGTTGACAGTGATCGAAAATATATCTCCAATTCTCAACCTGGGAAGCAGACAAAAGAAAGGGATATATTGGCAGAGTATCTCAAAAATGAAATGATCTCCTTTCATTTTCTATTCAAGAGAGAAATGGAAAATTATATTCCGAATGAAGTTTTAGAAGACTTTAAATCAATGGATACTTTCATAGAATGCTATTTGAATTTGTCGGAAGACCAGAAAGATTTTTTTGATTTACAAAAAGGATTTATTAATAACAAAACTGATAAAAGTCTAGATGAAGATTTTCGTTCTTTTTATGGGAGTGTTTCCGATAAAGATTGGAAAATTCTGAAAAATGGAATCCAGCTGGAACCCTACGCTAAATCTTTTAAATCAGAATTCCCTAAACTTTTTGAACACGAAAAGGTAACTCAGGAAACCCTTCTAACCAGAACAAAACATCAGCAGCAGCAATCAAACGAATTACAGGAGATTCTGGATAAAATCAGAAAACTGTTATGAAAGCAGAACAAAGTATAGAAACGAGGGTCAGAAGACTCGTTCGATATATCGAAGATATGGAAAAGGGACTGATTCAAATTCCTGCTTTTCAAAGAGACTATGTTTGGACAAACAAAGATAGAAAGGACTTGTTTGAAAGCCTCAAAGATGGATTTCCGATTGGATCAATTATTTTTTGGAAGCCTCTACAGTACCTGGATATTTATTATTTGGATGAGCAAAAAATAGGTGCTTACTCTGTTCCAAAAAAGAAAAATGAATCCGTTTATATTTTGGATGGATTCCAGCGATTGTCTACAATATTAGGTTACTTTATAAATCCTGAAAAAACATCGTTAGTTTATGATGAAAAAACATTAAATGAAAAATTTCGCTTGTATTATGATTTAAAAGATGAGGAATTCATTTTCCCGCGAAGTAAGAAAATGGAAGTCTATCAAATCCCTGTCTATGAATTGATTGATACGAAAGCAGGATTTCGTTTTCAGAGAAATTTGATGAGCCAAAATTATTCAGAAACGGAAATAGATTTATATACCGAAAGATATGAGCGTTTGGGTACAACATTGATTGATTACCAGCTTCCTTCTATTGATATAATAGGCGGTGAAATTGAAGATGTTGTAAGAATATTTTCCAGGATTAACTCGAAAGGCACACCTATTTCGCCTGACTGGATGATTTCTGCCTTATCCAATCAGAAAGATTTTCGTCTAGGAACTGAAATTGATGAATTAATAGAGGAACTCAAGAATTTTAATTTCAGTGAAATTAAAAGAGAAATCCTGTTGCAATGCATAACAAATTCTTTCGGGAAAGTTCATTTTGATCAGTTTACAAGACGGAATACGCGAAAGATCGAAGAACTGGTTAAACGTTCCGATTTCATATACGTAACAAATAAAACCATTATCAGTATTAAAAAAGCAATCAAATTTCTTTTTGAGGAATTGCTGGTTGTGGATTATAAGCTGCTTCCTTACAGCAATCAGCTCATTTTCATCACTGATTTTTTCAATCAGATTGAAAATCCTGCACCGGAACAGTTATTGAAATTGAAAGACTGGTTCTGGCTGACCACTTATGCAAATTATTTCACAGTGTATTCTCTAAGTAAACAGAGAGAGGCATACAATCATTTTCAGAAATTCTTGAGAAATGAAGAAGAGCATCCTTTTTATAATGACAGTCCAGATATTCCTTTTGAAGTTGCAGAGTTTCCGGAAAAAATTTTCTTTGGAAGTGTTCGAGCGAAATCATTGCTTCTGTTTATGCTGAATTACGCAAATAATTTTAAAAGAGTGGATTATAATAATGTCTTTGGAATGAACGTTTCGTATCTGTTTTATAATTATAAAAATGAAGACGGGAATTATTTTCCAGAAACAGTTGTTCCTTTTCTGGCCGTTCAACAGGAAAAGTTCCGAAAGACAAAAGATATGTCGTATTTGATTACCGATTATACAGAAGACTATAAAAAGTTCTTTATCACGAAAGAAATGCAGGAGCTGTATAAGGATAGACACGGTATCAAAGAAGTGATTCAGCTAAGGAAAAAGTTAATTATAGAGAATGAGAAACAATTTATTAAAAAATGGGAGAACCATCTGCAATATCCGATATGACCGATTAAAATCATTCCAGATAATTTTGAAACGCTTGACTCCTGAAGTGTTAAAATCCGCCTGTTGAATCAGGAGGAACAATGAAACGTTTATTCATTTATTCTTTATTTCCTGTCTGGATGATTCTGGCTGACTGCTCAATGCGGTCTGATTTTATCAATACTGTGAAGCAGGATTTTAAGGATAACAATCATATGTCCGCAGATATATTGACAGAGAAGGATATATCTCATCTGCCGGAGGCTGTAAGGAAATACCTGCGTCATACAAAATCCGTAGGTCAGCCCAAGGTCAGAAATTTCAGAGCAGAGTTTACAGGAGGGATGCGCGGTAATCCTAGGGACGATTATATGAAACTTGAATCTGTCCAATATAATTTTTATGAGAATCCTTCCCGTTATTTTTATATGATCGCTAAAAAGATGGCACTTCCTGCATTCGGTCTGCATATGTATAAACAGGGCTCCGCCACTTTTCAGGTAAGGCTGCTGAATCTTTTTACTGTGGTCGATGCGAAAGGGGAAAAGATGAATCAGGCAGAGACAGTTACACTGTTCAATGATATGTGTTTTATTGCTCCGCCCACACTGATTGACCGACGAATCAAATGGGAAAAGATCAATGACAGATCAGTAAAAGGCATTTACACAAATGGAAAAATTTCTATCAGTGCAGTACTGCACTTTAATGAAAAGGGCGAGCTTGTCAACTTCCTCAGTAATGACCGTTTTCATACAGACGGGGTAAAATATGAAAGTTATCCCTGGGAGACTCCTGTGGAAACTTACAAGGAATTTAACGGATATCTTCTGCCGAGCAGAGCCAAGCTCGTTTATAAGAGGTCTGACGGTGATTTTACATATGGGGAACTGGAATACAAATCAGTGAAATATAATTTGAATCAGATAGAGGATGAATAGTTTCCATTGGTTCTTCAGTTCAGAATATTCAAAAAAGAGGCTGGAACTGTGTAAAAGCACACCGTATTGGGCAATGAATGCTTTGACACCTGCGCTGTTCAGCACAACGCGCAG
>DAORDI010000410.1:0-3656 GCA_035345895.1 Leptospiraceae bacterium
ATGGAGCATCCTTCAAGCCTTATGGCAGGCTGGTAGACAGGAAAGTTTCAGGACTCTGCAGTGGAAAGAAAACTGAAGGCGGATGCAGTCATTGTCGGGGGAGGTATTGCAGGAATCACGGCTGCTCTTGAGCTTCTGGACAAAGACAAATCAGTTCTGATCCTGGACAGGGACTTTCCTGAAAAATTCGGGGGACTCGCCAGAGAGTCCTTCGGAGGAATTTTTATGGTGGATACACCGGTGCAGAGAAAGACAGGCATCCGGGATTCTGCCTCACTTGCACTCAGTGACTGGACTGCCACAGCTGAATACCCAGAGGATGCGGTCTGGCCCAGGAAATGGGCGGAATACTATGTAGACAGTTCGAGAGAACGGATCCATGACTGGCTTCTTTCTCGCGGACAGAAATTTTTCCCGATTGTTCACTGGGCGGAGAGAGGACTTTTTCGTCCCGGAAATTCCGTTCCCAGGTTTCATATGCTCATCGGACTCGGGGCAGGGGCTGCAAAGAGTCTCTCTGAACAGCTTCTTTTTCACAGAAACAGGAACAGGCTGGCTGTTCTTTTCCGTCACAATGTAACAAAACTTATTATCGGAAAAAATACAGTCGGATGCACGGGACTCAATGAAGAGAATGAGGAATTATTTTCTGCAGAAGCTGAAAATCTGATCATTGCTTCAGGAGGACTGAACGGAGATCTGAACCGTGTGAGAAAAAACTGGGACAGGGAAAGTTTCGGTGAACCTCCTGAAGTGATACTGAACGGTTCTCACAGGTATGCAGACGGTGCAGTGCATGATCTGATTGCAGGTCTCGGAGGAAATGTAACGTTTGAACAGAATATGTGGAACTATCCTTCCGGTGTGCATCATCCTGAACCTGACAAGGAAAATCACGGACTGACAATTGTCCCTCCTAAATCTGCTCTCTGGATGAATTATGAAGGGCGAAGAATCGGCCCGATGCCTCTTGTCACAGCCTACGATACGAGATATATCGTCGAAAGGATCTGTCAGGAAAAAAGAAAATACTCCTGGCAGATTCTCAACTGGAAAATTGCAGTCAAAGAACTTGCCGTTCAGAATTCCGACTACAATGAAGCAATGCGGGATAAAAAAACATTAAAATTTATCTTCAATGTGATATTCGGAAACGAAAAACTTGTAAAAAGAATGACAGAGACCTGCAAGGATTTTGTGACTGCGGACACTGTTCAGGAACTCGCAGAAAAAATGAATGCACTGAACGGAGATAATGCGGTCAATGCTTCACTCCTCGAAGAGGAAATCCGGAAATACGATGCGGGCATTCTGCGAGGTGAGATATTTCATAATGATGAACAGCTGCGTCGTATTGCACATGCCAGGCAGTACAGAGGAGACAGACTCCGCACCTGCAGGTTTCAGCCGATCCTGGACAGGAAGGCGGGCCCTCTCATTGCCATCAGGGAATTCATCAATTCCAGGAAAAGTCTGGGAGGAATACAGACGGATCTTTTCAGCCGAGTATTGACTCGTTCAGGAGAAGTCATTCCCGGTGTGTATGCAGTGGGAGAATGCGCAGGTTTTGGAGGGGGCGGCATACACGGAAGGGGAGCACTGGAAGGAACGTTTTTGGGTTCCTGCATTCTGACAGCAAGAGCTGCTGCGGATCATATCAACGGAGGAAGAGCAAAATGAAAAAAACAGGAGCATCACTGATTGTACATGCCTTGGAGCAGATCGGGGTCAGATATACTTTCGGCATTCCGGGAGTGCATAATACGGAACTTTATGATGAGCTCGGCAAGTCCGAAAAAATTCAGCCGGTTCTCGTGACTCATGAATCAGGCGGGGCATTCATGGCGGATGCAATCAGCCGCACATCTTCTTCTGTCGGGACACTGGTCATTGTTCCTGCAGCCGGTGCAACACATTCTCTTTCCGGGATAGCTGAAGCCTATCTGGACGGTGTCCCTATGCTGATTATTTCGGGAGGGATACGGACTGACAGCGGGAAGGCTTTTCAGCTTCACGATATCGATCAGGGAAAACTGGTCGGAGGAGCCGTAAAGAAATACATTAAAATAAGCAGACATACTGAAATTATTCCATCTATATATGAAGCATATAATACAGCAGTAAGCGGAGAGCCGGGGCCTGTATTCGTGGAAGTTCCAGTGAACATACAGCTGTTTGCAGACAGTGTGGGCAGTCTTCCGAAATATGTTCCGCCGAAAGTCGAGGAGAAGGAACCTGACAGGGATGCAGTAAGAAAGGCTGCAGAACTTCTCTGCAGTGCAAAGTCTCCCGGAATGTTTCTCGGCTGGGGTGCAAGAAACTGCACTGAGATTACTGTGAAAATTGCATCCCTTCTCGGTATGCCTGCCTCTGTGACACTGCAGGGACTTTCCGCTTTTCCTGCGGACAGTCCATTTTCTGTCGGAATGGGATTCGGGAATTATTCCGTGCCGGCTGCGGAAAAGGCATTTTCCGGCTGCGACTGTCTTCTTGCTGTCGGAACAAGGTTCAGTGAAATTCCTACGGGAAGCTTCGGAATGAAAACTCCCAAGAACCTGATTCATATAGACATCAATCCGAATGTGTTCAGCAGAAATTATCCCGCATCAGTCACTCTGGAGGGCAGGGCAGAATCTATACTTCCTTTACTGTATGAAGAACTTATAAAAATTGTTCCATCACCCAGAAATTCGGATGCACTTCAGGAACTGATCCGCAGAGAAAAGGCGGCATATCTCAAGGAATGGACTGACCATAAGACCGAAGGAAGAGTCAATCCGGCACGCTTTTTTCAGGAGCTGAGAAAACAGCTTCCGAGAGACGGATATCTTGTTGCCGACGACGGGAATCATACCTTTCTCTCTGCGGAACTTTTTCCTGTATACGAACCCTGTCATTTTATTTCTCCGACGGATTTCAACTGTATGGGTTATGCTGCTCCGGCATCCATCGGCGTGAAAATTGCGAATCCGGAGAAAGAGGTGGCTGCAGTCATCGGTGACGGTGCGTTTCTGATGACATGCATGGAGATACTGACTGCTTCAGCTCTTCAGAAAGGCGTTGTCTATTATGTATTCAATGACGGTGAACTTTCCCAGATTTCTCAGGGTCAGGAAATTCCGTACAACCGAAAGACCTGCACTGTTCTGGGAAATGTGAAATTCCAGGGGATTGCTGCAGCCGTAGGAGCAGAGTATCTGCGTATGGAAACGGATGAACAGATTGAATCTGTGATCAGCACCGCAAGACAGAAGGCAGCGTCGGGAGTACCCGTGATTGTGGATGTGAATATTGATTATTCTAAACGCACCCGTTTTACTTCAGGGGTGGTCGGAACAAATCTAGGCAGGTTTCCGCTTCGGGAAAAAATTCGCTTTATTCTCCGCGCACTGAAACGGAAATTCTTAGGCTAGCCGTTTCAAAAATCTGCTGAAAACTGATCTTTCAGCAGATCTGATTTCACTTGACATCACTGTCGATTCCGGCACTTTATCAATTATGAAAATCATCTCATCCATTTTTGTCGTTGTGCTTTTTTCCGTTTCTATTTCTGCAAATATGCGTGCTCCCCAGTTTCACTACAGTCATGCATCTTATGCAGTGTCCAGATCCTCTGAAGGACTCACTGTAAAAAAGGAAGATCTTTCTTTTGAGTG
>DAORDI010000411.1:0-3622 GCA_035345895.1 Leptospiraceae bacterium
TCAAAAAGAATCCCTTCCGAAGATATTACCGATTTCTGCAAAGGAACAGAAAAGCAAAGACTCTTCTTTTAATGATGAATACATTTTTTCAAATGCAAAAATAGAGGATTTTGGTCTCTCAGAAGCTTCCTATCTTCAGACAGTGCAGCATCTGCAGGAGCGGAATATCAAAGTCAATACATATCAGAAAATTATCGTTCCGGAAATTTTAAGACCTCATATTACTTCGGCGAAAATAAGAGAATTAAAATCGACAGTCGAAAAGAAGCCTGAATTCTTCTTGGAAACTCTCCAGAAAATTTTGAAGCAGTATTCCGAATCCTGCACTGTGAAGGAAACAGAAAAAGGAAGCATCTTCACCGGAAAAGACTGCAATGCACTGATGAATTCTTATTTTTCCATAAAACTGTTTGAAAATTTAGTTCAGTCCGTAAAATTCCCGTTACTCGAAGAATCCGGTAAACTGAGCAAAACACAGTGCCAGTATTCACTGATATTCCGTTATGAGCCGGAATCAAAACGGGAAATCAGCAAAACCGTTTGGGCAAAAATCGCACTCCATGCAGTCACTTTCGGAGTGTTTCCCTACTGGGACAGTGATTCCCGTATTCTGCATCTTCTGATTCAAAAAGGAACATCTGAAGAGAATCTGCAAAGCATAGAAATAGAAATCGGATGGAAAAGAGCTGTAAGTATTTTCTTTCTGCCGACGTTTATGCTGCTGAACAAAAGAATCAAACTTACAAATACAGAACTCGCCGAAAGAGAAAGCAATTTTTTAAAAGAATTTCTATCGGATTTATCATTATAAAGGAAGGAAAAACTATGAAGAAAAAGCAGATCACTTTTACTGTACTGCTCACCGCAGTTCTGCAGCTGACAGCACAGGAAAAACAGATGAGGATAGGGATCTTGGAATTCAAACCGAGTGAAGGAGTTTCCAAAGGAGATGCCATTGCTGTCGGAGGCTTTGTAAACAGCTGTATGACGAAGGTCAAAGGAATTTCAGTTATAAACCGCTCTGATATGAAATCCGTTCTGAACGAACAGAGACTCTCACAGCTTGGGGTTGTATCAGGAGACGATTTGAAAATAGGAGCTTTGATTTCTGCCAATAAGGTTCTGACTGGAACCGTATCCAAGGTGGCCGGCAATTATTATATTACAGGAAGTCTGACTGATGTAAATTCAGGAGAGATCAATTATTCGGATAAAGTCAAAACCAATACTCTGGACAATGCGGATATAATTGCGGATATATTCTGCAATAAATTTTCCAGCTGGAACAGCGGAGGTTCCTATGTAAATCCCTATGCAGAGTACTCTTCCGAATTAAAAAGTGAGACTATGGCTGAAAGTCAGGTAAAACCGTCTGCGAATAAGCCAAAAGTCACATCGAATCCCAAGATTTTATATTCCAGTGAAACGGATATAGATCAGTACTTAAAAAAATCTTTTGAGAAAAAAAGAAAAGGATTTGGTATCGGCCCTATTTATCCATTGTCTTTGGGAAACAGTTTGGATGTAAAAGTTTTTCAAGCATCAGGTATTGGATATTCCAAAAGTATAAAAGGGATTGGATTTGATGCTGTTCTTGGATATGTAGAAGGAGATATGACTGGATTTCACGGCAGTTTTATGTTTTCTCTGGTGGGAGGAACGACAAAAGGTGTTCAAGCCTCATTCGCTGGAGTCAACTATACTGGTGAGAATTTTTTTGGTGTCAATTTGGTGCCAGGCGGTATTTCGTATGTGGGAGGCAATATGAGTGGTTGGCAATCAACTCTTGTTGGATTGAATATTGTAGGTAAAACTGTATGGGGGTTGCAGGCGACTTTTGGAGGTTACAATAGTGCTCAAATTCTTGATAAATCCAGTTGGCAGATAGCATTAGTTGGTATAAATAATGTTGAAGAAAATCGTGGAATTCAGGCCGGAGCAATTCCTCCTTTTGTCATAAATTCTGCACAAAACTCCGAGGAAGGTATTCAATATGGTATGATAAATTATAGCTCTCAAAAAGCGAAACTTCAGGTTGGGATTTTAAACATCGCATTGGATAACAGCATTCCTGTTCTGCCGTTTGTGAATTTTTAAAATGCAGTCTTTGTTTTAAAGCACTTCGTCCGTTTCCTTTTTGTCGATTGCAGACAGACGAAGTATTGTATGTGCTTAAGCATTCTCATTATTCTTTATGATAGAGTGCTTTTAATGAAAGGGATGCGGAAATATTAAGTATGGAGATGTTTCTGCTTCTGTCTTTTAATTCACCAGTGCTTTTTGAGGCAATGATATGGCTGCCCGCTTCCCCTAATTCTCTCTTTTTTTCCGCTATGCAAAAATCTCCATTTTCCATACTGTCAAAAATCAAATTATTCAGGATGCTTCAGTTCTTCAGGAAAGGGCCTGTGTAGACACTGTTTTTTTGCAAACTTAGGCGACGGTTGGTGCAGTTGACTTCGCTAGCCTATTGGACCTCAGTGTAAACGCCGCACACAGAGAAAATAATCGCATACTGCTAGAGTCTGCACTGAGTTTATTGAATAGCGAAGCGTGTCAGACATTTCTGCGTGAACCGCTTTTATGCTTTTGCATTTCCGTGCCCTGAATATATTTCTGTAAAGGGAGAATAAGAAATGGCTAAATCGGCAAAGGGAAAAAAGAAAATATCTCCAATGATGATTGGAGATGCTGAACTTTACCAGGTTCAGTACAACGGGGGACGTCCATATACAGTGCTGGTCAGCAGGACGGCCAAGGGCGGCAGGCAGGTAAAAGTTTACAGAACCCGTCAGGTCTTCAATGAAGAATGGGATATGGATGTGGATGCTCCCAGTGATGTATATGAAGATGTTCCTCCAAAGCCTAAAGAACTTCTGTTTACCTGGAAGAATCCTCTGAATCTCTGGATTGCCAAATGTCCTTCTCTCTATGCAGATGAGGCTGAATCGCTCGGAAATTCCATTCTCCTTGAAATCGCTCCTGAAAAGGAAAAGGGTCCTCACACATATATTCATATCGGACCCAATGTCTGCAGATTCACATCCAAAGATCCAATCATAGAATATGAGAGTCCGATTGACAACAACAATGTTCCGTATCCTGCAGCTGCTTCAAGCAAAGAGGTTTTTTTTCTAGGAGAGATGCTGAGACTTTCCCGTGAATATGTGAAGGAGCCCGTTCTTGGCCGGGATTCAGGAGATCTGAAAAAACTTCCCAAGGATGTATTGAAATGGGTCTGCATTTACGAAAATCTGTACGGAACTGAGAAAGAAAGGAAAAAATGGAATGCACAGGGATTGTACAATCATCCTGAAGCCAAAAAACTCCAAGGATATAAGGAACTAGCATCTTCCGACTCCTGATTCCGGAAAACGAATATATTATCATTAAGAAATAATATATTGTGAGCCCAGCCTGAAACTGCCGATCCTCGGAGGCACTGAATCTGAGGATCGGCAGCAGACCTGATCTTACTGATGACTCACCTTATGCAAATAGGGTATGTTTGTCTAGACGCTGTAATTTTCAAAAAGCATCAGGAAAATCCGGCAGCTTCCACGTTTGCGGGACTTTTACAAAATCCCCTCCCCTAGAAGCGAGCGAAGCAGCCGTAGGCGAG
>DAORDI010000412.1:0-3608 GCA_035345895.1 Leptospiraceae bacterium
TGTACAGATTTCCGCTCTCTGAAACGGTGGACAAACCAGGGAACAAAACCTGGGATTATACAATGATCTATTCCAACTGATTTGACTGAAAAAAAAGTTTTCAGGACAGGAATCAGAAAAGAAGACTCCGGAAAATCACTTTCTCGTTTTCTGACGGAAAGATTCGCTTACCAGACGGAGAAAGTCTGGATCGAGAGAATTCACCTTTCAGAAATTCTCATTTCAGGACAGAAAGTTCTTCCTGACTATATTCTGAAAACAGATGATACAGTAGAATTTTTTCCCGCCGATTTTCAGGAACCGGAAACAGACAATCGTTACAGCATCATCTATGAAGATGAGTGGATGACAGCCGTATCCAAATCAGGAAACATTCCCGTCCATCCGGCAGGAAGATACAGGGAAAACTCTCTTCTCAGGGTTCTCGAAAAAGACAGGCTTTGCAGACTGTACACGGTTCACAGGCTTGACCGCGAAACCTCAGGACTTGTTTTGTTTGCAAAAACAGAAAAATTTCTTTCAGATATGCAGAGAATCTTTGAACGCAGAGAGATCATTAAAAAATATATAGTTTATGTATACGGAGAATTTCATACCGAACTTTCTGCAGAAGGATATCTTTCACAGGATACGGATTCGAAAATAAGAAAAAAGAGAAAATTTTCTGCAGAGAATTCGCCGGGAGCAGAAACCTGCCTGACTCAGTTCAGAAGACTGGATTTTCAGAAAGGCATATCCCTACTGGAAGCGGTCCCGCATACAGGAAGAACTCATCAGATCCGTGCAGTTCTGTTCAGTCTGGGCTTTCCTCTGGTCGGTGATAAAATTTACGGAAAGTCGGAGGAATGGTTTCTGCGTTTCATCCAGTCCGGAAAATTTGAAGAGGATATTCTGCACCGACAGGCACTCCACGGCGCAGAACTGAAATTCATTCATCCTGCACTGAACAAAGAAATGCACCTTATTGCAGAGGAGCCGGAGGATATGAAGCGGATTTTTCTGCCGGACCAGACGTTTGACGTTCTTCCGTAAGAGCGCCCAGAGCCATCGGTATAAGAACCAGCATTGCAGGCAGATATTTGGCCAGCTCCCATATATTTGCTTTTACATAAAATGCCGCTGTGTAAGGAATTAGACTGATGAGCAGAAGTCTGAAAAAAAGAGAACTTTTTCTGAAGGCATAAACGGCCAGAATAAAAAAACCTGCGATTTCGGAAATCCAGAGAGGAATAATCTTCAGATAAAGCCAGAATGGATCGGTGTTGTTTTTCAGATGAATTTCCATACTGTATGGATTTTCCCGAATTCCAAAATAAAGACGAGGCAGATGATAACCTGCCCAGAACATAATGACAGACAGAAACAGAATAAACAGATTTTTTTTATCCAGTCTTTTGAAGGAATACAGAAAAATGAAATGCCATACGGAGAAGAATATAAACTGTTCTCTGTTGAGTGCAGCCAAAAACATCAGCACCGGCAGGAAATACTGCTTATTTTTAAAGAGAAGCATAAGGCCGACAGTGTAAAAGAGAAGCGTGATAAAATCACCCTCCATATAAAAACCGGAGACGGAAAGAGGAATGAGAATCTGAAGAATTAAAACTCCAATGAAGGATATTTTTTCATCATAAAAAATCTTTAAATAATTAAAAAACAGAAAATAGATTCCAAAGAATACAAAAAAATTAAGGATTGAGAAACCGACAAAATGCTTTATATGTCCGTTGAACGGGATCAGACTTCCTATTTTTTTGCCCAGGAAAGGCTTCAATACCCTGTACTGATAGGGCTGAACAGACTTTCCCTTCAGAATCTCATCCACAAACTCAATTCTTTTCTGCAGGTTCGGATATATGACAAATCCGCTGATGTACCATGCAGAAATCAGGGCAAAAATGATGAAGAAGACTATTACAATTTTTTTATGAAGTACCATTGGACTCCTTCTGCTGAATCAGTATCTTTCACAGAAAAAGCCGCTGCAGAAAATCAGTAAAGAAGAATTTCCATTGGAATCTCCTTCTGACAGGATAAGGACT
Organism: Leptospiraceae bacterium; assembly: GCA_035345895.1. Lineage (GTDB taxonomy): Bacteria > Spirochaetota > Leptospiria > Leptospirales > Leptospiraceae > DAORDI01. The sequence continues at coordinate 2,043 of DAORDI010000412.1, forward strand.
TTGAATAAAAATCATACAGCCTGACCGTCTCAACAACTGTCCGACAGCGAAAACAGCGATTTACGAAAAACCGAAGAGCTATCGGGGATTACAGTGTTCCGGTTGGAAAAAAATCATTATCCTGAAGCAAAGCACAGTTTCTCAGTTTAATAATTGCTTGTTAGACTGTGAGTATGCTGAAATCATTGAATTATGGAGATCAGGGATGAACGACGAAATAATATTTGAATATATCACTGACCCGGGACTGGAAATCCAGGAATTTCTATGGGCGAAGCTGCAGCAGTACAGTCTTTCCAGACTGAAAAATCCTGACCTTGAGGAAACGGTTTCTTTCTGCTTCACTGCAAAACAGGGAGATCAGATTATCGGCGGGATGCTCGGGGTGATCTTCTTCAGAGGACTCAACATTCAGTGTCTCTGGGTCGATGAAAACTACAGAAAAAAAGGACTCGGTCTGCAGTTTCTGGAAAAAGCGGAGGCTCTCGCAAAGGAAAAACACTGCACACTGATTTTCCTTTACTCCTTCAGTTTTCAGGCTCCCTTCTTCTACATCAAGGCAGGATTTGACATAGTCGGAACAATTGAAGACTATCCGGCAGGTTCCAACTGCTACTTTCTGAAAAAGAATATGCCGAAAAATGCATCACCGTCATGATTTTATATCCTTTCTTATTAAAAAATAGCAATTAAGTGTATTATAAATATTTATATAGATTTTGATTCAGAGGCAGAGATGGAAAGCTTTAAAAGAACAGCAGACATTGAGGCACTGCAGGTGCCTGGCGATAAGGACGGTCTTGCCGTCATACTCATTCACGGATTCGGGGCGAATGCAATGGATCTCTATCCCCTGAAAAATTATATTCAGCTGCCCAAGGGCACAAACTGGTATTTTCCAAACGGAATTCAAGATGTGCCGATCAGTCCTCAGTATTCAGGAAAGGCCTGGTTTCCCATCGGCATCTCAACCCTGCTTCAGGACGGTGATTTTTCCAAGGTCGCCGAATATGAACCTCCTGGACTGAATGAGGCTTTCAACAAGATGGATGCTTTCATCCGAGCACTCCCCCATCCCTATGAAAAAATCATACTGGGCGGATTCAGTCAGGGTGCAATGCTTTCCACAGAACTTTTTCTGAGAAGAGAAGAGCGTCCTCACAGTCTGATCCTGATGTCAGGAACCCTTCTGAATACAAACCGCTGGAAAAAAGCAGCAGAGAAAAAGAAAGGTTACCAGTTCTTTCAGTCGCACGGAACAAATGATCCTCTCCTCCCCTTTTCTGCTGCCAAAAAACTGGAATCCATTTTCCGCGAAGCCGGACTGATCGGTGAATTTGTTCAGTTTCAAGGCGGCCACGAGATTCCGGAGCAGGTTTTAAAAAGAGCATCTGCGTATTTGAAGAGATAGTCTGTTAAAGGGATCAGGGATCAGGGAGCGGAGAGCGGAGTTCAGGACTTGACACTGAAATATAATATATGCTTTTCTGTCAGATTCATATTCTTCTTTTTTGGGCGAATCGCACAGCCTCTCAAACAGCATATCTTTCCGAAAAAGTGCGACCG
>DAORDI010000413.1:0-3588 GCA_035345895.1 Leptospiraceae bacterium
CAGGGGAAAAGTTAAATCTAAAGTTTCAGCTAATAAAGCCGGTAAAGCAAGGACAGTTGAGTCTGCCTATTTGGGTGGATCATGTGGGATCATTTCATACAAAATGGATGCAATTTGATATAGAAGAAGACTGCACAAAGGATATGATAAATGAAGATATATTTATCACAATTTCCTCCCTCTGACGCCTGGGTCTGGACACCGAGGGGACCTGTATGAAAATTGATATGTCATCAGAAGCGATTGCATTCAGACTGAAAAAAGTCTCCGAACTGAGAAAGCTCTGTATGGCACTGAAACTGGCAGGCAGGAAAAAGGATCAGAATTCTGATTCTCCCACACCACAGATCAGTTCCAAGACTGAAGGATGAATGCCTGTGTTTGTCAACCGTCCAAACCGCTGTCCTAGCATCAATTATTCCAGACCTGGATTTTATTTTCTCACAATCTGCGTATGGGAATTCAATCCGGTTTTCGGAATAAATGATAATGGTAAAATATTTTTGAATGAATTTGGCAGAATTGCTGAAGCAAACTGGGCCGCAATACCGGAACATTTTCCAAAAATAAAATTGGATGAATATATCATTATGCCGGATCATATTCACGGAATATTGGAAATTCAACCGGATTGTTTCCCGATAGGTGACGCAGATCTGCGTCACCTATCGGGAAAACCGGAAAATTATAAACCGGAACGAATGCAGATGTATTTATCCAAAACAATACAGCAGTATAAATCATCTGTTTCGCGGGAAATTCGAAAAATCGGTTACAATGGTTTCAGATGGCAGCGTTCTTTCTACGATCATGTCATTCGTGATAATTTATCATTATTACGCATTCAGAATTATATACGAAATAATCCAATCAGGCATTTCAGAAAATCTGCGTAATTCCATCGGATAAAGGAGATATTTATGAATTCGGAAAATGAAAATCCAATCCGGGTAATGGGACTTCATTCCATAACATACTGTGAAAGACTTTATTATCTGGAGGAAGTGGAAGGAATTCTTCTGCAGGACGAAAGGGTGTTTGAGGGAAGGACCCTTCATGAAGAAATTAAAGTGGATAATGATGAAATCGGCCGAGTGGAGACTTTTGAATATACAAGCGCGATTCTTGGACTGACCGGAAAAGCCGACCGTCTTCAGAAAAGAGACGGGATGTGGATTCCCTATGAGCACAAGAAAGGAAGATCAAAGACGGATGGGAAAGAAAAGGCCGCCTGGGAGCCTGACATTATTCAGGTGATGGGTTATGTTCTGCTAGTGGAAGAGGAATCCGGAAGAAAGATAGAAGAAGCTAGAATTAGATACCACAGAGACAATGTTCTGGTAAAAATCAAAGTCACGGATGAGCTCAGAGAAAAAACAGTCCGCACCATTGAAAGAGCAAAGGAACTGAGCATTTCTGCAAAAAGACCTGATGTGGCTTGGAATCCGAACTTATGTATTCGATGTTCTCTGGCTCCAGTCTGTCTGCCGGAAGAAAACAGAGTCATAACAGAAGATCATTATGAAAGCATACGTCTCTTTCCGCCGAACCGGGAAAAGCAGACGATTCATATCACAGGGTATCAGACTTTCCTTCACAAATCAGGGGAAACGCTGGAAGTGGAAAAGAAGAATTATGACGGTACGGCTGAAAAAATAAAAGTGCCGTTCAATGAAATTGAATCACTAATTGTTCATGGAACCTGCCAGCTGTCTACTCAGCTGATCATTTTTTTGACTGTAAATGAAATACCGATTCATTATTTTTCCGGAGGCGGAAATTTCGTCGGCAGCATCAATTCAAATTCAGGAAATGTTCAGAGGAAAATCAGACAGTATGAAGCCCTTGCAGATGAAAAATTCAGGCTGTACCTCACTAAAAAACTTGCATTGGCGAAATGTGAAGCTCAGTTCAGATATCTGCTGAGAGCCAGCAGAAAGGAGAAAAGATCCGAAGAACAGCAGAAAGAAATTGATAAAATAAAATCGCTTCTTTCAGAAATAGACAGAGCTGAAAATATTGATTCGGTGAGGGGATATGAAGGAATGACTGCAAGGCTTTATCATCAGTTGATTCCTTCATTTCTGATCAGGGATATTCCCTCTGAAATGATTCCGAACGGGAGAACCAAACGACCGCCCAAGGACAGATACAATGCAGTACTCAGCTTTCTGTATGCTCTTCTTTACAAATCAGTTCTGCAGGCAGTGATATCTGTCGGACTTGACCCTGCATTCGGATTCTTTCATACTGCCAGAAGTCAGGCAAACCCGTTGGTACTCGATCTTATGGAACTGTTTCGGACATCCGTCTGCGACATTGCACTGATCGGAAGTGTGAACAGAAATTCCTGGGATATAACAAATGATTTTGAAGTGACCAAAGAAAAAGTCTGGCTTTCCGATTCAGGCAGAAAAAAAGCAATTAAGGTATATGAAGAAAGACTGAATGATACATGGAAACATCCTGTAATGAATTATTCATTATCTTATTACAGAATGATGGAACTGGAAGTCAGGCTTCTGGAGAAGGAATGGAGCGATCAGGCAGGACTCTTCGCCAAGGCAAGGCTTAGATAATGAAAAATCAGTGGATCATATCTTATGATATTTCTGATGCAAAGAGACTGAGAAAGGTGGCGAAACTTCTTCAGGGCTACGGAAGAAGGATCCAGCACAGTGTTTTTATTGTAAAAGTCAGTGAAAGAGATTTGGAAAAAATCAGATGGGAACTGACAAAAAGAATTGAGGAGGAGGACAGCGTTTTTTATTTTAGATTCTGTGCAAGCTGTGCAGAACGGATGGGGAGTCAGAATCCAAAGCTTTTTCTGCCGGAAGAGGAAGAGACATACAGAATTTTTTAAAACAAGCATCTGTAAATGTCCGCGACATAATCAGTATGAAAACATTTAAACAGAATAAATCCGGATGGTCTGTAAAATGAAAGAAAAACGGGTCCTTGATTTTGTTTTTTGCTTGATTTTATTCAGCGAACAATGTCTTATAATATTCAGTATGAAACGGATATCAGTAAAAAAACAGAATAGCGAAAAGGTACATGAAAAATAAAAAGACCACCTCACAAAACCCAATAAAATCAATTCTAGAAGAGAGATCAAAAGATCTGCTCTGAATGAATCTTAGATGCCGCAAGGCGTTGAGCACAAGGGAGTTGAATCCCATCCCGGCAGAACCGTTGCGGCTGAATGAATCTTAGATGCCGCAAGGCGTTGAGCACTCAAACGGTGAATCGTTAGGCTTGAGGGTTGACGCTGAATGAATCTTAGATGCCGCAAGGCGTTGAGCACTTCTGGGGGCAGATCTTTCAACTACCACAGTTCTTACAGCTGAATGAATCTTAGATGCCGCAAGGCGTTGAGCACTGTTTGAAGGACATTTTTTTCTCCCGATTTAATTTCTGAATGAATCTTAGATGCCGCAAGGCGTTGAGCACAGGAAGGGTTTCGGATATGGAGGGAAGGGAAATGACTGAATGAATCTTAGATGCCGCAAGGCGTTGAGCACCAGACAGACCTGATTTATGGGCATCCGCTGTCTCCCTCTGAATGAATCTTAGATGCCGCAAGGC
>DAORDI010000414.1:0-3569 GCA_035345895.1 Leptospiraceae bacterium
GCAGGCCTCCCTTCGGTCGCCGGTTTCGCTTACAGCGCAAAGGGGGGTAAAACCCCGAAGCCTTCGGGCGGACCTCACCCCGCCTCCGGCACCCCTCTCCATTGCGGAAAAAGATACCGCAACGGAGAGGGGCTGATGAGGATGCTTTGCTGTGGGGGACAGTGTCCCAGTTCAGTGAAAACGAGTCCTTACAGATTTTTTTCTGACAGACTGTCAGAAAAAAAATTCTAAGCTTTCATCAAAAATAATCTAAGCTTTCACTAAAAAAATTCTAAGCTTTCGTCAAAAATAATCTAAGGTTTCACTAAAAAAATTCTAAGCTTTCGTCAAAAATAATTTAAGCTTTCGCTAAAAAAATTCTAAGCTTTCACTAAAAAAATTCTAAGCTTTCACTAAAAAAATTCTAAGCTTTCGTCAAAAATAATTTAAGGTTAGAATTTTTCTGACGGTCGCTTCATCCTTTCAGGTCCTCTTTGATCCGGTTTCATCTGAACCTGGACAGTATTGAATTGCCTATTTTTGCACTTTTATAGAATTCTGACAGCCAGTTCCGTATTCGAAAAATTCCTTGATGAAAAATATCCAAGGTCATATTTTAAATAAATGGCAGAAAAAGAAGCAAAAGCCCGCATTAAAATAAACAGACTTTTGGAAGAAGCTGGTTGGCGTTTTTTTGACAGTAAGGCTGGGAAAGCAAATATCCTTCTGGAAAACAATGTAAAAATTACCGAGTCCACACTGAATGAATTAGGTGAGAATTTTGAAAAAATAAAAAAGGGCTTTACGGATTTTCTTCTGCTGGATCAAAAAGGATTTCCTCTGATTGTTTTGGAAGCAAAGGCTGAAGACAAGAATCCTCTGTTTGGAAAGGAACAGGCAAGAAAGTATGCAATGTCTCAAAACTGCAGATTTGTGATTTTATCAAATGGAAATCTTCATTATTTCTGGGATTTGGAAAAGAGCAATCCTGGTGTCATCAGCAGTTTTCCATCTCCTGCGGCCGCTGGGAAATATTCGGAATTCAGACCGGATCGGGACAGTTTAATTAGAGAGTCAGTATCTGATGATTACATTGTACTGACACAGAAACCGGAATACAGATCAGATCCGTCTTTTAAGATTGAAAAAACTAAAAAGGAATTTATTGAGAATAATAAGCTGAGATTCCTCAGGAAATACCAGGTAAAAGCCGTGCAGTCTATTCAGAAGGCTGTAAAGGACGGCAAGGACAGATTTTTATTTGAAATGGCCACAGGTACCGGGAAAACTCTGGTCTCAGCAGCAGTCATCAAGCTTTTTTTGAGAACAGGCAATGCCCGAAGAGTGCTGTTTCTTGTGGACAGACTGGAGCTGGAAGATCAGGCTTGGAAAGCGTTTGTTTCTTATTTAAAAAATGATTATAAAACAGTCATTTATAAGGATAACAGAGATGACTGGCACAAGGCAGAAATTGTCGTTTCCACTGTTCAGACATTCATTTCCAAAAACAGATATAAGAGACTGTTTTCACCGGATGATTTTGATCTGGTGATTTCCGATGAAGCACATCGAAGCATTGGAGGTGTCAGCCGTTCTGTTTTTGAATATTTTATCGGATATAAGCTTGGTCTGACTGCCACTCCAAAGGATTATCTGAAAAATATAAATAAATCAGATCTCAGGGAAAATGATCCCCGTGAATTGGAAAGACGTCTGCTTCTGGATTCCTATAAGACATTCGGATGTGAAAACGGGGAGCCTACTTTTCGTTATTCACTTTTGGAAGGAGTAAAAGACGGATTCTTAATCAACCCAGCAGTAGCTGATGCCAGAACAGAAATCACAGTTCAGCTCCTTGCTGATGAAGGATATTCTGTATCCTCTTATAATGATGACGGAGAAGAGACAGAAGAAACCTTCATTCAGAAAGATTTTGAAAAAAAGTTTTTCTCAGAGAATACAAACATTGTTTTCTGCAGAACATTTCTCGAAAATGCCCTCCGTGACCCGATTACCGGCGAGATCGGCAAAACGATTGTATTCTGTGTGTCTCAGAACCATGCAGCCAAAATTACCCAAATTCTGAATGTGTCAGCTCACCAAATGTTTCCAGGCAGATACAATTCTGATTTTGCTGTGCAGGTGACTTCGAGAATTTCTGACGCTCAGCAGTTTACAGTAAACTTTACAAATAACAAGCTTTCAGGGACAGGCAATTTCAATCCTCTGTATAAAACTTCCAAAACCAGAGTCTGCGTAACTGTGGGTATGATGACTACCGGATACGACTGTCCTGACATACTGAATATCTGTCTTATGCGGCCTATATTTTCTCCTACAGATTTTATTCAGATCAAAGGAAGAGGCACAAGAAAGCACAATTTTTCAGAAGAAATCATAGATCCTGCTCTTCGCATTCAGGCAGGTGAGAGACAGAAAACTTTGTTTAAGATATTTGATTTCTTTGCAAACTGTGAGTATTTTGAAGAGAAGTTTTCCTATGACGAAATTCTTCAGATCCCAAAGGAAATGAAGAAAGGAAAAGAAACAGGGGGCGGCGGAACTCCAGTTTCAGAATATATATCTCAAAAAATAGATGTACTTGTCCATAATCTGGAAACACATATCGGTCCGGAAGGAATGAAAATAGACCGTATGTATTTTGACAGATTTGAAAAGACTGTTTCCGAAAACTCTGATCTTAAGCAGTATGCCGAAGCGGGCAGATGGGATGAAATGATAAAATATGTCGAACAGAATATTTTTGATAAACCGCAGGAATATTTTAATCTGACCAGACTGAGGGCTGCAATTCAGTCTGACAGACGAATATCTCTTCAGGAAATCCTCGAAAAAATATTCGGAATGATTCCCTATTTTAAATCAAAGAATGAACTTCTGGAAGATGAATTTGAAAAATTTGACAGCAGATATCTGCCTCAGGAGGAATACTTTCATTATGCTAAGTCATTTTTCAAGGCTTATATTCTGGATTCTGAATTCAGGGAGATCATAGACAAGGCGGATTTTTCATATCTGAATGTGAGTCCTTACGGAGAAGATTTTCGGCAACTGTCTCCTGAACTCAGAAAACTGATTCCTGAATACATCAAGGATTTCATTTCTTTAAATCAGTTTATGGGATGAGTATATATAGGTCTGTCTAAAAAGAGGTTTTTTCGCACAGAGCGCATGGAGAGGAGAAATGGATGAGAAGGAGCTGACCGATTCGGTCATAGGGTGCTGCATTGAGATCCACAGAACCCTTGGGCCGGGACTTCTGGAATCAGTTTACGAAGAAGTTCTATCTTTTGAACTGAAGGAAAAAGGGATTTCATTTACACGTCAGCAGATAGTTCCGGTTGAATACAGAGGCAGGGTTCTTGAAGCTGGTTTTCGTGCGGATATTATTGTGAATGATAAGATTATTCTGGAAATAAAATCAGTGGAAAAAATACTGCCTCTTCATTCAAAGCAGCTTCTTACGTATTTGAAACTGACTCAGAAAAGAATCGGTTTGCTGATTAATTTCAATGTAAATCTTCTCAAAGACGGAATAAAAAGGATTGTAAATGGTTATTAATTCTTCC
>DAORDI010000415.1:0-3556 GCA_035345895.1 Leptospiraceae bacterium
GTCTTCCCTGAACGTTCTTGATTTCGATTTTGTCTCTTGTAACCTTGATTTCAATAGGTTTGAGCAGACCTTTTCTTTTTACAAGAAGTGCAACGTCTGTTCCTTTTTTCCCTTTGATCTTGCGGACTACTTTTTCGAGAGAGAGACCTTTGGTGGATTTTCCGTTTACGCCTAGGATCACATCTCCTGCTCTGACACCTGCCTTGACTGCAGGATAGTCTTCAAGAGGATTCTCTACGATCACTTCCTTGTTTCCGCCGCCGCTCAAAATGGCGCCGATTCCTTCAAAACTTCCGTCAGAAATTTTTGCCATTGACTCTTCCCAGACTTCCTTTGCAAACACATTGGAATGAGGGTCGAGTGAGCTTAAGTATCCGTTTGCAGCGGCAAGCCAGACATCCTTCATGCTGAATTCTTCTTTCTGGGCTTCGCTTTCCTCCACTTCCTCGAGCGGTTCCTTCATCGGCTGAGTCTTGTATTTTGAAATATTTTCAGATATGAATGAGATGACTTTATCAAAATCCTTTCTTGTGAATCCGACCATTTCCCATTTGGAAACCAGCACATTCTTTCTTGCCTGCTCTCTTTCCACAAGTTTCTTTATTTCATCATTGCTCAGCTTAGGCTTTGCAGACTCTGATTTTGCTCTTTCCTTTCTGATCTGTTCCACTTTTTTGTAGTCAGGTTCAAAGATAAGAAATTTGTCCGAGGGAGAAATCTTGAATGTCTTCCCGGGCATAATCTCATCCTTCTCTTCAAACTTTTCACGTTCTTCATAATAGGATTCAGGAAGAAGATAAAGTGTATGAGGAAGACTTAACAGAGCAAAGACTGCCGAGTCTACATAGGCTCTGTTCACATCGATGCTGTTTCTGTCGATGTAGTGCCTGTCCACTACCTGAATGACCGTTTCAAAGTCCTTGGATGTGAAGCTTGTAGGCTTGCCTTTCTTCTGTGCCGGTTCACAGGTGACAGAACCTGAGATGAGTAAAATCAGGCTGAAGAATATACTATGAAAAATACTGAATCTGTTCATTTGCAGTTCATGATTTCTGATTCAGTATAATATGTCAACTATTCCGGCACTCATTTTTTCTTTTCAGAAATAATCGGTCTTGCATAGATTCTCATCTCTTCAAAGTCCGTTTTTTCCAGTTCGAGCTTCAGGCGCTCTCCCAGAAAAAAGGGTCTGGAATATTTTTTTGAGAGGAAAGAAAATTCATTCATCAGATGCAGTTCATCTTCATCGGTAAAATGATGATGCTTTACGACTGCCTCCCCGTAAATGTTTTCCAGTTCCACAAAAATATTCTGAGGCTTGATCCCTACAATGATTCCGGTAAATTCCTTTACTCCTGCAGCATCAATGTACCTGCATACCTTGAGTCTGTTCATATCCCTTTCGGCTTCAGCGGCTCTTCTTTCCTCTTCCGAGGTATGGAATCCCAGATCAACGATTTCATCCTTTGAGTAAGGAAGCTCCTCGTCGCGGATCAGTGCTTCGAGCACCCTGTGAATGACGAGGTCCGGGTACCGTCTGATAGGAGAAGTAAAATGACAGTAGTCAGTGAACCCGAGTCCCCAGTGTCCTCCTTTCCCGCCTCCGTAAAATGCCTGCATGAAACTTCTGAGAAGAATATAATTAAAAACCCTTTCCGATTCATGACCGGAGACTGCTTTCTGCACCTTTCTGATTTCCTTGTAGTCCACAGAAGAAATCTGATTTCTGAATCCGTATATCTTGAGAAATGAATTCAGTGTTTCCAGCTTGTCCTCATCCATCACTTCATGAATCCGGAACAGTGCCGGAGCCTTTTTTTTCCGGATGAATTCCGCTGTCTTCTGGTTAGCAGAAAGCATCAGTTCTTCTATCAGCATATGGCTTTTCAGTCTTTCCCGGATTCTGACTTCCTTCACGCTTCCGTCCTCGGCTGTGGAAAAATAGACTTCCTTCAGATTCAGATCGACTCTTCCTTCCTCCATCCTGAACTTTCTCTGACCCTCTGCCAGACGATTCAGAAGACAGATCCTGCTGCCTTCTTCATTTTTAATGATTTCTTCTTCAGCCGATTCATAAGTATAACGTCTGTCCACCTTAATGATGGATTTATAGAACCGTGCAGAGAAAATTCTTCCGTTCCAGTCGCCTGTCATCTCTGCAGTAAATGCAAGTCTGTCCTTCCCTGCCACAAGACTGCAGAGATCCTCTGAAAGCACAGGGGGGAGCATCGGAACCACATGATCAGTCAGATAGACCGACGTCGCTCTTTTCAGTGCCTCCTCATCCAGAGGTGTGTGCAGACGGACGTAATGACCTACATCTGCAATGTGCACATAAAAACGGACAATGTCTCCCTCAGTTTCAATGCTTACCGCATCGTCAAAATCCTTGGATGTCGCTCCGTCAATTGTGGCAGTCCAGAGATTTCGAAGATCCGCTCTTTCGCCCCAGTCCTCCGTATTTTCAGGTCCCGGATTTTCAGGAAAATTCAGAATGATTTCTTCAGGATAATTCTGATGAAAATCATACTTGAGAAGAATCCTGTTATAGTCTCTGTCCCTCGAATCTCCTTCCTCAAACCGAAGAAAGCTTGTCTCGTAAAGATTGCCTGACTGAAAACTGTCCTCTCTGAATTTGACAATCAGAACGTCATCCTTTTTGATGCTCCGCACGACGTCGGCAAGCAGGCTTTTCTTTCTTAAGAATCCCTCTTTTTCCTCTCCGTTCTGATCAAGTATGATTCCGTAAAAATAATGTTCATCTGCATCGACTATCTTCAGTCTGTAAAATGTTCTTCCTCTTTTAATGACTTCGCGGACCTCACCTTCCAGCCTGCCTCTTTTTCCGAACCCAAGCGGAATGATTTCCACTGTGTCTCCGGGAATGGCCCCCTCGGTAAATTCTCTGGGAACGAAGACCTCCTTCTGAGATCTCAGTTTCACAAAACCGTCACCCCATTTTGAAAGAAAAATTTTTCCCGTGATTTTGAAATTTTTTGACACATGGAGATGTTTCTTGTGCTTTTCAATCAGAAGCTCCGATTCGAGAAAGTTGAGAAAGATCATCAGATCCTCCTTATGGTCTCCTGAATGTTTCTTTCCGTGTTTTTTGTCTTTTTTCTTTTCAGCAAGATCTTCCATAAGAAGATTCCAGGAAATGTCCTTTCCCGAGTTTGCCTTAAGATATCTGTAAGTTTTTGCAATAATTTTATTCATAAATCCTTTCTCTCTTCAGATAATTCTGAATCAGCTTTCCGTGCAAGTGAAAATTGCAGATCCGCAGTATGTTTCCATATGCTCCGATTTTCCGGATGGACGGAGCAGAAACGCCGGCATCTCTGTCCTTCGTCTTTTGAGAATCTGCAGGAACCGCAGGGAAAGAAAACTGCCTTCTCTGAATCTGAATGCACAGATATCGCTGTCTGCACTTTTTCTGCAGCCCAATTCAGCGAAAATGAAAATACACTCAGTCTGTGCTGCGCTGAATGCATGAATATTTCATTAAAATACAGAGATATTCATCCGGTGGAAGACTGACTGAATATGAAGCAAAGTA
>DAORDI010000416.1:0-3528 GCA_035345895.1 Leptospiraceae bacterium
GGAACTGGCGGGTCGGCGGGTTAAGAGACATAATCAGGCAAATCCATTGACTCAAATGTGGCTGGCCTAATTTGGAATAATGAGACATAATCATCCAGAAGTTGAACTGTTGCAGTTCCCACAAAATCCTATGAAAAGTTATGTCTCATTCTGAAGATTTATTTTTGTTATCTCTAAAAAGAGCGGACGTCAATTTCATAGTTTGAATGAGACATAATCCGACAGTTCTTCACCCATTCTGATGTAACCCTACTTTTAGTAAATGAGACATAATTCACTCAAGAAACAGTTCTCCAGAAAATGGAGTTCCCACAGGTCAAAGTAAGAGACATAATCTTACCTAGGGCAGCTTGCTGCACCCCCTAGGTATAATGAGACATAATCCGTCAGGAAGAGCACTTCTCAGACCAACGTTCGGAGCGGAGTGATTGGAGGGTATTCGTCAAAGATTATGAGACATAATTTTTCTCAGGATAAGAATGGAGTTCCCACATTTTTCCAGAAGAATTTGGAAGGAAGATTTTTAGATTACAGAAAATTCGGGAAAAAATAGAATCTACATTTTCGAGAGCTGGACTGTCCGAAGCGTCTGTTTCAGTTCGCCGAAGATACGGGAGAGGATCTTTTGGAAGCTGCAATTGAACATTCCATACTGAGGCTGCGTGAAGCCCGTGAGAAGGCATTACGATTGAGCATAGACGAAGAAAAATTTCGGGATTTTGATCCTCTGTGGATGGAGCTTTTTATGGATGAGTGGAAGCGTATGCCGGAAAAAATCCGCGACTGTTCGAAATACGGGCATCTGTATATTCACATATACTGGGAGCAATATTTTACAATGTCCGTATATCCCAAAAAAATGTTTCCTGATCTTTCAATGCTTCTCCATTATTTTCAGTATGCTGAGAATAAACCTGAACTTGAAAATACCTCCCGCATTCTTGACCGTATGTATCCGGACAGGCTGTCTCTTGAAGAGAATGAGCTTTCTTTAAGACAGCAGTGGAATGAATTCATCCAAGATAAAAAAGGAGTAGAAAGCGGGGGCGCAGTGTATACTGACATCGCTGATCTTCTGCAGGGACAGAGCCCGTTTATCTGGAGCGGGCATTGGGTGTTTGACGGTGTTGTTCTCGACAGGTACCACGATGGGGAAATCGACTTCAACAGTTATTATGCTTCCCATTTTCATTCAAAGGAAAACTCGGAGCGTTTTGAACAGTTCGAGAAGTTTATGAAGTCGATTGGAATGAATCGGGAAAAGACCTGGACACTGTTCAGTCCTTCTGGAGAAAGGATCTGGAAGGCTGTCGCGGTTCTCTGTCACGATGGAAACACTCATTGGATTCTGCTGGAAGGAGAAAATGAGTTCCTGGATATCTGTTCCTCCGGAAGCTGATTAGATATATCATAATGATTTTTTGAAAATTCATATTTTCAAGCATATCTGTTTCAGGCCTCATCTGAAAAATTTTCCTGTATTTGACAGTCGGGCCGTCCGGTTCAGAAGATCTTTGCCGGATGGACTTGCTGTTTTTATGATCATTATATTATATTCAATCAGTCGGCGACGCATTTTACATAGTCGAAAGACCATCCTTTGGACTCTATGTTCATCCGTCCTTTGGAGAACGATCCGAAATCCAGGACAAGCGCCTCATTGAAAAATCCCGTGACATTGTTTGTAGTGGAAGACCAATACAGCTGATTGTTGGGCATATTTGGAAAGACGTCAGTGTTTGTAAGTGGAAAAGTTGTTTTCTGATAGTCCAGTATGGATACCAGTTCATTTTTATTCGGCAGTCTCCAGGTTTTTCCTGCCAGGTTCAGTGTGTTGCAGTAGCTGACTGCTGAGGCCCAGTCTGCAGCTGCAGTTCCGGTGCCGGAGCAGTCGAGACTGTTCTGTCCGTTTGTGCATTTCTGCCAGTAAAGTCCTGTGGAATGATCCTTTACTGTTCCGTCTCCCAAATCTGTAAAATTGCTTACTGTCTTCTTTTCTGTCCCTGTGACGCATCTCAGATATCTCAGGTTGGTCTGAGGTGTAGTCAGTGTTGTTCCGTCATAAAATGATACTGTCCAGGCCGCAGAGGAGTTGAATACTGCGGTGTCGCTTGCCCAGTAGTCGCCGGCCTGTGTGGCTCCAAATTTTGATGTGTCTATTCTGGGATTATTCGCAAGATAGTGGATGGAATGCAGTTCTCTGATCGTAGGAATTCTCCAGGTCTTTCCTCCTGCTGTCAGTGAAGAACAGTAAGAGGATGCATTTGCAAAATTGAGAGATGTCTGAGTTCCTGTTGCACAGGTCGGGCCGCTTGCACCGTATGAGCATTTCTGCCAGAGAAGTCCTGTGGTTGTATCGGAAACTGTGCTGTCCCCGTTGTCGGTAAGAACCCCTGTGGAACCTTTGGAATAGTATGCATCCTGTCCCAGATAAGTGCCTGTACAGCCGGTAGAGGCAAATCCTGCAGTGAAGCAGGAAGTCTGTCTCGTTTTGATCGGGTTGTAGCTGAATGTTCCAGAAAGCAGTCCGCTGTCTACAAAACCTTTCTTGATTGCTTTTGCCTTCATACTGACTCCTGCCACTGTCCAGATATGGAACGGTGCTGAATACACGGAAGAGGAGGAGTTCGGAGTTGTTCCGTCAAGAGTGTAATAAATCTGCGCATCTGTCGGATTTGAGAGGGAAATGTATTGGGGCGTATTATATGTTCCTTGAGAAATTGAGAATACAGGCATTTCCAGGGGCACTGCATTGATCACAGGTTCAACTGTAAGAAGTGTGGATGTATCGGTAAAGCTCACGGAAGAACTGACCGAAGAAGGGCTCACCGCAGGAACTGCTTCGCCAGGGCTTATTGCAAGATTTCCCCCCTGAGATACAAAATTCTGAATTGCCGGAAGAAGATTTTCTGTAAGTGAATTTCCGGATAAAGATGTGCCTGAGGTTCCAATCTGCACTGTCTGTCCTGAGCTGTTCTGTCCGTCGAACATACCGTCTGCTGCGTCCTCGGTAAATGCCTTGATGACATTGCTGATGTCCAGATCAGTCGTTTCTTTTGTTTTGTCTTTCCTGTTTTCGTAAGCGAGCTGCGAAAAGCCTGCAAGAAGAAGTCTCATTCTCAAGGCTGCAGGATCAGAGCTGTCTTCAATATCTATGTTCAGATCGTTGATGTCTTCAATGTCCCTGTCCGTCGCTGATTTGGCTGCAGAATCATTATTTTTTAATTCTTTCCCTGAGAATGAACCTTTCAGTCCCAGCCGGAATGCAATTTCCTTGTTGGCTCTTTTGGTTACAGATCCAAGCAGAGCAGGGTCAGTATTGGACTTTACGAGTTCTTCTATTCTTCTCAGACTGAGGCTTGAGATAGGAGAGATATTCAGTCTGTTTTTTATCTTCTTTCCGTTCGCAAATACGGTCGGTTCATTCATCACTGTCACAAGGGAATTTTCAGAATCAGTCCATGAAATCTGTTTCCCGGATTTTTCATCGTACATTTTAGAGGAACCGTTTGTATCAGGGGATACGAT
>DAORDI010000417.1:0-3524 GCA_035345895.1 Leptospiraceae bacterium
GAAATAGCTTCCTGCAGTATTGTCCACGATGTCCTTGAAATTGAAATGATGCTTCTGGATATGAAGACTGGTTTCCGAAATCAGCTTCTCCCTGCTTTCAGAAGAATGAACTCTCACTTCGTTTGAACCGTTCTTTCTGGTAAGCGGTTCTCCTGAAGATGCAGCAATCAGATTGCCGGCCCTGTCCATCACAAACACCTTTCCTTTCTTGAAGCTCATTTCCGCCAGATAGAAATTCAGATATTTCAGTTCCTGATCTATTCCCAGAACGCCTCTCAGCTCACCGTTCCTGGAATACACAGGATAACTCGCGGAAATAGTGATATGCGGTTCGAGATCAGTCCAGATGTATACATCCGACCAGACAGGCTTTTTTTTCTGTTTCGCATCCAGGTACCAGGCAAATTTCATCGGCTCACTGATCCTGTCAAGTTTTCTGCCTACAAACTCTCCGTTGATTCTTGAACAGGTGTACTGCAGTCTGTTTTCCGTTTTTTCCGATTTTTCCGCAACGAGATTTACGTACCCGATGTCCTCCCAGAGAGCAGTTCCTACTCCCAGAAAATTTCCTTTTTCATTTCCGTAGTTCAGATGGCTGATGTTGAATTTCCTGAACTGATTCTGAAAATAGGGAAGCAGTTCCTGAAAATTGTCCACATTCAGTCTTCCCGATTCAATCAGAGCTACAGTATTTTCATTCAGAATTCTCGGGACATCAATGAATGATTCCAGACTCTTTTCTACACTGTTTCCTGTCTCATCCATAAACTGGTGAGTCATCTGCCTGATTTTGGAGTCTGCACTTTTATGAGAGATGTATGTGATGATGAATGAAATGAAAAGAATCTGCAGTACAAAAGGAATCGTGATCTGACGCAGAAGCGATGCCCTAAAAAAGTTTTTCAGAAACGAGAGAGACTTTATATTCATTCGGTTACTATCACTTCACTCAGAATTTGCAATAAGGCAAACCTTTTTCTCCTTGTGAGAGAGCCTAATGAATTTTTTTTGGTAAATGATTCCAACAGAGAGGCATTTTACCCATGGCAAAACTTTATTATGACTCAGACTGCGATTTGAACGTTCTGAAAGGCCAGACAATAGCTGTAATCGGATACGGCAGTCAAGGACACGCACAGGCTCAGAATATGAAAGATTCAGGCCTGAAAGTGATTATCGGTCTGAAAGAAAACTCCAAGTCAATCAATGAAGCAAAACAGGCAGGTTTTGAAGTCTATACAGTAGCCGAAGCTGCAAAAAAAGCAGATGTGATCCAGATTCTTGCTCCGGATACAATTCAGGCAGATATGTTCGAAAAGGATATACGTCCGAATCTTCAGTCTGGAAATTCCATTGTTTTTTCTCATGGATTCAATATTCATTATGATCTGATCCAGCCTCCGAAAGATGTGGATGTCTATATGGTTGCACCGAAAGGTCCTGGTCATCTTGTCAGAAGAGTCTACACTGAAGGCGGCGGAGTCCCCTGCCTGATCGCAGTTTATCAGGATGCCAGCGGAAAGGCCAGAGCAAAGGCTCTCGCGCATGCGGCAGGAGTCGGCGGAGGACGTGCAGGAATCCTCGAAACAAGCTTCAGAGAAGAGACAGAAACAGATCTTTTCGGTGAGCAGGTAGTTCTCTGCGGCGGTCTGGCTGCGCTGATTCAGGCAGGTTTTGAAACACTGACTGAAGCCGGTTATGATCCTGAAATCGCATACTTTGAATGTCTGCATGAAGTCAAACTGATCACAGACCTGATCTATGAAGGCGGGCTTGCAAGAATGAGATACTCCATTTCAGACACTGCTGAGTACGGAGATCTGACAAGAGGTCCAAGAATCATTGATGCAGGAACAAAAGCGAGAATGAAAGAAGTTCTCGGTGAAATCCAGAAGGCCAACGGTGCAAAATTCGCAAAAGAATGGGTGGCTGAAACAAAAGCAGGATATCCTGAATTCCAGAAACTCCGTGACAAAGGAGCTGCACATCCGATTGAAGCAGTCGGTAAAAAGCTTCGCGGAATGATGAAGTGGCTGGCTAAATAATTGGAAAAAGCTTATCTGGGGATTGATGCCGGTGGAACCGGCATCAAGGCTGGTCTGATCTTTAGATCAGGTGAAATCATTTTTGAATCAAACACTCCCACTGGCAAAAACTGGGGAAATGAAGATTTTTTAAATGCAGTCAGTTCTCTCTGTGAAAAAGCTTTTTCAGTTCAAAAACCGGAAGCAATTGGAATCGGCACTCCCGGACCGATTGATATTGAAAACGGAATCATTCTTCATTCAGCCAATATGCATGGACTGAAAAATGTCCCTCTCACTGAATCACTGAAAAAAAAATTCTCTGTCCCAGTATGTTTTAACAATGATGCCAACTGTGCTGCGCTGGGAGAATACCATTTCGGTGCGGGCACCGGTTCAAAAAATCTTCTGGTCATTACGCTTGGTACTGGGCTTGGAGCGGGCTGGGTTCTGGACGGAAAAATCTACAACGGCTTTCAGGGAAACGGAATGGAGCTTGGTCATACTACAGTGGAACCGGACAGCAAGGCTCTCTGCGGATGCGGTCAGTACGGATGCATAGAAAGTTATTTCAGTGCAAGCGGTCTCTTGAACAGGTACGAAGAAATGACAGGAAGAAGACTGGCAAATGCCCTTGAGTTTTTTTCTCTTGTTCAGTCAGGTGATGAAAAAGCCGGCGATGTCCTGGAAAAAGCACTCGGATATTTTGCACTGACTCTCAGAACAGCGGTGCATACAGTAAATCCTGACCGAATTGTTCTGGTAGGAGGACTTGCAAAATCTTCCGATTTATACTTGGAAAAACTCAAAAAAAAGGTGTCTCAAATCGTATTCCCTGTACTCTGGAATAACCTCAGACTGGAGACCGGAAAAAATGTTGCAGGCACTCTTGGAGCTGGCTCGTTATGTTTTGCCTGATCCATTCTACTTACTGTATAGAGAACTTATGAAAGACAACTGCTTATTCTGCAAAATACTGGAAAAGAAAATTCCTGCGGAAATTGTATTCGAAAATGACGACTGCCTGGGATTCAAGGACATCCATCCTGCAGCCCCGAAACATATTCTGTTCATTCCCAAAAAACATATTGAATCAATGGACAAGGCAGAACAGGAAGATGCTGCAATGCTTGGACGGGTTCTTGTTTCTGCTTCGGAATATGCCAGAAAGAACGGTTTTCAGGAAAACGGATACCGGCTTGTAAACAATATGGGCAAAGATGCCGGTCAGACTGTATTCCATATTCATTTTCATCTTCTGGCAGGCAGATCATTCGCCTGGCCCCCGGGATAATTTATGAGAAAATTTATTATAGGAATCTTTATCAGTATTGCATTCATTGCAGTACTGGCCTGGAAATTCGACTACAAGGAATTTCAGCATATCTGGTCGCAGATAGCCTACGGTTATCTGATGCCTACCATTGCATTTCAGCTTCTGGGAGCAGTTATTTTTTCAGTACGATGGTATTATCTTCTGGGAAAGGACCTCAAACTGAA
>DAORDI010000418.1:0-3491 GCA_035345895.1 Leptospiraceae bacterium
ATTTCCAGGACACTGAGGTCGTGGAATGGGCAATGATTTACGGAAGACTGGAATATCCTGAAGGAACAACCCTTGAGACAGTGGGATGCGTCAATGAAATCTCGATTCGGAATATGAGTCCTGATCTGACGAGCAGGTATCTGATTCGGTACAGGGATTCACAGGAAGAACAGAAAAGCTCAGGTCTGCTTCTGTATACAGGGGCCGGTTCCACGGGATGGTATTCCTCCTGTCTCGGTTTGTCCGGAAATGAACAGCAGAAATTTCCAAAGGATGCTCCCTACTTCGGAGTATTTGCAAGAGAACTGAGCCACAGGGCAAGACTGAATTTTAAGCTGAATGATTTTATAGCAAACGGATCAGTGACAGTCGTTTCAGAAATGAACGGAGGAATCTCCATCGATTCTCTTCCGGAAAGAATTTATCATTTTCCGCCTGGCACAATAGGCACATTTCAGCTGTCCTCGCATAAATTAAAGACAGTGGTTCCAAAACAGGAGAACAGTATATGAATTCAGAAGAACTTTTTCAAAGATCAAAAAAAGTAAGTCCGGGCGGAGTGCATTCCCCAGTCCGTTCATTCAGAAGTGTAGGCGGCACCCCTGTTTTCTTTTCCAAGGGAGACGGAGCAGTTCTTACAGATGTGGAAGGGAAAGAATATATTGACTACTGTCTGAGTTTCGGTCCTCTGATCCTCGGTCACAGAGACAGAGAAGTGGAAGAAACGGTAAAAGAGACAGTCTCTCTCGCCTGGTCATTCGGTGCCTGTGAACCCTACTCTCTCGAACTTGCGGAATTCATCACATCTGAAATTCCCTGGGCAGAAAAAGTAAGATTTGTATCTTCCGGAACAGAGGCAGTGATGTCTGCTCTTCGAGTGGCAAGGGCTGCGACAGGAAGAGACAAGATTCTGAAATTTGACGGATGTTATCACGGTCATCTGGATTCTCTTCTGGTGAAATCAGGTTCCGGTCTGGCTGGAGAGCCATCTTCGGACAGTGCAGGAATCAGCACAAGACAGATGCAGGACACTCTCGTCATTCCTCTGAATGACAGAGCAAAACTGGATCAGATATTTGCCGAACACGGTAAAGAAATTGCAGCAGTCATCATTGAACCGATGCCCGCAAATTACGGCCTTCTGAAACAGTCTTTGGAATTTCTGGAATATATGACTGAAACAGCGCATAAACACGGAAGCCTTGTGATCTTTGATGAGGTGATTTCCGGATTTCGGATCGGATTTCAAGGAATGAGCGCGAAGGTAAAAAACAAGCCTGACCTGGTCACATACGGAAAAATCATCGGAGGCGGATTTCCTGTCGGTGCCTATGCAGGCAGAAAGGATCTGATGGATATGGTCGCACCTGCAGGACCCGTGTATCAGGCGGGAACTCTCAGCGGAAGTCCATTCGGAATGAGAGCGGGACTTGCCACTCTGAAAAAACTGAAACGGGATAAAATTCATGATAAATTGAGGATAAAAACTGAAAAATTCTGCAATGAATTTGTTTCGATTCTCAATCAGAAATCCGACTCTGAATGGGCTGCGGATTTTGAAGACTCTGTATTCTGGTTTCATGAAAAAACATTAAATCCAATCCGCACAATTGAGGAAATCCCCGCGACTCACAAGGAAAAATTTGCAAAACTGTTTCATTCACTTCTGAAGAACGGAGTGTATCTTGCACCTTCCGGATACGAGGTCGGATTCCTGTCGAATGCCCACAGTGATGAAATTCTCGACAGAACACTGAGCCTGCTTGCGAAAGCACTCAGCTGAACACTGCCGCGAGACAGGAAATGCTGAAGCATAAACGAAAGCTGCTCCTCGCTCTGAAGATAGCACTGATTGTAGGAACTCTGCTCGGTGCAATAAATCATTATGATATGTTTCTGAGCGGAAACTATGAGACAGGGAGAATCCTAAAGATCATTATTACCTATTTTGTTCCTTTTTCGGTGTCTCTGTACAGCAGCCTTGCGGCGGAAAGGGAGAAGAACCCATAGGGACAAACGGCCGTTCATCCCTATGGGGAGAATGATTTAAAATGTAAAAAGGAGAATTTATGATTACGGAAACAGCAGATCATTCAGTTCTGAAAAATGTATTGAAAGATCCGATTGTCATCAAATTTAAAGAGACATTGGAGAAATTGGACGTTCCGGTTCACAGCATATATTTTTTCGGAAGCCGTGCGAAAGGAACGTCTGAGGAAGACAGTGATTATGACTTTTTGGTTCTGCTCCATGATGTTCCGGATAAAGAAAAATTAAAAGAAATCAAAGGGAAAATCATCATTGCCATTCATGATGAAATCTTGAATACGGATTTTGATATTATGATTCGAAATTTAACCGTTTTTGAAGAGAATAAAAATGTAATGAATACAATATATAATAATATATATGAAGAAGGATTTCTGATTTGAAGACCGATGTCACGAAAAATTATTTACTGAAGGCAGAACATGATCTGGGAACTGCCGAACTGACTTACAGCAGCAGGCCGTTGAGAAAGTTCTCAAAGCATATTTGAATTTTCATAAGGAAAAAATAAATACAAAACATGATATTTCGGCACTGTTTAAAAAGTGTGCAGAAATTGATTCCGGTTTTTCAATATTTATTATCGCGTCCACTTCCAATTTAAATGATATTGGAATGAGTGTCAGATATGATGATATTGAAAATGATCCAACAAAGGAAGAAGCTTTTCGATATTTGGAGCTTGCCAGAGAAATTAAAGAATTCGTGATAAAAAAAACTATCTGAAAAAGGTTACAGCTTTTAGAAAAGAAGTCAAATATGCCTGCATTAAACTGGATGGACTTCCGGCAGGTGAATGGGCGGTCAGCAGACCAATGCTGCTGCATCGCTGCGCTTTTTGGGCCGCCAAGTTTTGACGCTGGCTGCCTGATGGCTCTGCAATTTGAAGCAGCAGATAAAGAATTAAAATCAGAAAACATTTTTATATAGCTCAAATCAATATCGTATAGATATTTTTCCACATCGTCTTCTGTCAGCTTCGTGCTCATCTTCGTTTTGTTTGCAACTATGGATATCGCTCCAGGAATTCCTTGAATCATTCAACGATTCGAAGACATTCTCTGCTTTGTCTATGTTGATGGATTTGCTCCCAGCATTCGATGATTTTCCTAGTCCCGTCATGAATCCAAACATCACAGCCACGGTCTTGCTGCTGTAGGCAGCCTGCTTGTCCAGGACAGAGGCGTCTTTTTGGTTCTTTCCGATTGTCTCGAGCCTCGACGAAAGGAGTCTCCCAAAGGAGTGAGATTCACACCGCTCTGACAGGATGAAGATATCTGTATATCTGACTGAAATCATTGCAGGAAAATCCATAGGCAAAAGGCAAATTTTGATTTCTGAAAACAGGTATTTCTAGAGTTAAACAGGAATAAAAAAGCAGTTGTTATACTGATTTTCATAAATAATTGCGCTTTTCCCAGCCGGCAGGCTTGATTTTACTG
>DAORDI010000419.1:0-3447 GCA_035345895.1 Leptospiraceae bacterium
TTACTTATTTTTCTTTTAATGTCTGCTGTTTCTCAGATTTCTGCAGAGTGGTACCTGGGCGCCGGAGGTGCAAGGAACGGCGGTGAACATATTTTCGAGACTGGAAACAAATATCCGAATCTTTCAGGATTCAAGGGCGGTTCGAGAATCACTTATGACAGGAATTATAATTTCGGGATTCTAGAAGGGGGATATTTTTCAGAAAAATTCTCTTTCCAGGCAAGGGTTTTCGGTACAGGCTGGACAGTGAGGTCCCGCAATTCCAGGGATGAGGATTTTTTTCTCGGGCAGATCTCTTCAGAGAAGGGAAACAAGTTTTCCCTTTTCCCTCCGAATCTGAATGACACAGCACATACTTTTACAGGGACCCAGAACTTTGCCGACGGGAATGCGAAATCAACTGTGAATGAGAAGGGCACTGAAATGTATTTTAAATACTATTTCGGGGGTGCGTCTGCAGGCCCTTTCGGAAACAATGACGGGTTCTATGCAGGGATTGGGATAAGATATAATTATTTCAAATATCAGCTTTATGATGTGATGCAGTGGATCGGATCAAGACCCGTTTTCTACGGTTATATCGGAAACGGTCTGAGTTACAGTTATTCCACAGTGGAAACTCCTGTCGGCGGGGGGTATCAGGCTCATTTTTCAAAATTCCGTTTTGATAATTCATTTTATTACATCCCTCTTTCGTATTCCAAGTTCCGGGATTTTCATGTGCAGAGAGCATTGAATTTCATAGGATACGGATATGGGAACGGTTTCATATTCAGATCAGAGCTGAGTTATATTCATGATGAATCAAATGCTGTCAGGCTTGCATTCGAAACTCACAGACAGTTTACATATGCGCAGTTCAATACGAAGGGCGGGCTGAGCCGTGACGACATTCTTTCGAATTTTCTCGGGAATTTCAGAAGTTACATCACTACAAAGGAAGCATATATTTCCTTAAGTTATATTAGAAAAATCTAATATGCTTCAGCTCTCAGTCATTCTTCCTGCATACAATGAAAAGGAAAATCTGAGAGTGCTCGTGCCCAGAATCTGCACTGTTCTGAAGAAAGCGGGAATCAGTTTTGAAATCATCATTGTAGATGACGACTCTCCTGATGAGACATGGAAACTCAGGGAAGAATTTTCGGGACTGCCCGACAGGATCATTCTTTTCAGAAGAATAGGGAGCAGAGGGTTGAGTTCGGCAGTTCTTCACGGAATGGGAATGGCTGGCGGTGAAAGACTTGCTGTGATGGATTCAGATCTTCAGCATAACGAGCAGCTTCTCCCGGATATGTATTCTGTTTCCCTCAGTTCTGATATCGTTATCGCATCCAGGAAAGGGCAGTCAGGATTCTCTGAGATGAGTTTTTTCAGAAGATCCCTGAGCAGGCTTTTCGGGGAGCTCGGGCGATTTTTTCTGGGCGTAAATGTCTCTGATCCGATGTCGGGATATTTTATAATTACAAGGAGTCTTTTTCTGGAAACTGCGCATCGGATCAATCCCAGAGGCTACAAGATTCTTCTTGAATTTCTCGGCAGAGGAAAAAATCTGAAAATAGCGGAACTTTCCCATATTTTAAGAAGAAGAGCGTTCGGAAAATCCAAGGTGAGTCTTCGGATTCTCGCAGATCTTCTGATTGCACTGGCTGATATCCGGATGGGCGGAATTCTGTCCCCTGTGTTTATCAAGTTCTGCATTACCGGATTTGCGGGAGTGCTGGTAAATCTTTTCGGGCAATGGGCAGGGATGGAAATTATTGAGAAATATTTTTTGCATACAATACATGATAACAGATATACAGTATCATCCTTCAGTGTGCTTTTTGGATTTGTAATGAGCGTGCTTTTCAATTTTGTCCTGAACAATTCCTGGACGTTCCGTGAAAAACGTCTGAATACAAAGAGTGCCATCTTAGTCAGTTTTCCCCGGTTTGCCGCTGTCACTGTTCTAGGGTTTCTTGTGCAGATCTCTGTATGGAGAAGTTTTGCAGGCATCTGCAGTGAAAATCAGATCTTCGGTTTTTACGGATGCAGTTTTTCCGGGAATCTTGCAGGGATACTCTCTGCGGCATTCGGCAATTATTATCTGAGCGACAGGTTTGCCTGGTCGAAAAGGAGCAGTTAATGAGAAACAGAAATTTTATTCTGAATATTCTTTTTTTTGTGATTCTGATTTCAGTGATTCTTTACAGGGCCGTGGACAGAATTTGGATTACGGAAGATGCATTCATCAGTTTCAAGCATATAGACAATTACTTTGCAGGAAACGGTCTCAGCTTCAACAAATGGAACAGGCTGGAATGCTTCACTCACCCTCTTTGGGTATTTCTCATTCTTTTCGTAAAGTTTTTTACTAGTCTGGCTCATTTTCAGATCGCGGTTGTCCTGGGCATTCTCTTCAGCGTTCTGTCTCAGGCAGTTCTGTTTTATTATTTCATGAAAAAATATACAATGCAGAAGCTTCATCTTTTTCTGCTTCCCTCAGTATATGCTATGCATCTGGGTTTCATTGATTTTACGACCTCAGGTCTTGAAAATTCACTTACATATTTCCTGCTTGTGCTGTTTTACATTCAGGTACTGGACAGGAAAAAATTCTTTTCCCCTGGGATTTCTGCCGTGCTCGGACTCCTGTATCTTGTAAGACCTGAGTTTATTCTTTTCGCAGTCTATTATTCATTTATTTATGTCTTAAGTGCATTGAAAAACAGACTTGGAATCCGTGCATTCATCCTGTTCTTTATTCCGCTGGCTTTTTTTGTCGGGGGATATCATATATTCCGTTACTTTTATTATAATGATATTTTTCCTATGAGTTATTATGCAAAGGCAGGAGGGGAGGTCAATATTTCCGACGGGATCTTCTACCTGCAGCACACTCTGAAATACACACCTTATCTAGGAATTCTGCTTGTATCCTTCGCCGTACTGTATATCAGAAGCAGTGTATCGGAAAAATCCTTCGACTGGATTCTTTTCAGGGACATTGTCGGCATTTTTATTGCAGGCGGATATGTGATCAAAATGGGGGGCGACTTTATGGCTTTCCGTCTTCTGCTCCCTTCCGTTTTTATGTTTCTTCTTCTGTTTGAAGACAGGCTTCATGAAGAATGGTCTTTTTCCGAAAAGACTGTGCTTGGACTGAATGTTCTTCTGATTCTATCTGTGGTTTATTATTCTTCATACAAAGGAGAACCGAATACAGGAAATGAATGGCTGAATGCATTTCTGAAAAGAAATCTTCCGAGAACAGAGGTTCCTTTTGTGAAGGGAACGGTGGCTGATGAAAGAAAGGCTTATTACGGCGAACTGAATCAGGATCTGAAATCCAGATTTTCTGAAATTAAGTACAAATGGTACACAGAAGGAACAAAGTACAGGGAACTTCAGGAATGTCTGAATTTTGAACCTATGATAATTTCCAATTCACTGACTAGGGCAAAA
>DAORDI010000420.1:0-3443 GCA_035345895.1 Leptospiraceae bacterium
AAGTCACATCAATCGAAAAACTTCTTGAATTGCATCTGGAACTTTCCAGAACCTGGGTTCCATTCGCTGCTGTAATTCTGTATTTTCTTGAACTGCTGAATTTGACAGACGCACCTGTAAGTTTTTCCTTCCCGCAGATTTTATAAGTTCCCGAAGACGGAACTGTGACAACGGTGGATGTATTTGCCTCACTGACCGTTTCAGAACAGGGGACTTTCAGAAGATCCCTCGCTGCCAATGAAAGTGTTCCTGCAGTGATCAGATCTTTTAAAACCTTGTCTTCGTTTTTGCTCTTCCTGTCTTCTCTGCTTTCACAGTTAAGAATCACGGACAGCAGAAGAATGTGTACCAGATTTTTTTTCATAAAAATTCTCCAGAGTTTTTTGTGCCAATGGAGCATTGTGGACTTTTCTGTCAAATGAATGTGTTATAGATATAATTTTTATTCATTATATTACATCCTGTAATCATTAAAATGTTGAAAGGTGTAATTTTCGCTTGGCTTTTTTTGAGTCGGGTTCCGTCAGTTTTGCGTATGTTGGGTAAGAGATTTATTGGTATGCCCGATGTTTTTGGTGGCGAGTATTCTTACTGCCCATTAGCCTTCCGGAGAGAATGCTTTTGCCTATCCCCTCAGTTTATTCGCTGCAGATGTTTCTTCGACGAGTCCCCTTTCCGGCACGGAAAGGGGAAGAGCTTTCTGAGATAAAAGTCCACCCCTTCCTTGCAGAAAGGGCTGATAAAGAAATTATACGGTGCAGGAAAGCAGCAGCTTTCAGGTTTGCGGGGATAGGTATCAATACTTTATAATGAAGTTTACATACACGTTTTTGGGACGGGTTTCGCTTGTCTTTGCGTTTTCCGTATGCTTTTCCTGTGTATCCCCCTCAGCCTTCCGAAGAGTCTGCTTTTGCCTATCCCCTCGAATTATCCGCTGCATACATTTATCCGACGAGTCCCCTTTCCGACACGGAAAGGGGAAGAGCTTTCTGAGATAGAAGTCCACCCTTTCCTTTCAGACAGGGCGGATAAAGAAAATATAGGGTGCAGGAAAGCAGCAGCTTTCAGGTTTGCGGGGATAGGTATCAATACTTTATAATGAAGTTTACATACACGTTTTTGGGACGGGTTTCGTTGCCTCCAAAATTATCTGTATAATTAACTGGACTTCCTGCACCGGATGTTACTGAACTGAACCACATAGCTATTCCGCCTCCGGTTGAACCAAAATTCATTACATGTTGATGACTTTTAATACCATCAATCTGATAACTGCCGATTGCATTTCCAGTATTTCCTCCATTCAGTGCAAATCTTTTGCCGTCAGCTCCTGAATTAGAAGATGATCCACTGTCCGGATCATTGCCAGCTGTTCCATCCAGGCCTCTCAGAAATCTGCCTCTGAAATCGGGGATATGAAATGTTGTAGAACCGTCACCGTTTCCAAATGCTGTTCCTATTGTTTTAAAAAGTTCATCGTAGGTTGTTCGACTTACCGCTGAGCCGTTGCATAAGAGCCATCCGGAAGGAACATTTGTTCCTGCAAAAGCAAGGATTGTTCCTGTGGGTGTATTTTCATTCACTTTCGCATACAGTGTGTCAAAATTCTCATTTACCTTTGATGCAGAAACCTTTTCTCCTGAGGTGAAGATGTGCGGTTTTGTGACGGTTGCCGCAAGAAGGATTCCAAATGGGATAAATAATAATGAAAATAAAAGCAGTTTATATTTTCGGATAACAGAGATCCATTTTGTATATGACGGGCGGCGATTTATCGCTTCCATCTGTTCTTCCAGAATCTGGATTCTTTTGATCAGTTCTTCTTCATTCATAGCGTCTCCTTTGGTTTTTATAAATGCAATACAGTAAATATCTGCACCTTGCTTCGCAAGCTGAGTGTGATCCTCCCGGAGGGCCAAAGGGACTTCGTCCCTTTGGAATCCCTGTCTTTGCAGGGAGTTCTAATCCTCGAGGATGATGAGGTTATTTCATTTGGAATGGAGGAAAGTCTGATCATAATGCTGTCCACGTTCATCCAAGAAAACCTTGACTCCTTTTCTAAAAAATTTAAATTAGCAGTATGGATTGGAAAAAAACAATAACAGTAGAACCTGGGAAAAGAAGCGGGAAACCATGCATCAGAGGACTCCGGATTACAGTTTATGATGTGCTCGGCTATCTTGCTTCCGGGATGACCTACGAAGAAGTATTGGATGATTTTCCTGATTTGACAAAGGAAGATATTCTTGCCTGTTTCGCTTATATTGTAGACAGAGAGCAGTTTACGATGGTGGTCTAAACTGAAGCTTTTATTCGACTGCAATTTGTCCCATAAACTTCCAGCAAGGCTGGCTGATTTGTATCCGGGTTCTACACATCCTCGAATATATGGAAATGAAACTGACGGCGACGAAGTCATTTGGTTATATGCCAAAGAAAACGATTTCATCATTGTTACCCGTGATGATGATTTTCATCATTTGAGTTCTGTATATGGATCTCCTCCGAAACTGATCTGGATTCGTCACGGCAATTCCCCTACAGGGGACATTGAAAAAATGCTTCGAATCAATTACGAAAATATATCTGTCTTTTATAATAATCCCAAACTCCATTGTCTTTTTCTTTGGTGATAAACTATCAGATATTTTTTTAAAGACAGCAGGTTAGAAGTTTCAGTCCATTACAGGCTATGCTCCAATAAGTACCATTAGTATGGTTTGTAACGATACCAATCTTAGTACTGGAAGCACTTGTCCAGCCATCACAGTCTGTAGCATAGTAAGTTCCATCATACATAAATCCTCCTATCGAAATCATTTGTTCTGTAGGATCAATGGTTAAGCCTAGCTGTCGACTGATTGCTATTTCATGACTTGTGCACATATGAGCATTTGTATTGCTGCAAGCAGTTTCACAGGCCGCTTTTGCACCTCTGTATCCTGTTTTTCCGTTATAACTGATTGCTCCAGCAGTACTTCCATTTGTAAAAGATCCACTGGTACCGATTCCTGAAGTATTGCCGCAATAAACCCCAAGCACACTAGAAGAGATTCTGCCGTTCACTGTGACCCGTGTTCCGGAAACAGCCGTCGTTGTACCGACAGAAATATTTCCTCCAGAAAAAACTGCATCAGTTCCACTTTTTGTCCATTCTGGAATACTTTCTATTGCAGTCTTCAGCGTTAAAAAATTTTCATTTACTTTGCTGGAAGATACTTTATCTCCCGAGTTAAAGGATGTGATTGTTCCTGTCACTGCCACAGCCATGACAGCAGTTGATAAAGCTCCTATCGAAAAAAGAACTCCGCCCCAGAATTTTTTTAAAAGATAATCTTTCATAGTGTGTCTCCCTTTATATAACTATATATTGCTGTCCTATCTGCAGCTTGCTTCGCAAGCTGAGTGTGATCCTCCCGGAGGGCCAAAGGGACTTCGTCCCT
>DAORDI010000421.1:0-3412 GCA_035345895.1 Leptospiraceae bacterium
TCTGAATGAATCTTAGATGCCGCAAGGCGTTGAGCACTAAAATAATCTCCCTTTGCAACAGGCCTCTCAATATGGATTCTGAATGAATCTTAGATGCCGCAAGGCGTTGAGCACATCTCCCCTACTCCGCTGATTTCGCGCATTTCCTGCTGAATGAATCTTAGATGCCGCAAGGCGTTGAGCACTTTCTCCTATCCCTGAAAATGGATGAGTATCTGCAGGCTGAATGAATCTTAGATGCCGCAAGGCGTTGAGCACACCAAATACATCGAAACAATTACAGATGAAAATCCACTGAATGAATCTTAGATGCCGCAAGGCGTTGAGCACTCTTTCAGCGGTGCCACCATCTGCATTACATTATCCCTGAATGAATCTTAGATGCCGCAAGGCGTTGAGCACTGCAAAGTGGATGCTTCCATGCTTGAGATAAAAATTCCTGAATGAATCTTAGATGCCGCAAGGCGTTGAGCACAACACAGAAGAACTTATCAGCAAACTAGCAAACATTCTGAATTAATCTTAGATGCCGCAAGGCGTTGAGCACCCTCAAAGCCACGCTCCCTCATGTATTCCTGTCTCGTAGCTGAATTAATCTTAGATGCCGCAAGGCGTTGAGCACGGAAGAACCGTTTCGCCTTACAGCGAGTTAATGAACTGAATGAATCTTAGATGCCGTTAGGCGTTTTCATCAATAAGTTTTTCATTACAAATCATTTATGCATTGTAAGTCAATGAACCTAGCCCACCCACCCCTCTCAGATTTCCCATTTAGCCGATCAGACGACAAAACAGCTCTTTCGGCTGAGAAGGGGCACATAAAAAAACAGGAGGGACGCAGTTTACAAAATAACCGACAAGTGCAGTTTCTGTTTCATTTCTCCAGAATAAAATCCGTCATATATTAAATTAGAATGTATCAGTTTTTCATGAAAGAGTATTTTTTCATTACGCCTCAGTATCTCTATGACTGCACCCTGCATCCGTATGAGTTCATATTTTTCAATAAAGGATTTCAGCCTGCTGTTCCTTTTTCTATTCTGTATTCAGAAGGAATTCATTCAGGTTTAAAACCCTGTTCCCGGTGAAGCGCTGGGATGATTCCGAATACGATCTGAGCACCAAGTCCGAGTGCACCGGGCAGAGTCTGAAGACCTGCAAGGTACTCTGCAGGGGTCTGTCCGAAAACGGTGAGTGCAAAAACTGTCTCCGTACTGATGAGGAGAAAAAAAGCCCAGAAGCCGAAAGCAAGGAGAGGCTTTACTCCGCTCTGAACGGAATAACGGAGGATCAGCCAGCGGGAAAAAAACCAGGAAACAGAAAGCATAATCGGGATCTCCAGCAGAACTCCGTACAATGCTCCGATGCGGGGCACAAGGACTGAAATACGCACAGTTCCAAGCACAAAACCCAGGGCGAAGATTCCCAGAAAATAAAAGAAGCCTGATTTGAGTATTTTTACTGATTCGGACGAATTCATAAAATTCATTATTTTACCGTTTCATATAAAGTCCAGTCATTCTCATTCCTTTCTGCCTTATTTTGTTTCGGAGAGATAGACTCCGTCCCAGTCAGGGGCGGGAGGATTTTTGATGAAATTCCTGCACCGTTCTGCATACAGTGTGCTCAGAAAATCATTATGAATGGAGCTGAATGCATCGAGGGCCTGCCTGAACTGTAAATTTTTATATAATAATAGTCCTTTTTCAAAATCGTCCCGGAGACTGAGCATTCTCTTCCTTTCTTCTTCAGAATTGAATACCATAATCTCGTAAATCCTGATGCTTTTTGATCTGCCCTTGACAGTCACATTGTCTGCTTCTCTTGCCGCGAATGTCCCGGCACTGCTTTCCTTCTCAAGTTCATCGTATGTTGACTGAGAAATCAGTATTGAACACTTATAATATTTCGTCAGACTTTCAATCCTTGAAGAGAGATTGACATTGTCCCCGATCACAGTATAGTCCAGCCTCTTTTCAGAACCGATGTTCCCTGCAATCACTTCACCTGTATGAATCCCGATCCCTATTTCAAGAGGAGCTTTGAGATGATTGTGAAGCCGATTGAATTCTGCCAGGGCCTTGATCATGGATACTGCTGTCTGCACTGCACGGACGGCATCGTCGCCTCTTTCCACAGGTGCTCCGAAGACTGTCATAATTGCGTCGCCGACAAATTTATCCAAAGTCCCTCCATAATGAAATACAGTATCAGTCATTGCAGAAAGATATTCATTCAGAAAACTGACGACTTCATCAGGCTTCATGGATTCAGAAATGGAAGTAAAGGACCTGATGTCTGAAAAAAGAACAGTCACTTTCCGCATTTCACCTCCGGGTTCAATACTTGCATTTTTTTTATAGAGTTCACTTACAAGCTGGGGAGGAAGGTACCGTTCCATCATCTTTTTTGTGTTCGCTTCTTCCATCATCTTTCTGCTTGAGGATGTGATGGAATATCCTATCAGGAGCATCATAATCAGATTGAAAAACATCGGGACCAGATTTTCTGCTTCTCCCTGATTATAATGGAAGGATACGCCTGTAAAAAGTGCAAGAGTCAGAATGGAAGAGTACAGAGTGCCGGTTCTGGAATATCGGAGCAGATTCATAAAAAATGGAAACAGGGATGCAACCAGAATAACCCAGTAGATCTGCTGCCCTCCTTTGGGAATAGTAGGGTCAAAGATCAGCATCATCGCAATCAGAGAATAATCGAATGTGATTGCAAAAAATTTGATGAGACTGTGGTATACATTTCGCAAAAGAAGAATTAGCAGAACCGCAGAGGGAACAACGACCAGAACATCCATCAGCAAGGTGGTCATGGAAGGTCTGACTGCAGTATATTCGATGAACCCCAGATAGGCAAGAATGTCAAACATCATTGCCATGGAGAACAGAGCAAAGCGCGCGACTGCAACTTTCTTTTCGTTCCTGAATGCGCGGTCGCGCAGAATGCTGTCTACTACAGTGAATGCCATCTTATTTTACCCCGTTTCTATTTTCCAGCAGCAGGATGAAGACTGTAAGAATTCCCCACACTGTAATTAAAAATCCAGTATAATTAATGATATTTTTTCCTGCAGCTTCTGCAGTGAAAACGACATCCATCGCAGTATGAAATACTGCACAGATCAGTATGCTTCCTTTTGACGAATTGTAAAACCATGTCAGAAGAATGCTTCCTGTAAGCAGACTGAGCACCCAGCCGACTGCACCCGCGACTCCCATGGAAAGATAACCAGGCCGATAAAGGAAGAGGGGGAGATGCCAAAGTGCCCAGAACAGAGTCAGTAAAATTCCTGCTCTCAGAGGCGACATCTTTTCCTGAAATCGGGGAAGTGCAAAACCCCGCCATCCGGCTTCTTCACCAAGTCCGAAGAAAATAAGATTGTATATAAAAAACAGAG
>DAORDI010000422.1:0-3410 GCA_035345895.1 Leptospiraceae bacterium
TGCTTTCGGAAAATTATTGCATCTAGATAGCATATTGTATTTGCGTAAGGTGAGTATATTATTTGAATTTATCAGTGGCAGAAATGCCTTCACGAGGCCCCGATGCAGAGGTGTGTTTATTCGAAATGCAAGGCGAATGAGAGTGGCCTTGCAATGGAATCCGCTAAAACGTAATTTTGTTTATTATATAGGAAACTTAATTCCTGCCTGCTCTTATGACAGAACAGGCAGGAGACTGCATCATGACTACGGGACAAAGATCCAGGAGGCTCCCATATTAGTGCCGTCCAACTGGCCGCCGCTGATTGCAGTGTTTCCATCTGCACTGATGCTGACATAACCCTGCTGTGAATTTCCGACATTTCCGCTTCCGACCAGTTTGGAACCTTGCTGAGCCCAAGTACTGCCGGAGCGTTTGAACACCCATGCTGCACCAAGTCCTCCATTATCACCATAGCCGCCAAGAAATGCAGAGTTCCCGTCAGCACTGAGGCCGATTGTGCAGGCCATTTGTGCTGCACCGACATTTCCTGTACCGACCAGCTTGGAGCCTTGCTGACTCCAGGTTGTGCCTGATCGTGTGAACACCCAGGCCGCTCCTACGTTCGTATTATCACCATAACCGCCGCTGATTGCAGTGTTTCCATCGCCGCTGATACCGACAGCAAAGCCCTGTGCTGTATTCCCGACTCCCCCCGTTCCTACAAGTTTGGAACCCTGCTGAGTCCAAGTCGTACCGGAGCGTGTGAATACCCATATCGCTCCTTGGACTGAATTATCCATGTACCCTCCAGTGAGAGCTGTAGTGCCGTCTGCACTGATAGCAACAGAAATCCCCTGCTGGGAATTCCCGACATTCCCGGTGCCCACGAGTTTGGAACCCTGCTGCGTCCAGGTTGTGCCGGAGCGTGTGAATACCCATGTTGCACCAAGGTTGCTGTTATCAGCAGGGCCGCCGATGACAACAGTGTTTCCATCAGCACTGATGGCTGCAGATTTTCCTTGGTTGGCTGCACCCGTATTTCCTGTGCCCACCAGCTTGGAACCCTGCTGAGTCCAGGTTGTGCCGGAGCGTGTGAATATCCATGCAGCTCCTTGGCTGGCATTGTCGCTGTATCCTCCAATGATGGCAGTGTTTCCATCTGCACTCAGTGCAACTGAATAGCCTTGTGTGGCGTTTCCTGTATTTCCTGTTCCGACCAACTTAGAACCTTGCTGTGTGGCGATAACTCCGGAAGATACTACGGTGAAGTTTGCACTTGCATTCATAACAGTGGTACCGTCCGTTGCGGCCACAGCACCGGTCGTTGCGCCCGGCATCACAAAGGCTGTCGCAGAAGTTGAAGACTTGGATAAAATGATCGCAGGCACGCCGGAAATGGTTACAGAACTCAGATTCGACAAATCTGGGCCAAGACTTGTGATTTTAAGAAGAGTTCCTGCGGGCCCGCTCGATGGTGAAAAAGATATCGTTGCCGGTGTAACTGTTCCTGCAGTACTGTCAGAATTAATAGGAGTGGTGTCTACAAACTGAATCTGGCTCGCTGCCTCCGTTGCAGTCAGAGTGACAGAGACTGTATTCGGACTGCCTGCGGACAGTTTCCCGCCTTCCTGAAGATAGGCTGTAACTGCAGGAAGCAGGACTGTTGTCAGAGGAGTGCCGGAAAAGGTGGTCTGCACTGCACCTGTCCCTATTGTAATGGATGTCCCGTCCGTTTTTTTTCCGTCAAAAAGTCCGTCTTCAAAATCAGCGGCAAATGCACTGATGACCGAATCTACATCTTCGGCAGTTACTGTGCTGCCCTTCTTGTGTTTATTTGCCAGATGGGAGAAACCCGCTGTTATGGAAATGAATTTTGCAGATACTGCGCTTGCCGGATTCTGAAGGTCTGTCAGGATATCATCCAGTTCGGGATAATCAGCATCGTTAATGGCTGCTCTGATATCTTTTTGAGCATTCACCTCGGACTTTTGGCTGGAGGAGGACAGTCCAGTACTCAGTCCGAAACGGATGACGACTTCCTTGCTTGCTTTTTTGTAAAGCGCATTCATATCCGTCTTGCTGTCTGCTGTTTTTGCCAGATTCTGAAAACGTGCAGCTGCAAACTTGGAAAAAGGAGAAACCAGCAAGCCCTGGCGTTTACTGCCGGTGATCTTGGTTTCAGATAATACTTTAGAGAGTTTAAAAGTCGAGCTTGAAGTCAGTGTTATGTCCGTATTGGATTTCTCATCATACATTTTTGTACTGCCTGTGCCGGAAGCAGACACAGTTATGCAGACAAGTCCTCCTGTTCTGCTGAAAGCTATGGAATAGTTTCCGCTGTCGTCAGTAGTTCCGCCTGCGAGTACAGCAGAAGTATTGCAGGTGCCGTCCGTTTTCACTGGATTCACAGTTACTGTGCCCTGTTTTACGATTCCTTTGACAGCAGTTCCTTCTATTGTGACCCGGCTGCTTCTCACAAAAGTCAGACCCAGATTCTGCAGAAGACTTTCTGAATCTTTGCCTGAATTGCCCGGATTTTTGCAATGCACTGCAGAAAATATAAGCACGATAATTATAATATTCTTTATGATAAAGTTTTCCAGACCTAATTTCATTTTTTTCCACCCATCCCTTTTTTGTAAGTGTCTGTACTTTTTCTCTTTCGTACAAAACCTGTTTCTTTACAGCAGACGGTCTTTTTAGAAACTTACGATAGTTTCAGTTTCCAAAAAACTGCACCGCAGTGCCGGACAGTATTCAGAGTGCCGGTGCCCAGGCCTGCTGCTTTAATCTGACCGGCTTTTTTATGAAATTCAAATGTTTTTTTAATTACGTCAGAAGTTTTTTGCATTTTTCAGAAATATGAAGAATGCATCCGGTTCTCATTTTCAAAATGCATCTTTTCTGCCGACGATGCAGAAGGGGTTTTCACCCAGAAGTGCTGTGAAATAGAAATTTCCAGGTGCTGTGATAGGTAAATGTACTTATTATATAGTAATTTATATATGCTAATTTATTTCAGTGAGTCAATTGCATTTCTCGGGTAAATCTGTATTCTAAGAAGGCGAAGCCCTTAGCAGCTTCAAAGTCTCCGAAACCGTCGCGGGATCTCCGCCCGAAATGCCAGCAGGCAGAAGCAGGCGCAAGGTGGGAAACTGCTTTCGGCAGGCCAATTCTCTGCTGTTAAAAATGATTTGTCATCCTGAGCAGCGGCTCCTCAGTGTGCGGGCTCTCAATCCGCCGGAGGGCTCCTGCCAAAAATGCCTCCCCTGCATCATTTCTCTGCGCCTCCGCGTGATGCATTTTAAATTTAAAAATATATAAAAAAATTATAATTTAATTATATATGCCCATTCCAGCTTCTTTGACAAATGTCAAAGACTTTTTGGGCAGTTCAGAAATTTTTCCGTTGACTTTCGGAACGGGA
>DAORDI010000423.1:0-3383 GCA_035345895.1 Leptospiraceae bacterium
TGGAGAATCAAAAATGAATTTTTTTTCCTTGGTTCTTCTGGGGATTTCCGCATTTTCTGTGTACTTTGATCTTCTGAGCATTCGTATACTAATTTTTTCTGCAATGAATATGTCTTTAGTTCTTTTATTTGTAATTATACTGGTCTATATTAAATTGTTTACGAATTATGCCGTCCCTGGCTGGACATCAGTTGTTGCAACAAATATGCTTTTGCTGTTTGGTCAGATGGTTATTATCGCAGCCTTTACTTTAATTTCTTTTTTGAACAGGAGAAGCAGTTACAAGATTATTCCTTCGAAGGTGTACAGAGACTATATCAAGGAAATTGAGGAAATATAATGTCCAATATTGATTACATAGGATCAGAACTTGAAATATTTCAGTATGCTGTGAATTGGAAGGAATATTGGAGTTCTTCAATAGTAAAGTTTATTAAAGGGGATGTTCTTGAAGTTGGTGCAGGGATAGGAACAAACACGATAATTTTCAAAAATACTCACTTTTGCTCCTGGACAAGCGTTGAACCTGACCGAAAATTAGTTGAGAAACTGAAACAGAATCTTAATGACAGCAGCTATAATGTTGTTCATGGAACAATAAAGGATACTCCGGGTGATTCCTTTTATGATACAATTTTATATATAGACGTAATTGAACATATAGAAAAGGACAGAGAAGAGCTTCTGAATGCTTATGAAAAATTGAAAGTCGGAGGACATTTGATTATACTCGTCCCGGCCCATAATTTTTTATATTCCGAATTTGACAAATCTATAGGACATTTTCGAAGATACAGCAGGAAAGAACTGCTGTACGTCATTCCGGCTGAATTAAATTTATTGAACATCCGGTATTTGGATTCTCTTGGTGTGATGGCTTCCACTGTAAATAAAGTTTTCCTGAAGCAGCCTTCTCCGAATAAGTCTCAAATATTGTTTTGGGATAGAGTTATTATTCCAATTTCAAGAATAATGGACAGAATTTTATTTTATAAGATGGGGAAATCATTGGTTGGAATATGGAAAAAGTGAATATGAAGCTTTTTAAAATTCTTTTTGCAGTGATGACAGTTTTACTGTTGTCCTATACTACCTTTTATAAGTATTCAGCTGATCTTTTTGTCGATAACGATAATATTAAAATATACAGAATTGTGCAGGATGGTAAACTTCCCTGGTTTACAGGGGTTAATCCTCCGGATTATTTTTCCCAGAAACAGCGTCCCTTCGCAGGTTTTGCCTGGAATATTGCGGGTATTTTAGGCGGAGGCAATATAGTAAATTATTATTACTTTCATTTTACTTATCTTTTACTGAGTGCAGTCATTATTTCTTTGATCAGTTATCTGCTGTATCCCAAAAGTGTGTACCTATCTTTTTTGGCCGGGCTGTTCAAGCTGATTTGGAGTTCTGATCATCAGGTTTACAGCAATGTATGCATTCAGATTGCATTTTCAGAGATTACAGCCTTGGCTGCAATTTTCTTTTTTTCTGTTGCATTGACTGCGCGGGAGAAAAATTATAAGTTTTATCTGAGTTTTGTTCTCTCACTCGCAATGCAGGTAATCTCCAGCGGTGTATATGAAATGGTCTGGCACCTCCATTTTATATATCCTGTAATGATTCTCTGCTTTAATTATAAGCTCATTCTCGATTCGATCAGAAACAGATGGGTGACTGTTGTATGGCTTTTTTTGCTCTTTTCATATGTTGCTGTCTACTTTATCAGCAATTCAGCTTTTATCAAATCTGCGGGTAATTCTCCGAATTTAGAAAAAGTAAATCTTCTCTTCGGTATTCAAGTCAGTAAAAGACTGTACGAGGTTATGCTCTATTGGATAGATGGGTTCAATGGTTCCAGTTTTATCACTTTTAAGTATTTGCTGAAGAATATGCTGGACTTGAACAATTACAGGGAAATCGAGACTGTGTTTCTCTTGTCAATGTTGCTGGTTCTAGCTTCACTGATTCTGATCAAGATGGATCTTCCTGCAATAGAATGGAAGTACTTAATCTTAGGTTTTATTTTTTCTGTCTTACTCATATTTTCCGGTGTAATTCTTCCGTCTTTTTCCTATGGTATAGGCTACGGGAACCGATTGATTCATTTTTCTTCGTACGGAGCTATTCTGTTTTTGGTATTTTTTATATTAATGCTGAGGCGGTTTGGAAATGTATATAGATTTATAATTATACTCTTATCATTTGCTGTTGTGTTTTCTTCGAGTTTAACTCTGAAGTCGGCTGCACAGGGATTCAGCAGAGTTCACAGCAGGCATTTTGCTTATTGGAGAAGTCTTCTGACCGAAATTCCCAGTCTGAAAAAAAATTCTGTTTTAATTTTAGAGAATCATCCTTTTTCTGGAACATATGAATTCAGCGATACTGAGTACTTAAGAAATTTCCTGCATAAGAAATGCATCTATTATTTCAATACTCCGTTTAATGAAATAGTAGATGAAGGAAAAAGTATAAAAATATATGGAACAATGAGAAACCCAATGGAACAGTGCGAGAACACTGATCCTGAAACAGAATCTTTATTTTATGAAAACATTGGTTTGTTTTGGAGTTCAAATTGGGATAAACGATTTTCTGTGATTTCCAAGGACAGAGTGATTCATCTGAAATGGATTAATGAAGAGATGAAAATAGAAATAGATCCGTCTCGGTCAAATATGAGTTTAATTGAGTCCAATAATCTGGATAATTATGCGCAGAATTTATTGAATCTGAAGATCTACCAGGAAAGACTGGCCAAGGGTGAACGAATGATAGATTATTATACTCCTACCTTTTCAGATGAAAGGCCGCTCAAAAAGGAATATAATAAAATTTTCAGTAAAGATGCACTGTTAGGATATTTCTCGGGTCTCAATCCGCGCGAGTTAAGAGCAATTATTTCCAAAGATCAGTTAAAAGTAATTCGATTGCCTCAGGGGAAAATGGTACTTCAGAATCCAAGTAACTCTAAAACGAGTCTGATATTTTTTGTAAGAGCAGAAGCAGAAGGCACTGTCAAAATTGTCTCAGATGCAAAAAATGTTTATGAGAGCAGATTTCAAGGGAATGAGGCAAAGATGATCCAACTGTCCGTTCCCAAAGGAAAATCCGAGTATCAGATTAGTTATGCAAAAGGGAATGCTTCCAATGCTGCTCTTGAGCTTTCAGAGTTTACGTTTATTCAGAGTAAAAATTAGATCATAGATTGATCTGATTTTCATAATTGTTTTCATATATGACAATGTTTTTAAACCCTCAGTACCAGCTTCGCAGATTGGCTCTGGTTTGAGACAAGGGGGATTTTTTAGGGATTTATTTGTTCATTTTACAGTCAATTAGCACCCACTGCAAAAATGCAAAATTGAACTGCGGTTAAGAAG
>DAORDI010000424.1:0-3379 GCA_035345895.1 Leptospiraceae bacterium
CTGGGATATGCTGCAGTGCAGTTCATCAACACGGAAAACCTGATTCCCAGACTGCTTCTGCTTCTATTTGTTCCTTTTCATCACATTTACAATGTTCAGCTTGCATTCCATTATCCCACTCTCACAAGACCGAGGCTTGCAAGGGCAGTCTTCTGGATTCAATGTGCTCTTTCTGTCATTATAATCGGATACCTTGTATACCGTTCAAATTCAGCACCTGTGTTCTTTGATTTCGGAGGACATTTTTACGATTTTTACATGCCTGATGTGTACAGGCTGTACGGAATTCTGAACCTGTTCATCGTAGTATCCATTGTCGCTGTGTCGGTTTCAAGGCTGTTTTCTGCAAAGAAAGGAGAAAGGTCTCCTTTCTTCTGGATCTCAGTCGGATACGTTCTTGAGGCAATTGTTCCAGCCATCTGCAATCTTCTGAACAAGACAGGGTACATAGACAGATCAGCATATATCATAAGTCTTACATTAAGCACACTTACCGGTTTCTGCATTGTTTTCATCAATTACATCAACAGAACCACGGACAGAACTACATTTATGTTCAAGGTGGTCGGTGCCTCATTCATCTCCTTCATCCTGCTTTTCAATTTTACCGCATTTTTTGTTCTTAAGGAAATGGATCTTTCCTTTGACAGTCTCAGAATAAATGAAACAAAGAGCTTTCTGAAATCGGGTTCTTCAAATGAAGGAACAGCCTTCCTTTATGAGCTTCTTCCTGACGGATCTGTAAATGCTGTCAAGGGACAGAAAAACTCTGTTCTTTATTCTGCAGAGCATTCCATGAGAAAGACATATTTATATGAAAAACTGAAGGATACTGAACAGAGAGATTACGATAAACTTAAGAATGAGCCGGCACTGAAGCATTCTGCACTTCAGGCCTATCTGAAAGAGTTCCAGTCAAGAACGAAGGCAAAGGGGACAGGCATTGAAGAGACTTCAGCCATCAACAGACGGCTTTTCTTCTGGGCGAATAAAATCCACGAGTTTCCTGAAAAGGAATTTTCCGAAAAACTGAAGGTTTTTCTCGAAAAGAACGGAAAGGAGCTTCCGGAAATTTCTTCCGCTTTGAAAGAATATTCAGAACAGCTCAAGATAAAAGACGGAGAATTGAAAAAGGAAGTTCTTCTTTTTATTCTTCCGTCTGAGTCGGTTCATACGAGAAATTACAGATTTGAAGATGAGACAAGATCAAGATATGTTTCGTATCAGACTAGGGATGCTTCCTCAGGGAAAATACTGGAAGCAGGGTTCTATTATAATCATTACAGACTCTATATACACAGTATTACAATGATATTCTTTTATATCTTTGCCGGAGGACTTGTTCTCTTCATTGCAGGAATACCGGTTTTTCTGTCCGGAGCACTGATCAGGCCTCTCGATGAACTCCTTGAAGGTGTAAGAAAGGTGGAAGAAGGAAATCTGGATGTGACTGTTCCTGTGAAGGTTCAGGATGAAATCGGCTTTCTGGCAGGTTCTTTCAACGGAATGGTGGGTTCCATCCGCGAGTCAAAGGAAAAACTTCAGGACTATGCGGAAAATCTGGAGCAGAAAGTGGATGAACGCACAAGGGAACTGATGGCCACACTGAAGCAGGTGGAGCTGCTGAAGGAACAGCAGGATGGCGACTATTTTCTGACGACTCTCCTGCTGAAGCCTCTGGGAACAGTGAAGGCGGAAAACACAAGGCTGAAGGTGGATTTTTTTGTAAAACAGAAGAAGGAATTTACCTTCAGAAAGCAGAAACATCAGATCGGCGGGGATATCTGTATTTCTCAGACATTAAATTTGAAAGGAAAAAAATACATTGTATTTCTGAATGCAGATGCAATGGGAAAATCAATGCAGGGGGCTGGGGGAATTCTGGTTCTCGGCGCAGTCTTTCATTCCATTGTGCACAGAACCAAATCCTATATAGCACACTCGGAAGTGCCCCCTG
Organism: Leptospiraceae bacterium; assembly: GCA_035345895.1. GTDB lineage: Bacteria > Spirochaetota > Leptospiria > Leptospirales > Leptospiraceae > DAORDI01. The sequence continues at coordinate 1,958 of DAORDI010000424.1, forward strand.
AAAAATGGATGAAGAATGCCTTCAAGGAACTGCACAAGATTTTCGAGAGTTTTGACGGATCAATGCTCGTATCTCTGCTGTTCGGACTTGTGGAAGAAAGCACAGGTCTTGTATATTATATTAATGCTGAACATCCCTGGATGGTTCTTTACAGGGACAGGATCGCTTCCTTTGCAGAACATACTCTGAGTTTCAGGAAGCTTGGGCATTCCGGACTCGAAGGGGAAATTTATGTGACAACCTTCCAGCTTCATCCAGGAGACCTTCTGATCATGGGTTCCGACGGAAAGGATGATGTCGTTCTTTCAAAGAGCAAGGACAGCAGAGTCATCAATGAAAATGAGGAACTCTTTCTGAAAAAGGTGGAAGAGGCCGAAGGAAATCTGGAAAGAATTTACGGCACTCTTGCAGACACATATGAACTGATTGACGACTTTTCAGTAATGTCCATTTTTTTCCCTGAATCGGATGATGCGATTGATCTGGAGCTTGAGCAGAAGATTGCAGAGAATCTGGAACTTTCGAGGAAAAAACTTCAGGAGAGAAGATCAGAAGAGGCCCTTAAGATACTCAGGGAAACATACGAGCTTGACAGCGGAAGACAGGAAACAGCTCAGCTTCTTATGAGAGTTCTGATGAAAAAGAAGATTTACAGGGAAGCGGCAAAGGTATGCAAGCAGTATCTGAAGTCCAATGAAGTGAACACTGATATGATGTTCAGAGCTTCCTACTGCCTCAAGATGAGCGGTTCCTTTGAAGAAGCAGTTGATCTGGGGGAAAGAGTCAAACTCAGGGAGCCGAGGCATCTCCGAAATCTTGTGAATCTTGCTGATCTTTATGCATATACTAAAAATTTCTACAGGGCAGAGAAGACTGTCAAAAAGATTCTCGCAATTGATCCTGAGAACAGGTTTGCTGCGAAAATCCTGAATAAGATTCAGGCTGAAAAAACTGACCGAAACAGTAAAGACTTGAAATAAATTTCAGAATATCTGACAGAGTTTTGCGGAAGAACAGTCTAAGGAGAGGGTCCCCTGATGACTGTTTCCCGGTTCTTTTCCGCCGGAAGAAAGACAGTTCTGTCAGCACCCTGATCCGAAATTTTATTTTACTGGAGTTTCCATGAAACAGTTTTCCAAACTCAGAAAGCATTTTTTTACATTATATCTGATCCTGTCTGCATTATTTTTAATTTCCGGAAAGGGAATACTTTTCAGGGAAAGCCCTGATGCTGAAAAGGAAGTTCCTGATCCTCCCTTTTCACTGACTGCAGGGGACGGGGCAGGGCTCATTCTGAAATCCTATGAATCAAATACAGTTCTCGACGGATTTCTTGTATTTACGGAGATAAAGCTGAAATTCTACAATCCTGAAAACAGGCAGAGAGAGGGAAGGTTCAGAATCACTCTTCCGGAAAAGGCT
>DAORDI010000425.1:0-3354 GCA_035345895.1 Leptospiraceae bacterium
ACCGTTTCCACCGTTACCGTTTCCACCGCTGCCGTTTCCACCTGATGAGCCTGTATCAGTGATTGCAGCAAGCACATCGTAATAGATCTGAGATCCTCCATCAACTGGAGGTGTTACTTCTGCAATTGCATCCGCAAAACTTGGATCTCCAGTCAGTGCAACGTCCAGTACGCAAGCATCAAAAAGGACAGTGTTGGTAATTCCTTTAGCTTTACATGCAGTTTCTGCAGTCGCGACTGCTGCCGGATCAAGAGGAGTGATTTTATCAGGAAGTCCGTCAAATGATCCTAAAGACTGACCTGCATCGTATTCAAACCAGCTTTCATTTGTCCTGAGTCTCCAGCTTTCACCAAATACTCTGTAAAGATTGTTGAAATTGATTGTGATCGCAGAAGTTTCATCTCTTGGAATCAGATCATCTTTAGGATTTCCATTGCAGTTCCCTAAGAGACCGGCAATTGTTCCTGTAATTTTTACACTGTTCAAATAGATATTGATATAGGTTGTATTCAATGTTACAGTGTAGATGCTTCCTTCTTTCAGTGAGATTGTATAGGTTTTGCCGGAAAGACTGACTGTGCCGTCTCCCAGATCCACTTTCTTTCCTGAAGTAAAGGCAGTAAGGACTTTGTCGATGTACACTTTTCCGCTTTTGTAAATAGAAACTGTATGAGTTCCTACCGCCAAAGCGACTGCAGTGTTTACTGTTACTTTTTTGTTGTTTACCCAAGGCTCCTGACGAACCTGAATTCCTGCCTTGCCTTCACCTGTACGGATCAGCCAGAATTCTCCCATTCCCTGAAAATCGTACATAGTACCATCCAGTGTTCTCAGGTGAGGATCTCCCCAGCTGTGACCGGGATTGTTCACAGAGCAGGTTCTGGAAGATCCTTCTGATCCCCTTGAACCGTCGTCAGATGAACCTGACCCGGAATGTTCGCTGGAGTTTGATCCGGAGTGTTCCGAACTTTCTCCCCCGCCGGCTGATGATACTGCTGCTGATTTTGTATTGGAAGAATCAGCTCCCATTAAAAAATAAGGGATAAGAAGTATCCCCTTTTTCCTTTTTCCGTCACAGGCGTTTAAAAAAAATCCTATGAGGATTAAAGTTGAAAATATAATCAATCTTTTCATTCGCATTCTCCACATACTGCTGTACTGTTCATATATTTAGACGATACGATTTCTGCAGCAATTACGGCAAACACTAATTTTTCTTATTAAAAAGACTGTTTTTTTTTGTGTCTCAAAGTGATAAAATCTGTTTTAGTCTTTGAGACTGATTGTCAGTTTTTTTGCATTTTAGAGTTTCTGCATCAATCCAGTCAGATGTCTCAGAAGCATATATAAACCTGCAGACGCATTCTGAATGACTTTGAGTATCTGATAAAGCTGAATTGACTTTTTCGTGTCAGTCTGCTGATATTTGTCAGGTGTCTTTCTTGTCATCAGCATTCACGTTTTCCCTGTTTGTATTGAGTAGGTAAAAAACTGAATAACTCACCTTGCACCTTCGGTTTGAGATCTGACCGGCACCGGAAGCAGTGAACAGTGAAAGAAACGGGGGAGTCGGCTTTCAAGGAAAATCATAGCAGGTTTGATTATAATGTAGGGCAACCTTTTGCAGAGCTTACAGCAGCCGACTTCCAGACAGGCCTTCCTGCGGTTGCTCATTGAGATTCCTTGAGCCTGGCTGAGAATGCTTAATGGACAAACTTCAGAAAGGCACCTAGGATTCCTCCGGAGGCAAGAACTGTTCCTATAATCCAGCGAATCAGATCTGTTCTGACCTTTTCTATATTCACGCTGAGTTTTGTTTCCAGCTCTTTCATTTCTCTGATGAAATTGACTTCCAGTTCTTTCATATCCTTAGAATGCTGTATTTCCTTATCCTTCAGGTAATTGGAGTGCTGCATATCCATATCTTTAAGTTCTTTGGATATCCTCAGATCCATATCCTTAATGTACTGCATATGCTGCATATCCATATCCTTGAGTTCTTTGGAATGCTGAATCTCCATTTCCTTCACGTAATTGAGGTGCTGCTGATCCATCTCCCTGAGTTCCCTGGCAAGCTTTACATCCATTTCTTTGATGTCCAAAGAAAGCTTCACATCCAGATCTTTGATTTCCTTGATGATTCGAAGTTCCGTTTCACTTAAGTCCCGTCTGCTTGCCGGTTCTGTTTCTGAATATTTTCCGAAAAGTTCGGCCAGCTCCTTGGACTGCTCGTCCGTAAAATGGACCTTCTTCAGATTGGTATATACTTCGAGAGTATTCATAATTTCCATATATATACACTGTGTTGAAAAATGTCAATACTCCAAATTTTTTTACGTTTTTGCATTTTATGCTGAATAAAATTCCAGAAATGAATGTACGGGGACGGAGAATATATCCTCTGCCGGAGGTGCGCCGTCAAACAACGCCCTTGAAGGGCGGATAGGAATTAGGACTGCGAAGCATTCCTTTGATTCAGAATTTAAAAAACGTACACAGCATTGCAGCGATGATTAGTGAGCTTCGAACCCCGCGTCGCATTCGGTTAGCTCAGTGCAGGCTCTGCGTGATGCTTATCTTTTGTGCTTTTACACAATACTCCCCTAGTGAAAAAAATTCTTTTTTCCGTTGACGAAAAAGGCAGGGTGTATTATTTCAGTAAACAGTTATTCACCTAAAAGGAGAAACTGAATTGAAAACTTTATTTTTTACATACCATAACTTGGAGGATTACTCCAAATTTTTCAGAAAAGACGCCTGGATAGACTTCATTTTAGGCCATTTTTCGGCCACTTACTCTGTTTCCAAGGTAAAAGCCCGTGTTCTTGAGACCAGAAAGGAAACAGCAGATTCCAAAACAATTGTTCTCCAAACGAACAAAAACTGGAATGGATTCACTCCAGGACAGCATATTCCAGTCACTGTTGAGAGGAACGGAAGAAGAGTGACCCGTTTTTACTCTCTTACTTCAGTTCCAGGCGAGAAAACAATCAGCATTACTGTCAAGGTGCAGCCGGGCGGACTCGTCTCTGAATATTTAAATAAAGGCCTCGAAAAGGGTGAGATTCTTGAAATCGGTCAGGCAAGCGGGGAATTCTGCGTTCCTGAAAACAATTCCTCCCCGGTCTTGTTCATTGCGGGGGGAAGCGGAATCACTCCAGTATACTCTATTTTAAGAAGTATGGCGGAAAAAAACGGTTCAGATGACATCTGTTTACTGTATTTCTGCAGAACTGAAGAGGACATTATTTTCGGGGAAAATCTGAAAAAACTTTTTTCCGGAAGAAAAAACTGGAAACTCGAAATTGTGCTGACTGACAGGAAGGCGGAGAATTTCCGTTTCGGTTTCCTGAC
>DAORDI010000426.1:0-1275 GCA_035345895.1 Leptospiraceae bacterium
CACTCATGGGTACAGTATCTGCAAAATCACAGATATTTTAAAGAAAAATTTGTCTCGAACTATTTTTTATTTTTAGAAGCTCTAGATTTCCTTCGTTCAGAAAGCTGACCCAGATCCATCTCCAGTATCCGATCCGCCATGGAAGCCACCCTTTCATCGTGAGTCACTATGACCAAGGTAGAACCGTTTTCTCTGTTCAGTGAATGCAGAATTTCCATTACATTTGCTGCGTTCTTTGAATCCAGATTTCCTGTAGGCTCATCTGCAAAAAGCACCTTGGGACTGTTTACAAAGGCGCGAGCGAGGGCAACTCTCTGTTCCTCTCCTCCCGAAAGCTGTGAAGGAAAATGAGTCATTCTGTCCTGCATCGAAACCTTCCTGAGTGCATTTTCCGCCCTCTCCGCAATTTCCTTTCTGGAGTATCTCCCGCTTACAGCCAGGGGCATAGATACATTTTCAATCACCGTCATATTCCTGATCAGAAGAAAGTTCTGAAAGAGAAAACCTATGTTTTCAGAACGGAATCTGGACAGTTCCGATTCAGACTTTCCCGTAATTAATGTTCCCCCGATAATGACTTCCCCTGAATCAGGAGAATCGAGTCCTGCCGCGATTCCCAGAAACGTGGATTTTCCTGACCCGGAGGGTCCCATCACTGCAGCAAACTCCCCCTGTCCGATTTCTGCAGAGAGCGAATCCAGAATTCTGAGTTCTGAACTGCCTGAATGAAAACTCTTTGAGACCCTTTTAAGTTCAATCATGCATTTTATCCTTATTAAATGATTTATTAATGATTTTTCTGTTCCAGCTGAAAAAATTCATTCTGTCCAGCAGAGGGTTCAGCCATCCGGACGTAATGCAGTAGAAGCGGTCATAAGGACTTCTGTGATGAACAGAATGATGTTCATGTGAAAGTATAATCCCTGCTTTTTGCAGAAAAACGGCTCCGCGTGGGGGAAAGTCTTCATGAGCCCATTTATGAAACTGGTTTGTAAAGAACACCCAAAGCAGAAGGAATGCAGTGAAGAGAGAAATAAGGTTCCATACAGCCGAAGTCGGCACCTGCAGAAAATAAACAGCTGCCTGTGCCGGAAGGGATACAATGCAGTTGTTCCCGTTTGTTTCAATGAAATCATGCCTTGTTATCCCTTTCGGATCGGTATGATGTTCCCGGAAAGGACGGATGAAAGACTGCCCCAGAATCGGTGTGTTCTCATCCCCATCATTATTTTTCATAAAGTCTGCTCAGCTCCTGTTTTTTATGTTCTCAGACAG
>DAORDI010000426.1:1375-3345 GCA_035345895.1 Leptospiraceae bacterium
ATTGAATTCTGCCGTTCTTCGAATAATCTCCGCAAAATCTGCGGAAATTCCGAAATGCTGATACAGAATGAAGAACATCTGATTCTTTTCCTGAGAAATTCTTCCCTGATCTGCAATTGCCACTTCATGCAGAATTGTAAAAATCAGGAGTGTCAGTTCCTGTCTTTCCTGCACAGGCATATAACTGATGAGTTCCAGATACAGCTCGATGACTGCAATGCAGGAGACCGGTATGTTCTGCTGACCGGAACTGGACAGATGTCTTTTGGTAATCCTTACAGCCTCCGCTATGAAACTGTGATCTGCCCTTCCGGGAAAATTCCTGTTGATGCAGCTTCGGATTGCTTCAATTTCCTTTTCTGATATGTTTCCGTCAGACTTGGCAGAATGGATTCCGGCTGCCGCAATGATGGAAGTCAGGATGTCCACAGAATCCCGTCCGGCAAAAAGTTCCTTCAGTCTGATGATATAGTACCAGTTTCGGCTTCCTGCATTCCCTGAATCAACGGTTCTCAGGTTTTCTGTATCGAGTCTTCTGTAAAAAGTGGAGTCCCTTTTGTCGCTTTCTCCCTGGAAAAAATTCATCAGTCGGCTGATTCCTGCATAAACAAGAACTCCTCCGAACAGCTTGAAAAAGAAAGTCTCGCTTTCCAGATAGATATGCATCCCGTACAGAATGGAAAAAATACTGAAGATTATGCCTGCCATGCAGGTGCCTTTTTACTCCAGAGGGTTTCGCCTGAAAACTTTCTGTGAGACTTTTTCCAGGTTTCCAGATAGTATCTGAATCTTTTTCTTTTTTTGTCCAGATCATCTCCAAAAGTTCTGTCAGCAGTGATATATATCTTATCTACAGGAATTTCCTTTACCGTGAGATTTTTCGAATGCACATAACTCCACATCTCCATAGGTGCAGAATATCCTTTCTCTTCAAATGAGGCTTCCGCAAATGATGACAGTCTGTATCTTTTGAATCCGCAGAATGAATCAGTCAGATTCCACCCGTATCTCCTGTTCAGAAGTTTTGTAATCCTGAAATTTATTTCCACTCTTTCTGCAGGAGGTCTGATTCCCTTCGAACCCGATTCAGGCATATATCTGCTTCCGCTTACCAGATCAATACGGTCTGATTCATTTACAAACCGTATTATATCCTCCGGCTGATGCTGATCATCACAGTCCATTGTAATGAGATATTTATATTCATTCATAAGAGCATATTCAAAACCGCAGGCAAGTGTTGCACCGTAACCTTCATTCTTTTTTTTCTGAATAAGGCCTATGCATCCGAAATAGGACTTCAGATTCTCCAGGATTTTCGGTGTTTCATCCGTGGAACCGTCATTGATGAGAAGTACATTTGCATATGCGGCACTCGAAAGAATTACTTTTGCAGCTACGCGTTCCAGCGTGGCAGCTTCATTATAAACCGGAATGACAATCAGATAATCTTTTTTAATCAAAATATATTCTTTTCAGCAGAAGGACTTCGAACAGGATCTAAGTTCCCTGATCTTTTACTGGAACCGCTTACTGTCTTTTTTGAAACGGAAAAAGGCTCCTGCTCCGCAGTTCTTCTTAATTTTGCGGAAGGGACATGTTGAAAGTCCCTTCCAGTTTTTTTATCTTCTTACTGCCTGTCTGTACCAGTCAGGGGAAGCAGTGACTACACTCTTCTGTGTCCTCAGATAATTTGCGAGTTCAATAGCAGCGAGGCCTGGATCAGATTCCAGTACATAAAGATTTCCGAAACCCAGCTTCTGTTTGATTCTAGTCTTGTATTCCTTCGCAAATTTTTCTGCATCTGATTCAGTTACTGAACTCTCAAATCCTACAATCACATTGTGAGGAACTCCTATTCCATGCTCAGAATTGCTGTCCGAAAAGACAGGAACAAAATCTCCCGCATCTTTGAGACTCTTAGGAACCTCTGCGCGGGAAAGAGAATTCTTGATCGATTCATCAGTGAC
>DAORDI010000427.1:0-3317 GCA_035345895.1 Leptospiraceae bacterium
ATCTGCTTCCAAATCTGTATTTTCAGGAATGCCTCCTTCCAATGTAATTCAGGTCATCCTTTCCGGAAATGCAAAACTGACGATCCGTCCATCAGGAACAGAGCCTAAGGTAAAGATTTACTCCTCATTCCAGTCTCTGAACTCCCCTGAATCTGTAAATGATCTGCCCGAACTGCAGGCTTCGCTTCGTACAGAAATACTTGAAGCAGAAAAGCAGTTTATAAGTATGGCAGGCTTAGATGGGTAAAATTGCAGAAAAAACAGCATTTGAGACTATCCGGTCAAAAACGGATAAGTACATTCTGGGAACGTACAGCAGATATGAAACAGCATTTGAATATGGTGTGGGCGATCTGCTCTTCGATACAGACGGAAAGCAGTACATTGATTTCTTCTCTGGCGTTGCAGTCACAAACCTTGGACACGGAGAAGCGGATCTGATTGATGCAATCCGAAATCAGGCAGACAGAGTGATGCATACTTCCAACCTGTATTATTCTGAACCTCAGGCGAATCTTGCAGAAGTCATCGTAGAAAACAGCTTTCCTGGAAAGGTGTTTTTCTGCAATTCAGGAACAGAAGCCAATGAAGGCGCTCTCAAACTTGCCCGGAAATATGCACAGAAAAGAAATATTTCTGACCCTGTGATTCTTTCTCTGAAAGGGAGTTTCCACGGCAGAACGACCGGTTCGATGGTAATGACAGGTCAGCCGAAAATCAGAGAAGGATTCGGCGATCTGATGCCCGGATTTGACTATATTCAGGAAAACAGCATTGATGATCTGGAATCCAAGTTTGCCAAATATGAGGGCAGAATTGCAGGTCTGATTCTGGAACCGATCCTTGGTGAATTCGGAGTTCTTCCTCTCTCAGAAGATTTCCTGAATTCTGCCAGAAAACTGACTCAGGATCATAAAGCACTTCTGATCTTCGATGAAATTCAGACAGGTATGGGAAGAACAGGAAAACTCTTTTTCTTCCAGCACCTGAATTTCACTCCCGATGTAATGACACTGGCAAAAGGTCTGGGTTCAGGATTCCCGATCGGTGCAGTTGTGATCGGAGAAAAATTTACGGACATCATCGGTGCAGGAATTCACGGTTCCACTTTCGGAGGCAATCATCTTGCCGTTGCAGCTGCCTTTGAAACTTTCAGAATCATTTTGGGAAGAGAACTTCTGGAAAATGTTCCTGCACTTTCAGAATACCTTTTCAGGGGACTCAGATCTATACAGGCAAAGTACCCGAAAGTCATCAAAGAAATCAGAGGAAAAGGGCTTCATATTGGAGTCGTGCTCTCCGTTCCATCCAAGCAGGTCGCATTGGATTGTCTCAAAAAAGGTCTCGTCGTCAATTCCACGAATGAAAATGTTATCAGAATGATGCCTCCACTGATTGTATCCATAGAAAGGATTCATGAGGCATTGCAGATTTTTGAAGAAGTAATAGCAGGAGTTCAGGTTTGAAAAATAAAAAAATAGCAGTTCTTCCGGGAGATGGAATCGGTCCGGAAGTAATGAAAGTTGCCATAAAAGTACTGAAGAAAGCGTTGAAAGACAAAGAAAAGGATTTCAGCTTTGAAGAAGCTCCTGTAGGAGGTGCAGCAATTGATCTTACTGGAAAACCTCTTCCTGACTCCACACTGAAATTATGTGAAGCAAGCGGTGCCATTTTATTCGGATCTGTAGGGGGACCAAAATGGGAAACCCTCCCGCCTGAACTGCAGCCGGAAAGAGGCGCCCTTCTCCCTCTTCGTAAACATTTTGATCTTTTTGCAAATCTCAGACCGGCAATTATTTTTCCGGAACTGATCAATGCCTCTCCCATCAAAAAAGAAGTCATCGGCGAAGGTCTGGACATTCTTATCCTGAGAGAGCTGACTAGCGGCATCTATTTTGGAAAACCGAAAGGAAGAGAAGGAACAGGGCCGGAAGAGTTTGCATACGATACAATGCGCTATTCCAGAAGAGAAATTGAAAGAATTGCAAGAACAGCTTTCGAATCCGCCAGAAAAAGAAGGAAAAAAGTCACAAGCATCGACAAGGCAAATGTGCTCACTACTTCTGTATTCTGGAGAGAGGTCGTAGTCAATCTCCATAAAAAAGAATATTCTGATGTTGAATTGAACCATCTTTACGTTGATAATGCAGCCATGCAGCTGATTGTCCGACCAACCCAGTTCGACGTCGTTCTCTGCGAAAATATGTTCGGTGACATTCTTTCCGATGAAGCCTCAGTGATTACAGGATCAATTGGAATGCTTCCTTCAGCTTCCCTGTCTGAATCCGGATTCGGTCTGTACGAGCCTTCCGGGGGATCTGCACCTGATATTGCCGGAAAAGGTATTGCAAATCCGATTGCACAGATTCTGTCTGCTGCTCTTCTACTGAGATATTCGTTTTCCATGGAAACAGAAGCGCTTAGAATTGAAAAAGCTGTACGGGAAGTAATAAAAAAAGGTTTGCGTACAGGGGACATTGCAGAAAAAGATTCTCAAGTAGTGGGAACCGAAGAGATTGGTTCTGAAATAGAAAAAGCCATTGAGAGGGTCTAATCGATGAGTCAAGGTCAGGGAATTTCCGCATCCGGCAGACCATATACTATTTTAGTAGCCGAACCTTCCAAATTTCAAGCAAAGCAGCTCCAGCAGATTCTGGAATCGGAAGGCTATAAAATCATAGCTATTGCCGAAGACGGTAAAGAACTGATGAAACTTTACCAGGAAAACAGGCAGGTGGATCTGATTATTATGGAAGTCTGTATGCCTGTGATTGACGGTTATGCTGCCTTCTGGGATCTTAGAGACGCCAGCCCAATTCTTCCCAAAATCTTCTTCATTTCTGAAGAAAACTCTCCCGGAGTGGTAAAAAGCCTGCTCGACAACGGTGCAATTGACTATTATGTCAAGCCGATCAAAAGAGAAAAGATATTGGAAAAAGTAAAGCTGGCAATTGAAAAAGTAAACCCTACTTTCAAATGATCCTCAAAAATGGATAGTCATATACACCTTAGCTCAAAAACTGGATCTTAAATGAAATTTCTTTTGAAAATGCATTCTTTTCCGATGCTTCAAAGCGAGGGTTAAAAATGAAATATTTCTTTTATTGCGTGATCATAGTTCTGTTAAGTTTCCCCTTGATCTCCGACAAAAAGTTCAATTTTCCGGGTAAAAAAGTCCTATCCTCTTTTTTAGGCAATGAGTCTTCTTCAAATTCAAAATGGAATTGGTCTGCCCTTAAATTCGGCTTGTCTGCTTCAGAATCCAAAGTCAAAACGATGGAAGAGGAGTTTGACGAACAGGAAGGAAGTGAAGAAGA
>DAORDI010000428.1:0-3289 GCA_035345895.1 Leptospiraceae bacterium
GACACCGGATGAAAACGGCGAGACGTGGAAGGACAAGCGTCAGTCCGTCCTTCAGGAAGTCCGACGCGAAAAGCAGCAGGTTTTCAAAAGTCACATTGCCGAAATGGAATACAAATCAGGAGTTCTCTGGAGAAGCATTTATGATAATCTGACTGGAGAAAATGCACCTAAGCTGAAATCTTATGAGGGTGCAGTGTATGCCGCAAAGACAATGATGGAGTTCAATATGCTTCTCAAGCAGAAGAATCAGGATGAGATTTCTCCTGCGATGATCATTGATCTGATACTGGAAATATTTCAGAGCGATCCTAAATTCTGCAAGCTGCTGAAAGCAAGATGGAGTTTCATCGAGACTGCACTGCAGAAACGGATGAGCGAGTTTGCTCTGCCGGAGAAGGTAATCAATGTCAGCCCAGAAAAAGACTGAACAGGGTTCTGAGGAAAAACTCCTTTCTGCAATTCTGGAGAAAGGGACAAAGCGTTTTTCCAAACCTGCTGAATCCAACAGGATCCTTTACGGAAAAGAACACGGTGCAAAGGATCTGCTTGCATTTGCGAGATATATTGATCCTGCTTTCCAGACGGCAAAACATTTTCAGATGATTGCAGAGAAACTTTATCTTGTGGAAATGGGAAAGATAAAAAGGCTTATGATCAATATGCCGCCGGGTCATGGTAAATCACATCTTGCAACAAAGATCTTTCCGGTATGGTATCTCGGCAGAAACCCAAAGGCACAGATGATTGTCGCTTCCTATGGTGCGACTCTTGCGAGAAATTTTACCAGATGGCAGAGGAACGTTGTCGAGTCTGAAGAGTATCAGCAGATTTTCCCTCATATCACAGTGAACCCGAATTTCAGAAGTATGTCCGAATGGGAGACTGTTTCCGGAGGACTTGTCATCGGTGCAGGTGTGGACGGTCCTCTGACTGGACGCCGTGCGAATATCGCAATCATAGATGATCCTGTCAAGGACTATGCGGAAGCACTGTCCGAGACAATGCAGGAAAGAGTGTGGGACTGGTATCGTTCCACGCTCCTGACCCGTCTTTACGCAAAGGGAGCAGTCATACTTATTCAGACACGCTGGGCTACAAATGACCTGGCAGGAAAACTTCTGGAGAATGAAGCGGACAGATGGGAAGTTCTGAGACTTCCTGCAATCTCAGAAACAGGTGAACCGCTCTGGCCGGAAGAATTTTCGATTGAAGACTATCTGGAAAGAAAACGTGCACTTGGGATCAAACAGTTCGGTGCAATCTATCAGCAGGAACCTGTGGACATTCAGGAAAAACTTTTCAATGAACCGAAGCTTGAGGAATGTCCGGATGGAATCAAGCTCTATGCATACCTCGATCCTGCACTCGGAGGAAGCGACTACTCTGGACTGACGGTGGGCGGTGTGGAGACAAAAAACGGCATCACTAAAATTTTCATCAGGGCTGCAGGTCTCTGGAGAGTTCAGCTGGATGAGATGTACTCCAAAGTGGAACAGATGTGCAGAATGCATAAAGTCAGTGTGCTTTATGTAGAATCCAATCAGGCTCAGAAGGCAATTGCACTCGAATTCACAAAGAGAAGCCTCGGAGTCAAGGAAGTGCACAACACTCAGAACAAGTATCTGAGAATTATGAACGCAGTGAAATTGAACTGGGACAAGATACGGTTCGGTGCAGGAGTTCCGGGAGACTATATGAAGCAGCTGCTGAACTACACTGAACTGTCTGCACACGATGATGCTCCCGATTCACTGGCAGGACTGATTGAAGCAATACATATTTCAAAGGATGAAAAGTTCAGGAACCGATACAACTTTTCCTCCATTTTCAAATTCGGGAGACGACTGTGAGCACAAGAAAGAAAAGAGGAATAGCCAGAAGATACGATGCATTTATAGATCAGAATACAGGAAGAGGAACAGAGAGAGACAAGCTCTCAGGAATCTCAGGAACCGATGAAAGCATCTCCCCGAAAGATGCAAGACGTCTTTACAGATCCAACGGATTCATTCAGACCGTTGCGGATTCACCTGCCGAGGACGCAACTAAAGAGTGGATCGAGATCGAAACCAACCGAGAGGACATCCAGGCATCCAGACTGATTATGAACCGACTGGAAGACCTGAAGATCAGACAGAAAATCCTCAAACTGATCCGGTACAGCCGGATGTACTGTGAGGGAGCAGTTCTCTACTACTGCATTAAAACCGATATCCCCGAAACGGATCTTTCCAAGCCAATAGAAAACATCCTGAGTCTTGAGGCAGTGAACGTTGTAGGAGCAGACAGATTCGCTGTGCAGTTTCAGAATTATGATCCCCTTCATCCTGACTACAGCAAGCCGTCCATTGTCATATCCGGGAAGGAACTGCATCCGCAGAGATATTCCTGGCTGGTCAATCAGCTGATCGATGAGGATCAGAAAGGCATCAGCGTGGTGCAGACAGTATATGATGCAGTCAAGGCTCAGGATACTGCTCTCTGGTCTGTGAATTCCATCATCTATGAACTTGCAGTCACTGTATTCAAATCACCGAGGATTGCAGGAATGGATCCTGATGAGATATTCGATTTCATAGCCAAATTCAAGGCAGTCTATTCCACTCAGTCTGCAGTGGCTGCCGCACCGGATGAGGACATTGACAAAAAGACGATCGCAATGCAGGGAGCAAAAGAACTCTTTGACTACATATTTGAAAACATGAGCGGTCTTTCCAGAATTCCGAAGTCCAGACTGATGGGACAGGCACAGGGAGTGATCAAGTCCGGTCAGTATGATATGCTCTCTTACTATGATACAGTCGCGAGACTGCAGGAAAATGAACTCAGACCGATTCTGGAAAAGATCATCACATTCATTGTGCATGAACAAAACGGAGAGCTTCGGAAAAAGCTCGGACTGAATGCTGCCGGTCTTGACTGGAAGCTGAAATTCAGAAGTCTCTGGAAAATGGATGAGGCCGAAGAAGCCGATATCGAGCTGAAACACGCACAGGCTGATCAGATTTACGTTCAGACGACTGTGGCAGCTCCTTCCGAAATCAGGAAGAGAAGGTTTGAGCACTTGGAAGAATACACTTTTGAGGAAGCTCCGATAGATTTCAATGCAGAGACTGCACAGCCCGTCCAGAACCCTCAAAACGGCGAAATGCCGAAAAACGCATAAAACGGCTCTGTACGGGGTTTCGGGCATGTTCGGCACTCATAACCTATCCTCGGGCTTCCGTGCAAAAAAGGGCAGCCTTTCCACGCGAATTTCAGCCTTCCGAAAAGACGGTTTAGACCCAAA
>DAORDI010000429.1:0-3285 GCA_035345895.1 Leptospiraceae bacterium
TCTTCCATTGCCAGAGTCTGTTTTCATAAGCAGGAGTTCCGTTTCCGTCATACATCTGCCAGGGGTTCCAGATATTTCCTGAACCGTTCTGACGGATGAATGCATTATCAAGTGCACGGATTGCATCCGGATAACTCTGATCCCTTGAAACATTTCCATTCTTATCCACGACGGCAGAATAGGCTTTACCACTCTGATCAATTACATAACCGATGTCTACTGCTGATCCAATTCCATGAGTGCCTGATCCGCCCGGATCATAGTTCACATGATTGATTGAAATCGTCTTCAATCCGCTGTCTTTGATTGCATTGGCAAGATTCAGCCAGAGCTGACCTGCGGTGGAACCAAGCATTTGCTGTGTATTGCTTGGATTCACATCCATATAAATTTCCTGTCCATAAACTGTCACCTTCTGTCTCTCCACTACTGTTCCATTGATATTCAATGCTGTCTTTTCTATCGTGTTCACTGCCATCATTTTTGCCAGATCTGCATTTGGACTTCCTTTCAGGCTCTGATACAATTTATCCAGAATCTCTTTTCGTTTTCCCAGATCCTCTATCGGTTTCCCGTTCTGCAAAAGCAGATGATTTGGTGCAACATCAATTCCATCGCCAAGAGAATTTATCTGCTTCGTCAGCTCTTTCCTCTGAACTTCTAATTGTACTTTGATATCATTCACAGACAAATTGCTCGGACTGAAGTCGTACTGATTTTTCATATCCGTCCAGAATTTCAAGTCGGAATCATAATTATCCGGTCTTTTTTCCGGCGGAATTGCAGTCAGTCTGTTGATCTCCGATTCTGCAGCAGCCGCAATTTTCAGGTCATTGATTTTTTTCTGCTGTGATGCAGCAAATTCATCCGCTTTCTTTTTCTCCAGTTCCGCAATTTTTTCAGGATCTTCAACCGGAACTCCGTTTTCATAAATCAGTTCTCCTTTCGCATCCGTCTTGAACATCGTCTTCAAATCTTTTTCCATTAAAGACATCTTGTTCTGAAGTGCTGTTCTGTCCTTCAGAATCTTTGCCTTTTCTGAATTCAGAATCCGCTTTTCCAGTGCAATGGATACGAGCAGATTTTTGTAGCCGGCAGAATTTGGATCGAGACCCTTCAGACTGTCAAAACGAGAGTCGTTTTTCAGTAACGCCGCTGTCTCAGCAATCAATTTAGGATCGAGTTTTGAATATACTGTTTCGGCTATTTTAGGATCTCCTGATTCCATCATTTTTTTCACTGCATCTGCATCCTCTTTTTTAGGAAAGAGCCTTTGCAGTTCTTTTTCGTTCAGGGTTGCATTCTGCCCGTCAGAGGAATAGGAGATCAGACTGTCTTTCACTAGATTGGAAAGATTTTTATCCATTATGCTGTAAGGATCGGAATTGCCCAAAAGTCCACCGCTCTGCACCTGAAGATTCAAGTATTCGAGTTTTGAATCTACTTTTTTTGCTATGTCTTCAAGAGCCTTGCGCTCATTCTGTTCGTTTTTCGCAACCCTGTCTCTAATATCTGCATCTTCTTTTGGAAGAGATTTTAACGAATCAATCAGAAGTTCTCTGTTTTTTTTCAACTGATCCGCAACCAGGAATTCCGCAGCAATCTTTTTTGTCTCTTCCAGTTTTATAGTGTCGATTCTTTTTGAATCGAGATTCGCAAAACTGTCAAATTTTGTGAGTATCATGTTTCTCGCCTCTGCCTTCTTGAAAACATTTTCGAGTTCATTGATCTTCTGTTCAGAAAATTTGTATTCAGAAGAATTTTTCATTGCATCCCGCAGCTCTTTGACAGCATTCACATTTGTATCACTGTCTCCTTTTCCTGCTGTCTCTCTGGCCATACTGAGAATCCTGTCTTCTGCGGCAGACGTCAGTCTGTTTACAGCGTCCGCCTGTTCACTTGGACTCAGGTTTTTGAAGTCAGTGTCGTTTTTCAGACGATTCACTGCTTCATTGAGATTCTGCAGCGTGCCTTCTCCTGTCTTCGCAGAGTTCTCTATCAGAAGTTTTCCCAGTTTTTCCTGCATCTTGATGCCGATGTCGGTATGCATATCCTGGCTGCTGTTTCTTATCTCATTGATAAATTTCTCTGCAGCTTCAGTGCCTCCCGTTTTATAAAGACTGTAAAGAACGTTGCCCGAGATTGTGCTGAAGCTTTCCTTAAGTGCCTGTTTTGTTCCGGGATCAAGATTCTCTCTTGCCATCACATCATTATACCTGTCTGCAAGCTCCAGTCCGCTTTTTGCTTTCAGCATTTCACTGACAGCTTTCTCTTTCAGATAATTCTGCTCTACATCCTTGAACCTGGTCTCTACTGCAGCCTGTGCAGAAGGACTATTGCCTAGACTAGCAAGAATTTTTTCTTTTGCAAGCTTCGCAGCATCAGTTCCTTTCAGCTTCATCGTGTTCTCTAAAGAAGCCCCTGCCTTGTCAGCAAGTGCCTTATCCAGATCGCTCCCCGCAGTCGGAACCCTGTCTGCTCTTTCCAGTGCAACAGAATTCAGTTTGTCATAGCCTGCAAGAAAAGCATCCAGGTTTTGCTTTTTCAAATTAGAGAGCTGCTTTGAAAAATCCTGTTTGAGTTCAGCATTTACAGCAATATTCTGAAGACCTGCTTTTGCATCCTCCGGCATATCACGAAATACAAAACTGCTTATAAAGTCTTTCGGAATCGGGCTGCCGGATTCATTTTTTTTAAGGGCAGTCGCTGTAGCAGTCTTCCAGAACTCAGACGTGTCAGCACCCGAATTCCAGAGAAGTTTTTCCAATGCCGGTCCGACAGTCATTACATCTGCCAAAGTTTTCTGTTTCATCAGAAGAGCTTCGGCAACCTTCTTTAAATCTTCCGGTTCATATAGACCTCCACTGTTCTCATTTGCAGTAAGAAGGTCTTTCATTTTATTCAGATCAGTGACATTGGAAATCTGCATCTGTACAGCAGCATCAATCAAAAGTTTTCTCTGTTTTTCTGCATCTGGACCATCAGGGATTTTAGAAACAGCCTGCTGAAGTGCCGCAGTGATGCCTATGCCGTTTTTATTGAGATCATTAATTACCGCTTTTGCATCCTCCAGACGATGTTCTTCTTCATAAGATATCGTATTTTCTGAAGCAGTAATAACTCCATGATCCCTTAAAATATCATAATAGAGTTCATTTGGATTTCTCTGCAAATTTGCTCCTTCACCTCCCGTCTCCCCGCTTGCACCTTCGCCCTCTTCACGACGTCGTGCTGGTGTGACTTCTGTTTCAGGGATCGGGGATCTGGGGTCAGGGCTTGGGGAAC
>DAORDI010000430.1:0-3258 GCA_035345895.1 Leptospiraceae bacterium
CAATTTTGCTTTTATGGAAGAGGCAAGACGCTCCGGAAAGTTCTCGGAATGGGAACTCGGAAAAATGTCCATCATCCAGGAGGGAGAATCCAAGAATGTGAGAATGGCAAACCTCTCAGTGATCGGAAGCCACAGTGTAAACGGAGTGGCGGCACTTCACACTGAACTTTTGAAAAGTCTGGTATTTCCTGAATTCTATAATTATGAACCTTGGAAATTCAACAATAAGACAAACGGAATCACTCAGAGACGTTTCCTTGTGCAGTCCAATCCTGAGCTCTCCACTCTGATCGGTTCCAAGCTAGGTGAAAAGTTCATTACTGATCTGGATTCTCTTCAGAATCTGAAAAAATTTGCAGATGACAAGGACTTTCAGGCCAGCTGGCAGAAAGTAAAACACAGTAACAAGGTGAATCTGGCCAAAATCATCAAGGATTCCACCGGGGTCGTTGTGGACACGAATTCCATTTTTGATGTTCAGGTGAAGAGATTTCATGAATACAAGCGTCAGCTTCTGAATATTCTGCATGTGGTCGGTCTGTACACAAGGATTCAGAGAGAGCCAGGAATGAATCTGACTCCTCGGACATTCATCTTCGGAGGAAAGGCTGCTCCCGGCTACTATATGGCAAAACTCATCATCCGTTTCATCAATGCAGTTGCGAATGTAGTGAACAATGATAAAAAGGTCGACGGAAGAATTAAAGTAGTATTCCTTCCGAACTACAGGGTATCTCTTGCAGAAAAGATATTCCCTGCATCTGATGTCTCTGAGCAGATTTCCACTGCAGGAACAGAGGCGAGCGGTACAGGAAACATGAAGTTTGCTCTGAACGGCGCACTGACAATCGGAACTCTGGACGGGGCAAATATTGAGATTATGGAAGAGGTAGGAACTGACAATATCTACATTTTCGGACTGAAGACAGAAGAAGTTCAGAGCTGGAAAAAGACAGGATATTCACCTTCGCAGATCATAGGCGCTCATGCAGAACTGGGAAGAATATTCACTCTGATCAAGGAAAACTTCTTTTCACCGAACAGCAGAGATCTTTTTAATCCTATTCACGACAGTCTTTTTTATGATGATGTGTACATGCTGATTGCTGATTATCAGTCGTATGCAGACACTCAGGCCAAGATTGGAAAAGATTATGCCGACAAGGCCGGATGGACCAAAAAGTCCATTATGAATGTGGCAGGAATGGGAAAATTTTCATCGGACAGGACAATCAAACAGTATGCAGATGAAATCTGGAAGGTAAAGCAGCAGACACCTGCCGAAACAAAATACAAGTTCAAACTGATGAAATAATTTTCTGAGACTGAGAAAACAGAAATTGAGAGGCTGTGTAAAAGTACCTTCGATAACCTTGCTTTTGCACAACCCTTATTGAATTGAATGAAAAAAGCATCTGCGGCGCAAAGGTCTGGCAGATGCAAAAAAACACTCTAGGAGACATTGAATGAGTTTATTTAAAAAAGAATTTCTGAATGAGGTGGGTATCTGCCTCGATCAGAGAGAAACTGAAGGAAATCTGGACAAGGCAATTACACTTCTGATGGATCTGAAGGCAAAATATCCCAATGAAGATATCATCTGCGGAAAGCTTTCAAGTGCCTATTTTTACAAGGCTCTTTTTGAAACAAATCCGAAACGTCAGGAACTCTTTTATGAACATGGAGTCAACTACGGAAGAGAGGCAGCAACTCTGAATCCGAGAGCTATTTATGGAAATTACTGGTATGCTTCAAACGTGGGAATGCTCGGAATCTGCAGGGGAATCATGGCATCTCTGGCTTCCATTGATCCGATGAAAAAAAGCTACGAGATTGTACTCAAGGAAAATGAAGGCTTTTTCTTCGGAGGTCCTCACAGGGCGCTGGGAAGGCTGTACCATATGGCTCCAGGCTGGCCTATTTCCATCGGAAGCAAGTCAAAGGCACTTTTCCATCTGGAAAGAGCAGTGGAACTTGGACCGGAGTTCTTCAACAACAGACTGTTTCTGGCAGAGCTGTATGTGGATATAGGGCAGAAGGACAAGGCCAAGGCGGAGCTTCAGTGGATTGCATCCAATGAGGTCAAGGCAGAACACAGAATTGAAGACAGTGTTTATAAAGAGAAAGGGATGGAAATATTAAAAAAATATTTCTGATGCCGGTTCTGATTAAATTAGTTATTGGAAAGATTTCCCTATTGCCAAAAATGGTGCTGTAGGTATAATTCAATTTGCTATGTCAGCTGGTAAAGGTTATATAATTTGTGTCGATGATGAAGTAGCAGTGCTTGAGACTCTTCAGGAGCAGCTCAGAGAACGCTTCAGTGCGAGCCACGAGATTGAAATCGCGGCGTCGGCTGAGAATGCTCTGTCGCTTATTGAAGAAATTCTTGATGCAGGCGAAGTCATAGAAGTTGTTATTTCAGATCAGGTTATGCCTGGAATGAAAGGAGATCAATTTTTGGAGCAGATTCACAGAAGGCTCCCTGAAGCGATAAAAATTCTCCTCACAGGACAGGCAAGTCTGGAAGCAACCATTCGGGCAATCAATTACGGGGGTCTAAGCAAGTACGTAGAGAAACCTTGGAACATTGACCTACTGGCGAGAGACATACATGAACTTATTTCCAAATTCAAACAGAACATTGAAAACCAGCATCTTATCAAAGAGCTCAACAAAAGAATCAAAGAATTGGAAAAGTAGACATACTTTTCTGATTCTTATATCCTTACTCTTTCTTCCTGCTTCCCTTTTTTCCAAAGAAACCAAAAAAATTGCTCCTGTACCTGATCTTGTTTTGACAGATTCTTCTCAGACTCCTTCGGAGGAATCCCCTGAACAGGTCGGCAATATGGAAAGTGCAGGGAATCCTGCAAAAAACACTCCTGATCTGGGCGTCAAAACTGGTCGGAAGGGAGGAAGAAAGCAGAAAAACTCACCTTCCTTAAGCCTGAACCAGATCCAGAAGAAAAAAGAAATACTCGAAAAAATCCTGAAATTCGGGAGCAACAGGGAAAGAAAGGAAGCAATGCGTGAGCTTCTTCATTTTCCAAAGGAACATTCTCAGGAGCTGTACCAGCTTGTTTCCGAAATCCTCGCAAACGATACGGATCTGGGAATACGAATTGTCTGCCTCAGGACATTGGGAGAAATCGGATATACCAAAGAGCCTCCGGTCATCATCAATCTTCTTTCAGAAAAATCGGATGACATCAAGGAAGCAGCGGTTTTTGCAATACAGAAACTGAAGCTGGATGA
>DAORDI010000431.1:0-3236 GCA_035345895.1 Leptospiraceae bacterium
CCGAAAGGATGGACAAAATTTCCAGTCCTCAGGTTCAAGACAGCTTCAGTCCATCATAATATGCATCATCAGCTTTTCAACGGAAACTATGCTCTGTACTTTACCTGGTGGGACAGATGGATGAAGACAGAGTTCAAGGATTATGAATCACGGCATCAGGAAATTTTTGAACGGGAAAATACAAGGAAAAACTCTGAAGGTTTTTATATCCTCAAAGTTTCGCAGATACAGCAGGAACAGAATGATGCATTCACTGTTTTTTTTGATGAGGTACCGGGAGTATTCAGAGAGTTCAGCGCAGGGCAGCATATTACTCTCAAGGCTGTGATAGAAGGAAAATCCTATTACAGAACATTTTCACTTTCCTCCGTTCCGAATGCCGGCAGGTCTGCTTCAGTCACAATAAAAAAAATTCCGGGAGGAAAGGTAACGAATTATCTTGCAGAGAACCTAAAGGCAGGAGATGAACTGGAAGTTTCTGCTCCGAGCGGAACATTTGCTCTCACACCGGAGCCGGCGAATCAGAAACACTATGTGATGCTCGCCGGAGGAAGCGGGATCACTCCCTTGCACAGTATGATCGGAGCAATTCTGCTTTTCGAACCCAAAAGCAGAATAACTCTGCTCTATTCCAATCGAAATTCCTCCAGCGTCATTCTGGTAAAAAGTATAGATAATTTAGTTATTAAATATCCCAATCAGATTTCTGTCCATTATTTCTTTACGGAAAATTCCGGAGAGAGGATTGGCAAAGATGCAATTCTCAGAATCTTCGGTCAGACTGACCTGAATACGCTCTTTTTCTATCTATGCGGTCCGCAGACTATGATTCAGGATATGGAACAGATCCTGACTGCACTCGGAATTACTGATGAGAGAATTTTTAAGGAGTATTTTACTGTCAGCGGAGGAAATGATTCCAGTTCGGAAAATTCCGCTTCGGCTTCAGTACAGGCAGAGATTTACGGAAAAAAATATTCCTTCAAGTGCGGGACAGGAAAGACGCTGCTTCAGAGTGCGATGGATAACAATGTCCCGATTCCATATTCCTGCCAGAGAGGAGTCTGCGGCACTTGTCGGCTGAAATGCACTAAAGGGAATGTCACTCTGAAAAATAACCGGTATCTCTCTGACGAAAAACTGAAAGAAGGCTTTATACTGACCTGTCAGGCCGTTCCTGTCTCTGACGAAATTGAACTCCATTCCTGACATAATGAAAATTTAATGCCTTGGAAATTCACTTTCTTCAAGGCTGTTTTCCCGGATAAAGAAAAGCTTTTTCTCTTTTCATCAGTTTTTCATATTCTGCATCTGAACGGCTTGCGGAATACAGCTCCCAGTTCAGTTTCGACCTTCGGCTTATCTGTCCCAGCATTTTTTTATGCAGGTCTGCAGTCTTCTGCAGATGCTTTTTGCAAAATTGATTCCCCTGCTTTCTCCAGAGGTGAGGACAGTGAAGTGTTTTGAAAGGTCAGATCTTCTCATCCCTTCTTCTTCCGTTTCCCAGGATTGGCAAGATATCAGCCTGCCCCGGATACCGAAACTGCAGGAGCCGAGCTTCAGCTCTTCAATGTCCATCTGGAGAATCCTGCTTTTACTGTTTATATGAATCTTTATACTATCGAGGATATATCCGTCTTTTCGAATGCTTCGGAAGATGAATACTTTCTTCCCTTTTTGTTTTCTGATTTCCTGAATTTTCATTTCCTCGGATTTCCTCAGTTTCTAGGATCATTGATTTGTCTAATTTATTTAACAGCATTATTGAAATAAATCAAACAGAAAAAATAACCTTATGAGTGAATAGAAAATCTTTACCCAGAAAAAGAATATATTATCCTGACTGAAAAATTTGTGAGGTTATTTTATGAAAAAAATAGGCTTTTTAGTTCTATTTCTCTTTTTGAATGCATGCGCACCGAAAATGTACAGATTGACAAAGCCGCAGACTCCTGCGGATGAAAAAAAATTGGGTGTAGTTGCTTTTGGGTTATACTTGGTAAATCCGCCGGGAGACGGAGCTCTCTCTAAATTATTTAATCCGAATGATGCAATTTATACTGTTCTTGTTTCTGACCATAAACTGGTCAAAGTTGAGAGTATCAATAAACCCACAACTTCTGCGAAAACCTCACCTTATACTCTCAAGCCTCCAGTTGCTGCTGGAAAAGAGGGTGACAGCGAACTTTTTATGGCAGATGGTGTGTCGTTCAGCGGCTTTTCTGCATACGCGATGGAAAACAGCTCCGACAAATATGCCATCGGTGAAGTATCCTATGTCTACTGTTACAATCAAACCAGAATGGTAAACGGCGTAATGCAGACCTATCGACAATGTGATCAGATCGTTTATCCTGTCGATCCTTATACATCGTACACTGCATTTCCTATTGACCCAAAGGCAGGAGATGTCCAGTTTTTAGGCTTATTTCAGGCAAGAATCATAAAGACTGTGAAGACAGATCCATATGGAAGGAATAATGCAGGCCTTCTTTCAGTTGCAGGAATGGGGGACTATGAACGAATTCAGATTATGCCGGATGACGGATATATCATTAAAAGCGGAAATACTGATTTAATAAAGTCTTACTATGGAACTGAAGCCCAGACACTGAAGGGTGCGGAAATTAATTTTTTGAAAAACTTTATATTAAATCAAAAAGACGGTTTCTGGAAAGAAAAAGCTGAGTTGAAATTGAAAAAACTGGGAGGGAAAAAGTAATACAGTCTTAAGTTTGTCTATGACAGTATCATACTCATCCAGATTCAGTCACAGCTGGGTGAGTGAATTATAAAATAAGTATAGAATATTTTTTATCTAACGGATCCAACGATTAAGTACATCGCTCCTTGCAGGTATCTTCCTGATTCCAGTCTATCAGGTTCAGTAAATCCCAAAAAGAATCCTCATTCAATTTTTCCTCTAAAAAGGTCACGATTACATCTCTGCCGCATTGAATTTCAGGATGCTGATTTAATTCAATTTTTCCGTTTTCGTATCTGCCTTTTACTGAGATCATAATCTGCTCCTGTATCAGTTTTGTATCCCGCAAAGGATCGGATCAACATTTTTTCTCCGCTTCGGGAATTTTATTGTGCAGCTCACAAATTCAGAATATGATTTGAAACTGCCTGAGCCATTCGTTCTACCACAGGTCTTACTGAATACATTACAATCCCTCCAGATAACTTCAGATAAACTTCTTGCAGATTTTCCAGGCCTGTTCGATATTTTC
>DAORDI010000432.1:0-3209 GCA_035345895.1 Leptospiraceae bacterium
GAAACTTTCTCAAAATCCGAATCAGCTGCCTTCAACTTATATTGATGCGTTTCCCAGAACTGCAAAGTTTTACTCCGATCAGACTTATTCAGGAGTTCTTTCTTATCATTTCCTCTCAAAAAACAGATTTGATCCCTTCGTATATGGAGAGGCTGGACTTGTCATATTTGAATCTTCCGCCAGACAGCTGAAGCAGAATTATCTATTCGAATCAGAAAACAGAAGGGGAACAGGCTTTGGTGCGGGAGCAGGTGCGGGGATGAATATTTTCCTGACTCCTGAATTTGGATTTCAGGTAGACATTTCTGGCAGAAAAAAATGGCTTAGATCAGAACATCTTGGAAACTCAAATCTTACGACAGCTCAGATTCAAGTGGGTGTTGTTTTCAATTTTGAGAACATAGCAAAGTTTACGGAAAAATAATAAATTGAAGAAAATAATAATATTTATTATTCTGTTCATTTTTACAGACTGCAGAGGAATTATTTACAGGCAGGAAAAAATTCCCGGAAAACTTGGAAACGCAAAAGCAATAAAAGAAGCTTCAGTCTGTATGTTCAATTATTTATTTATTGTGTCATCAGGAGATGCAAGCATTAAGGCAGCAAAAGAAAAAGGCAGCATTTCAAAGATCAGTTCAGTCGAAATCGAAGTTACATCCTATTTCTATTATTTAGTGCGTAAGCACTGTCTTATACTTTCTGGAGAATAAATTGAAGATCAAAAAAATAAGACTCTTATTTACGCTTCTTTTATTCCTTATTCTGACAGAATGCGGATCAATTGGAGAAACATACAGACCTGCCCCCGGATTCCTATACAGCAATGTGAAGTTTGACGGTGATTTTAATCCTGAAAACAATGTCCCAGAATCAAAAACAGCAGAAGGGTGCATTCAGCATTTTCTACGAATTTATTCCTGGGGTGACTCTGGCGCAGGATCCATTGCAAATAGAGCCGGGATTAAAAAAATCTCTTTCATTGATCATAAATATACGGAATTCCTTCTGATATACGGAAAATACTGCACAGTAGTATACGGAGAATAATGACACAGTTAGACGGAAGAGGATATGAATTTATTCTATAAAAAAAATATTATATTATTACTTATACTTTTATTCAACTGTTATCCGGAGTACAGAGTTCCGTACCTTTCAGGAATCATTGATGTAAAGCATACATCCAGAGGAGAAAATAATTTCTTCTATCCTTCCAGAAATGATCAGATAACAAATGTTGTCGGATCGGGAAAACTGTTGAAACAGGGGAAGTCCTGTTCAATATCGGTTTTTTTTGTTGAACCGTATGTCTTCGTCAAGGGAGGAAGCATAAGATCTGCGGCAGCTTCTGCAGACATCAGTAAAATCGGTTCAGTGGAATACTCTCTTTTCAGCTTCTTCGGCCTTTACATAAACGAATGCATTATTGTATGGGGAGAATAAGTGAGCTTAAATCCAAAAGAATTCAAAGTATATGATACTGACTTCAGGGAAAGAGTCATTGCCGATTTTAAAAGACAGAAAGTAATGTCCACAATCGGTGCTTCTCTTCTCAGAGTAGATGCAGGTGAAGTGGAAATCCTTCTTCCTTTTTCCGAGAGTCTGACTCAGCAGAACGGTTTTCTTCACGCTGGAATAGTAACTGCTATTGTGGACAGTGCCTGCGGATATGCAGCATATTCATTGATGCCTAAAAATGCTTCAGTACTCTCTATAGAATTCAAAATCAATCTCTGTTCACCGAGCATCGGAGAGAAATTCATTGCCGTCGGAAAAGTCAGAAAAGCAGGAAAGACTGTCACAGTAACAGAGGGAGAAGTCTGGGCATTTCAGAGTGGAGAGAAGAAACTGACAGCACTGATGCAGGGAACAATGATGACAGTGTTCAGCCTGAATGAGCAAAAGGTGCAATGATTTTTTATAAATTTATAATATATATAATTTTATTATTTACAGTTCATTGCGGAAAGAATGAAGTAAAACCTCCAAAGGTCAGGTATTTTCCGGAAAACTTTTATCTTTATAACAGATCATCCCCTCTTCGCGCTGAAATTCTTCCGGGTATAGGGAATACTGTCTTTCAAATTTATTCTCACGGACGCACTGTTCTCTTTTCTCCCGTTCCAAGGGAAGATCTTCTGAAGACTGAACAGCTTATCGGGATACCTCTTATGTTTCCCTGGGCAAACAGACTGGAGGGCAATTATTTTTATCATAATGACAAAAAATACATTCTTAATGATAATAAAAATACACTCAGAAGAGACAAAAACGGGCTTCCTATTCATGGCTTGATTTTGAAGGATAAAAACTGGAAACCTGAGATCGTCAGAAATTCAGAGACAGGCTCCTATTATGATTCCAGTTTCAGCTTTGGAAAGGAATTTCAGAATTTGTTTCCATTCGAAGCAGACCTGCGCCAGGAAATCGAGCTGATCGACAATAAGCTGATATTCACTCTTACTGTAAAGAATGGTTCTTCCGATTCTTTTCCTCTCTCTTTAGGGTATCATCCGTATTTTCTTGTCAGCGAAGAAGACAGAAAAACAGTAAGTCTTTTTACAAATGCATCCAGTTATTATGAGACAGATTCAAAACTTATTCCTACGGGAAAGAAAAAGAAATCATCCTCAGTGCTTCCTAAAGACGGAAAACTGGAAAAGAAAACTCTGGATACAGTGTTTACAGACTTTCCTAAAGGAGCTCTCAGATATTCTGTGTTGAATTTCAAAAAAAGAAATATTCGTCTCGAACTCATTGAAGGATTCGATCATCTGGTTCTTTTTGTTCCGGAAGGAAAGGACTTTATCTGTATGGAACCGATGCTGGGGCCGACAAATGTTTTCAATCTTGCCCACAGAAAAAAATACAAGGGACTTCAAAAACTCGACCCTGGCAAAAGCTTCAGAGCATCTTTCAGCATTCAGATTACTGAGCATCCGGAAGAAATTCACAGGAAGTGAAACCGATTCCATCAATAGGCTTGCAGGGATCAGCTTTATGTGCCGCGGCGTCCATTCAGCAACTCTAATAATCTTTTGATACCTTCCTCATATATGAAAAAAGGCCTATGCTTTAATTTTTGCATTCTCACTCTTTTCAATGAGAAGTGCAATTGTGCTGTCCAATACATCAAAGACCAGACTGCCGAATTTTTTCGGAGCTATATCAAAATCATTACAGTCAATTTCCAGACAGCGGTTTTT
>DAORDI010000433.1:0-3180 GCA_035345895.1 Leptospiraceae bacterium
TTCAGACAGGAATCTTTAAAAAGAGGAAAAAACATGAAAATAATAAGCACAGTGGCATTAACTTTAATTCTTGGATGTGCAGGCGTCGGGGGAATGCGAGGATATGCAGTTATAAATTTATGGGAGCATTCCAAAGGAGCCGCCAGAATGAGCTGTGGGCAAGCACAATGACCATAAGGGATACTTTCTTTGTCTTCCTTCGTTTCGACTTCTCAGGGATCGCTACCATGGTAATGTCGTTGGGCACTGTCTGCGGTTTTGCTGTCGCAGCAATACTGGCTATGGTTGTTGGGTATTTTGAAAAAAAGCCTTTCTGCGAAAGCAAAGGCCTTCGATATGCCAAAAGCTGCGGCATTGCCATTTTAATCGGCTTAGCTCCGATGCTTGCGTTTTCTAACGATCGACTTCTCAAAATAAGCGATGAACTTGCGCTAGCCTTCCCCTGGGCAGCCCTTGCAGTAGGGCTGATTTCACTGCGCATTTCGAAGTAAAATTTTACCTGCTGGATAATAGGAGAAATGAAATGAATAAAAAAAATGATAATAAAGAAAGAAAATATTTATCGCTTTTAGCAATTCTATTTACGCTTTCCAGTCCTGTATTTGCAAAAGACGACTCCCTTATTATCGGTGTGCCTGATTTTGTAATCAGATTGAATGAAGACAGCAAGGATCATACGTTTCAGCCTGAGATGCCGGACATACTGAATGAAAAAAGAGCAGACGGAACCCTTCTTATTTTCATTGATCCGGGAATGAAAACAGAGTATTCAAATCAGAGTTCTCCTTTGAGCACATTGATTTCCTATTATAATGCTGTTAACAGGAGGGATTATTCCTCTGCAAATAACTGTTTAAGCAGCCCGTACGAATCGGAAGAACAATATCAAAAATGGACAGATGGGTACCGGAATACAAAAAAAGTCGAACTGTTCATAAATTATAATGAATCAAAAATAGAAGGCGCTGCGGG
The DNA here is from genome assembly GCA_035345895.1 of Leptospiraceae bacterium. GTDB lineage: Bacteria > Spirochaetota > Leptospiria > Leptospirales > Leptospiraceae > DAORDI01. Next base: position 973 of record DAORDI010000433.1, read on the forward strand.
TTCTATTTTTATTACCATACCGACTGTATTAATTTCATACGATGGAAAAAGAAACAGAGTGGAATATGAGGGAAGTTATACATTAAATACATCGAATCAGAGTAAAAGAAAAATTTGGAAAATTCATTCCGGAAAATTTCGAAGGTCTGCATCCTTATTAATAGAAGAATCAATCAAGGAAAACGCAGAACGGGAGATAACTTATTTTGAAAAAGGATATGCGTTTATGAGAAAAATTCTATTCCCTTTCCATAGCGAAAAAAAAGATCCGGAATTCCATGAAATTTATAAAAAACTTCAGAAAGAAATCAGGAATAAAAATAAAGATTATTTATTCAGCCTGTATGACGAAAACATAAAATGCAATTTTGACTCAGGCGAGAACAAAGAAACATGCATAAAAGATTTCAATCAGGAAGAAAGCTTTCATAATAAAAAATCAAAAAATGATTCAAATTGGATTATTCTGAATGAATTATTAAAGCTTGGAGCAGGAAAAGTTTCTGAAAATAAATTTATATTTTCCTTTGAACCTCCAATCGGAGAAATGAATCGAGACTATTATCTCAATCAATTCAGATGGGTGAGCGGAGAAAATGTAAATCTCAGACTGTATCCGGACAGAGATGTGATTGAAAAAATATCTTATGAATTTGTTAAATTTCTGGAGTATGATAAAAAAATTCCTGATTGGGAAAAAGTTCAGACATACGACAATAAAACCGGATACATAAATGTAAAATATCTTCAATCATTTGAGTCTGGAAAAAAAAGGCTTATATTTTCCAAGATAAACGGAAAATGGAAGATTACTGCTTTTATCGGCGGAATATGAAGAGAGATGATGTATGATTCGCTCGCTTGCGGTTTACAGTCTGAAACGGAGAAGTTTTAAAAGGCTATGACGACTTTGAAATTATCAGTAATGATATTTTCTTTATTTACCTTCAGCCGTATAATTGCTGATGATAATACTATGTATGTAAATGCGAAAAGAGGCTTAATTGTGAGAGAACGGCCTGGAATCAAATACAAAAAATTGAGCACTCTGCCCTTTGGTTCGGAGGTGAAAATTCTGGAATATTCAAAAGAAGAAAATACTGTCAATCGCAGAACAGACAGGTGGGCAAAAATAAAAACAGATGATTCTGCAGGCTGGGTATTTAATGCCTATCTTATCAAAGAGATTCCTCAAAATTCATTTCAAAGAATACCGAATAAAAAAATCGAATCCTTCTTAAGGAATTATAAATTTGGAAAACTGTTGAATTCAAAAAAGATTGGTAGAGATGAATGCAATGGAGCATCTGTAACAAAAAAAGAATACAATGGCAATGCGATTATAATATCTATGGAGCAGCATCGATACGATTATTTATTTAAAGACAGTTTTGAAGATGTATTAGGAATTTCTAATGGATATACAAAAGAGCAGGTTCTGAAAATTCTCGGGAATCCCTATTCATCTGAGAAGAATGAGCTGGAATACATATCGGAAAAACCGGAAGGATATGAATCTGAGTATTTTGAATCCCGCTGGATAATAAAAATATTTTTGAACAAAAACAAGGTGAATCAGATTCGGATGATGGAGTTGTTTGATGACTGCTGATTTTAAATTTCAATGGATAAATCTAAAAAGAGGGCTGAATGCCGTATGTATTCTGAATTCTTCCTTAACTGTAATGCTGACATCAGGATGGTTTCAAAAAGCTTCGGAGGTTTTGGTGTGGTCCGGAAATTGAAGCGAATAATAAACTGAAAAAGTATGATCCCAGGAGCAGGTTCAATGCAGAAAGATAAAAAGAAAACAGTTTTTAATGAGTCGTTCTATTGGAAAGGACAGAGATTTATATACTTCATTGCATTTCCGATATTGACATTTGCAGCAGCACTTACTCAGGGTTCATTTGGATTCCTTGCATATGGAAACTTTTTTTTCTTCTTGTATGTATCGATGTTTTATTATTTTCCAAATGTATTTTTTCTGCTTTTCGTAAATTCATTTCTTTACGGATGTTTCAGCAGACTGAATATTTATATCCGATCCTTCCTGCCTCTCTTCATCATATCCCTATACTTTTTTTCAGTTTTCGGAGTGAACGATGAAATTGAAATGAATTGGATTCATTTTGATCAGGCAAATATATTAAGATTTACTGTCCCGCAGTTTCTTCTGATTCTGACTGTTCTTTTTTTTCTGAACTT
>DAORDI010000434.1:0-3150 GCA_035345895.1 Leptospiraceae bacterium
TGATGATAGCCATAGCTTTGCTCATATATGTATCTAAGTCAGAATTATACTCACCGTCATAACCTAGAAGATAAAAACATAGAAAACGGTTTGCAAAGTCCCTATCTAACATTCTATGTGTTTTGATCTTATTAGATGTTGCATCGGTAAATTCTTTTGTTTGAGCAAGCTTCGCGATAAATTCTGCAGGCTTTCCTTGAAATAAGGCGTGACGAATTTCTTGAGATTCTAAAACTAGACCTCCCGTATTAATTCTTTTAAAGATATTAAATTTTACATCTGTTGGAGTACCGGGCATAATTTTATGAATTACAACCTGAGCCTCTTCGATAATTCTTTGTAAATCTCCCAAGTCATCCCATTTTTTTCCATTTAATTGAGTTAAGAACTCTAGATTGGTTAATGTAAGGCTTTTTTTTACTGCAAAATTTCGGATGCTGCTGAGCCTCTGTAATCCATCGACCACTAACCATTTATCATCGTTAGTAGCGTCAAAAAAGAAAGCTGGAAGTGGAAACTGAATTAGAATGGATTCAATCAAGCGACTTTGCTTTACAGCATCCCATAAATCATCTTTTCTCTGAAAATATGACTCTGTGTTCAGCATTACTGTTTCTTTTTGAATTCTCCTGATTAATGTATCCAAAGAAGGGGTTTTGGTCTCAATCTTAATCTTAGTTGGGTCAAAAGGCTTTTCCATTAATTGGAGTTTATGATCGATTTTCTCTTTCTCGATTTCTTCCGTTTCTTTATCACGTTTTTTTTTCATACATTATACGCCTATATTTGCTCAAACTAAACTTTGAAAATATCTAATGATTCTATGGTTTGTCTTGCGTCTGATTTGTCCACATTTTTTCTCCTATACTCAGTAGTGTTGGCTGTATCTAAAAATTTTTTCAGTTCCGTAAGCTCTTCGAGCCAAAGACTTGCGTGAGCATCACTCGGCATTTTCCAGTCGCCTCTCGGGGAAAGTGTCACTGATCCCACTTTCGGCCCGTCGGGAGTGCAGTTTCTTTTGAACTGCTGTGAAAAGAACCTTTTGTAAAAATTAGAAAGTGTGTCTATGATTTCGTTCAGATGATTCTCTCCGAATGCAAGCATTGCAAGGTAGACGATTTTCGACGGTGATGCTCCCCAGCGGAGAGTATGGTAAAGGAAAAAATCTATATAATCGTATTTCCCTACGGATTCTTCCGTCTTCTGAGTGATCTCTCCTTTTTCATCAGGAGGAAGAAGCTCGGGGCTGATCGGTGTGCCGACTATATCCAGAAGGACTTCCCTTGCCTTTGTTTCTGCAGAATCGTCTTTTTTAAATCCAAAATCATTTACAAGGTTTGCACTCGCCCAGGAGACCAGATGTTTTACAAGTGTCTTAGGAATGGAACTGTTCACTGCATACATGGACATATGATCCCCGTTGTAAGTAGACCAGCCGAGAGCCATCTCTGAAAGATCACCCGTACCAAGCACAAAGCCTCCGACCTTGTTCGCATAGTCCATCAGTATCTGGGTTCTCTCTCTTGCCTGACAGTTTTCAAACGTGACCGATCTGTCATTCGGGTCGAGTCCTATGTCCTGAAAATGTTTCTGCACTGCTTCTACAATGGATATCTCAAGAAAGGATGTTCCCATCACCTTTGCCAGATTTTCCGAATTGTTCTTTGTGCGGGAACTTGTTCCCATTCCCGGCATTGAAATGCAGACCACTCTGGAGATATCCCATCCCAGATGAGTCATTGCACGTCTTGCCACAAGAAGAGCGAGAGTCGAGTCGAGTCCTCCGGAGAGTCCCAGCACAATATGTTTTGACTGTGTATGAACGAGTCTTGTCACAAGACCGTGAGTGAGAAGATCAAAGATTTCAATGCTTCTTTCGGATAGACTTTTTTCTCCCTTAGGCGCAAAAGGAAAAGGATCTACAGAGCGGAGAAGTTTTTCTGATTCTGCATTCAGAGCTATGCCGGATTCAGAAAGTTCAATGACTTCTGTTCTCGGAACGGATCTGGCCTGTTCCTGAAATGAACTTGTCTGTATTCTTTCATGTCTTGTCTTTTTCCAATCTATATCCGCAATCGCAATACAATGTATGGAAGAATTCATTTTTTCAGGATCAGTCTCCAGAAGTCGCGGACGTTTTTCATCAAGCACTGTCCCGTATTCTGCAATGATGCAGTGTCCTGAAAAAACGAGATCTGTAGTGGATTCCGATGGACCTGCAGATGCATAAACATAGGAACCTATGCATCTTGCCGACTGTCCTGATACAAGGTCTTTCCTGTAACCGGATTTGCCTGCAAGTTCGGGAGATGCGGACGGGTTGAATATGATGTCTGCTCCCTGCAAGTACAGTCTGGAGGAGGGAGGGTCGGAAACCCAGAGATCCTCGCAGATCTCAATTCCGAAGATTACTTCACCTTGCCGGAAAAGAAGAGATCCAAAAGGGATGTTTTTTAATGATCTAATATTCACATTTCTGACCGGTACGGAAGGAGACTGTCTTGTAAACCATCTGCCCTCGTAAAATTCTCTGGAGTTCGGCAGAAAGGCTTTCGGGACAATACCCCGTATTTCCCTGTCCTGAAGGACTGCTGCACAGTTCCAGACCCCTCCTTCGATTTCCAGAGGAACACCGACAATTGCAGTGATCTTCGGAAGGCTGTCTTTCAGATGAAGCAGACAGTCTTCTGCTTTTTTGAGAAGTGTCCCTTGAGAGAAAAGATCTGCACAGGTATATCCTGTAATGCAGAGTTCAGGAAAAAGAATGATTTCACATCCTTTTCCCGCAGCATCCTCAGCAGCTGCAAGAATGGCGGAAGTGTTTGTGTCCGGATCTCCGACCCTGACCTTGGGAGATACTGCAGCGGCTCTTAAGAATCCGTGAGCACGGGGATTGTTTAAAATGTCGGGGAGAATTTTCATCGAAGAGCCTCAGTAGAGCGCATAATTTATGTATTCTTTTATGAGAATCCTGTGCTGCAACCATAAAAATAACAGGTTAATGAGCCAGTCAAGCCCGTGCATACGGTTTGTGCAAAAGCTTGATTTAATGTTTCAAATAATATAAGCAAATAGAATTTAATGAATGGCGGAGCAAAATCAGTGCCCCGCGTCATGTTCTACCATCCGGATTCCGTGCCGGAACAGACA
>DAORDI010000435.1:0-3131 GCA_035345895.1 Leptospiraceae bacterium
TTTCCAGTTCCACGGCTGCTTCAAGAGACTTGCCGATCTTTCCTTTCTGTCTGGCCTCTTCGAGGGCCTTCTGCACGACAGATTTTGCTTCCAGTATCTTGCGGAACCGTTCTGCCAGAGAAGGATTTTCATATTTTTTCAGCGATCCGAACTCCTGCAGAAAAACAGATTCCTTTCTGCCTCTGGACTTCCAGGCCTCCTCTGAAGTAAAGCTCAGGACGGGCGAGAGAAGCACGGAGAGAGTGTCAAAAATAATGCTGAGGGCCGTGCAGGAAGAACGTCTGCCTTTTGAATCTCTCCTGTCGCAGTACATTCTGTCACGGATCATTTCAAAATAATCCTGAGACAGGTCAACTGAACAGAATTTCAGAACCTTCTGGTAAATGAGATAAAACTGATAATTTTCATAATGATTTTTTATTTCTTCATTGAGAATCGATAGCTGATGCAGATAATAAAGATCTATATCATCCATGTCCTTAATGTCAGACCTGTCGGTGTCTTCAAATCCGTTCAGGTTTCCAAGCAGATACCGGAATGTATTCCTCAGTTTCCTGTACTGTTCACTGATGATTTTTACACCGTCTTTCCCTATTCTGACATCATCCTTGAAATCCTGAGATGCCACCCAGAGCCTCAGAATGTCAGCACCGTATATATTGATAATATCGGTTGTAGGATTGATTACATTTCCCATGGATTTGGACATCGCATGTCCCTTCTCGTCGAGCACATAACCGTGAGTAAGAACCGATTTGTAAGGGGGGAAATTTCTGAGAGCCATGGACGGCCAGAGACTGGACTGAAACCATCCCCTGTGCTGGTCTGTCCCTTCCAGGTAAAGATCGGCTGGGGGACTTTTCTGATCGGCCCCGAATACTGCAAAATTAGATACTCCCGAATCAAACCAGACATCCAGAATATCATGGTCTTTCTTCAGATTGGATGAGGAACAGGCTGCACATTTTGTTCCTGCAGGCAGAAGGTCCTTAGTATCCAGCTCGAACCAGATATCTATTCCGCTTTTTCTCACCTTTTCAATGAAAAATTCTATAGTATCCTCATTCATCAGTGTCGCACCGCAGTCCGCACAGGTAAATGAAGGAATCGGAACACCCCAGTTTCTCTGTCTGGAAAGACACCAGTCCGGCCTGTTTTCGACCATCGAACGGATTCTTGTGATTCCCCAGTCCGGAACCCATTTTACTTTTTCTATTGCATCCAGTGATCTTTTTCTCAGATCCTTCTCATCAATGGAAAAAAACCATTGGGGTGTTGCTCTGAAAATCAGCGGTTTTTTGCTTCTCCAGCTGTGCGGATAGGAGTGTTTTATTTCTGACTGGAAGAAAAGTGCATTCTTTTCCTTCAGCAGTTCTATGATTTTAGGATTTGCCTCAAAGATCTGAACTCCTTTCATCAAAGGAAACTCATCTGTAAATCTTCCTCGATCATCTACAGGACTCAGAAGCTCCAGGCCTGCTTTCATTCCGACCTTATAATCGTCAGCCCCATGACCGGGAGCAGTATGAACGCATCCTGTTCCTGCATCGAGAGTCACATGGCTCCCGAACAGAGGAATGGAAATCCTGTCTAAGAATGGATGCTGAAACTTAAGACTGCGGATCTCATCATGAGTAATTTTTTCTTTTTTTGAAAGAGTCCTGCCTGTCGCCTTTTCCACAGATTCAGCCAGACCGTCAGCAAGAATCAGCCTGTCTCCTTCGGATTCAAAAATTGAATAAGATATTTCTTCATTAAAACATACTGCAAGATTGGCAGGAAGTGTCCAGGGAGTTGTAGTCCAGATCAGACAGAACAGTCTGTCCTTTCCAATTACAGGAAACTTGACATAGACTGAAGGGGATACATGATCCTGATATTCAATTTCAGCTTCCGCATGAGCAGTTCCAAGCTGGATGCACCAGTAAACCGGTTTTTTTCCTTTGTAGATATAACCTTTCTCAAAAAGAGTTCCAAAGGTTCTGACAATCTCCGCTTCAAATGAAGGATCCATGGTCAGATACCTGCTTTCCTCATCCCAGAAACACAGAAATCTGGAAAAATCGCTTCCCTGAATTCCTACGTATTTCGCTGCGTATTCCCTGCATTTCTTTCTCAGTTCAGACGGGCCGATTTTTGATGCTTCTTTTCCCAGGTCTTTCAGAACCTGCACTTCTATCGGCAGCCCGTGACAGTCCCAGCCGGGAACTATATCAGCATGAAATCCTGCCAAGTGTCTTGACTTTACAATGAAGTCTTTCAAAATTTTGTTCAGAGCATGGCCTACATGAAAATTCCCGTTTGCATAAGGAGGTCCGTCATGCAGTACAAATCTGGGTGAATTTTTTCTTTTTTCCTTCATCTTCTGAAAGATTCTGTCTTTCTTCCAAATCTCCATCTGTGCCGGTTCCCTGTCTTTCAGGGAGGCTTTCATATCAAAATCTGTTTTAGGAAGGATTACTGTTTTTGAATAAGGATTATCGCTCATCTTGTCTTTTTCTCATTCCAAATTTTAAAACCCTTGGGTTTTCTCCAATGATTTTTCAACAGAGACTCTGTTTTATTTTCCTGCGCAAGACATTCATTCCGCCAATGACAGCCATTTTCCAAATTTTTATTTTTTTAAAAAACATGCTTTTTTCAGATATGCCCTTCTGTGTTATTGTATATAGACATTATGATTACAGGAATGAAAGGAAAGATCAGTTCTGCAGAAGTCAGCAGGATTGTGCTTGAAGTCAGAGATATTTTTTATGAAATCTGGATTTCATTCAAAACTTTTGAAATTATAGGCAGTCAGAAGAACAGAGATATTTTCATCCATATTTTTCATCTGAAAAATGAAAGAACTGAAAAACTTTTCGGATTTATGGAAAAAGAAGAAAGAGATATGTTCGAACTGATGAGATCGCTTCCAGGAATAGGTGAAATGACTGCACTTAGAGTGCTCTCATTTTTAAGCCCGAAGGAAATCATTCTGTGTGCAATCGAAGGAAATCCGGACAGACTCGAAAAAATACCTAAGGTAAAGGGAAAGACTTCTGAGAAGATTCTGTTTGAAGTCAAGCAGAACCTTAAAAAGTTTCAGGTTTTCCTGGAAAGTCCGGACAAATCCTCAGAAAAACCTTCGG
>DAORDI010000436.1:0-3126 GCA_035345895.1 Leptospiraceae bacterium
AGAATCCGTGCATATCAACCCTGACAGACAGAATACGGAACAAACACAGACAGCTAAGCAGGTTCATCCGATAAAGGAAATTTCAGTAAAAGATACCAGCATCAACGTCAATCTGGATCTGCTGAATCATCTCATCAACCTTACAGGAGAAATCGTGCTCGCTCGCAATATTTTATCATTAAAGATACTGCAGAGCGGCAATTCAGAACTGCAGTCCATTTCAAAACGGTTCGAAAACCTGCTTTCTGAACTGGAATCCGGAATTTTAAAAACAAGACTTCAGAGTATGAATGTCTTTTTTCAGAAAATCCCGCGACTTGTAAGGGATATTTCGAAGGCCACGGGTAAACAGATTGATGTTCATATTGAAGGCGGCGACGTAGAGCTGGATAAATCCCTGATTGATGAAGTCAGTGATCCGGTGACTCATTTAATCCGGAATGCAATTGATCATGGAATCGAAAATTCCGAAGAAAGACAAAAAAAAGGAAAAAACAGTGTTGGTAACTTAAGAGTATCCGCAAGGCTGAGAGGCGGAAATGTGGAACTAATTATCGGAGATGACGGGCGGGGACTGGATATTGTAAAAATCAGAGAAAAAATTATCCAGAAAAACCTTGCCCCCCCTGAACTTGTTCATCGCATACCTAAAGAAGAAATTATAGAATACTTATTTATGCCTGGATTCAGTACGGCCGGTTCCGTAACGGAACTTTCGGGCAGAGGCGTAGGCCTAGATGTAGTCAGATCCAATGTTAAAAGGATCGGCGGGACAGTTTCCATTGAGTTTGAAGAAAACTCAGGCACAAGTTTCATACTTTCCATTCCGCAGACCTTGTCGATCATCAATTGCCTGGTTTTCAAATCCGGAAACCGTAAATTCGCAATTCCGCAGCAGTATTTATGCGAGCTGATAAAAATTAATCCGATAAATATAACTAAAATTGAAAATAAAAGTCTTTACTATTTAAGGAACCAGATGCTGCCGCTTGTAAATCTGAAAAACGTGTTTCATATTGAAAATGATGAATTAAAGCAATCCGTTGAAAAATTTATCATAGCCCTCAAGTCGGAAAAATACTATTTCGGGATCAATGTAGATGAAATTCTGGATACAGAGGAAATTGTAGTGAAGCCGCTTGGGGAGTATTTTGAAGAACTCCCGTTTTTTTCGGGCGTCACTGTACTGGGAGACGGAGACATTGCGCTTATTCTGGATGTTTCAGGACTTGCAAGACTTTCCGGACTGCAGAACTCACAGAATCTGATCGAGTCCTCTGCCTTGAAAGAAATCAGCAAAGCAGAAGAAATTTATCTTTTATTTTCTGTCGGAGCCGTCAAAGTCACTGTGTCTATTGCTTCCAATCCTTACATAATCAAAATTTCTGCAAAGGAGATTATCCATTTTCTGGGTCTGGATACTTTTATTCATAATAAAGAATCAGTTCCTATACTATGGCTGAATGATATGCTGCGTTCAGACTTTGATATAAAATCCTGCGAATCTCTGAGCATTATTCTGTTCAATTTCCAGAACAGCCTGATTGGAGTTGCTGCTACAAAAATTGAAGGGGTTACGAATGAATTGGAAAACATACAGTCAGACCGAATCACAGGAAAGGGAATTCTAGGCACAGCATACAAAGACAATGCAAGCATACTGCTGCTGGATATTTCCTGTCTGCTCGAAGAATTCTACAGACACAAGCTGAAAAATATAAAGCTGAATTTAAATGACACAGATATTCTGCCGGGAGCATAGTATGAATTATACCGATTTAATCCATTATAAAAAATGGAAGCTGAATTTTAAAATAGCCTCTGCGTTTTACTTTATAGGCTCTGTATCCCTGCTCATTGTAGGGATAACAAGCTATATGATTTCCCGTGCAGCCATGCAGGAAGAAACATTCAGAAGAGTTACCCTTGTGCGTGAAGCAAAAGCCTCACAGATAGAAGACTATTTCAGCATCATTCGCAGCCAGACGCAGACATATTCAGAAAACAGATCCGTAATCGATGCAATGCGTGAGTTTAAAACAGGTTATAATTCAATAGAGAGAGAATCGGTTTCAGAAGGCAGACTGGCTTCAGCAAAGGAGAGAGTCCGAAAGTATTATGAAAAGGAACTGATGACCCGGCTGAAAGCCGGTTCTGCTGATGCGAATCTCCCTTCCCTTCTGCCCCGCACAAATACGGAATATATTCTGCAGGATCTTTACATCAGTTCAAACTCAAACGAAGTCGGCAAAAAAAATCTTCTGAATGCAGCAAAGGAAAATTATTCATACAATGCTGTTCATGCTAAATACCACCAGACTTTTATGAACTACCAGCAGAAATTCGGTTTTTACGATATGTTCCTTGTCGATGTGGAAACAGGCAATATTCTGTATACCGTCTTCAAGGAACTGGATTTCAGCACGTCCCTGCTCGACGGTCCTTACAGCAGTTCAAATATCGGAAAAGTTTTCAAAGAAGTAAAAAATGCAAATCAGAAGGGATATGTGAAGCTCATAGATTTCGAACCTTATATTCCTTCTTACGGCGCGGCAGGTGCATTTATCGGAACACCGATTTTTGATAAGGAGCAGATGATCGGAGTCCTCATTTTCCAGCTTCCCCTGGATAAAATTATGGAGATAATGAACTTTCACAACAGCTGGAAAGAAGCAGGAATGGGAAAATCAGGAGAAACATTCCTGATCGGACAGGATTTGAAAATGAAATCTTTATCCCGATTTCTCATAGAGACACCCGAAGAATACTATAAGACACTGGATAATTCTGATCTGCCTCCGGAAACTGTTCAGAAAATTAAAACCTTAAAAACTAATATCGGTCTGCAGGAAAATAAAACTAAAGCGGGGCTGGATATTGCAAAAGGAATTACAGGTGAAGCGGTTTATGATGATTACCGAAAAGTAAGGGTAATCGCAAGTTACAAACCACTGAAAATAGAGGATGTCAAGTGGGGAATCATCAGCAAGATTGATGAAGACGAAGCATTTTCGGAAGTGGTCAAGCTGAGGAATAATCTCTTCATCATTGCCTTTTTTGTATTCATCCTGATTGGACTCATTACCTTTTCACTTTCCCGATTGATCATAAAACCGATCACGGCGG
>DAORDI010000437.1:0-3085 GCA_035345895.1 Leptospiraceae bacterium
ACAAAGGAAAATCCGGTTTCAAAAAGATGGGTTGATCAGGGAGCAGTTCAGGCCGTCCCGATTTATGAGACAGAGTCCAGGCTTGAGGCGGGTCTCATCGAATCCGAGTACGCAAAATTCATATCTGACAAAACTTCCTGGCAGAAAATGATTTCTGGCAATCCCGAAAAACTCGATTTAAGGAATGAATTCCAAAAATTGGCAGAAAAAGTAAAATTGGATAAGAAACTGACACCTCTTTCATCAGATGAAACAGAGATAAAGTATCCTGTACAGGAATTTCCTAAAAAAAAGGTTCATAAGAAGTTTGAACCGGGAGTCACACAGTCCGATATCCTTGTAGGGATCAAAGGTCAGTACCTTCTTTTCGAATCCGGGGTAATGAACGTCCGCAATTATGAGGGTTATTCCTTCGAGATTGAAATCCACTGAGAAGATTCCGATTTTTTCCGAAAACTGGGGGACTCTCAGGCATTGAAAACTGCTTTCGACTGATGACATCCGATCATTAAATTACTTGTATAAATGCATTGCTCTGAAAAAATGTTCAGAGAAATATGATGGAATATGAAGTAATTATCGGTTTAGAAGTACATGCTCAGCTGAATACTGAAACAAAAATTTTTTCGAAAAGTCCGACCAAATTCGGTGCGTCTCCGAATACTCAGGTTTCGACCGTATGTTATGCGCTTCCGGGGACACTGCCTGTCCTGAATGAAGCCGCACTTGAAAAAGCAGTTCAGGCGGGGCTCGCACTCGGTTCAGAAATCACTCTTTTTACAAAATTTGACAGAAAAAATTATTTTTACCCTGACCTCCCTAAAGGATATCAGATTTCTCAGTTTGACAAGCCTATCTGTGTGGGCGGGAAGATCAGTTTTCAGGAAAAGGGAAAGGATTCCCCTACAGTCATCAATCTCACCAGGATTCATCTGGAGGAAGATGCGGGGAAACTGATTCATTCTGCCGACCCCTCCATTCAGGCTTCGTATGTCGATCTGAACCGGGCAGGCACACCGCTGATTGAAATTGTATCCGAACCGGAAATGAGATCGAGTGAAGAGGCATATCTGTATCTGAATACTTTAAAAAATATCCTCCGCTATATCGATGTATCCGACTGCAATATGGAAGAAGGCTCTCTCAGATGCGATGCAAACGTATCGGTCAGACTGAGGGGTGAAAAAGGATTCAGAACCAGGGTGGAAATCAAGAATCTGAACTCCTTCAAGGCGGTCAAGGCTGCAATTGAATATGAAACTGAATGGCAGATCGATCAGTATTCCAGGGGACAGACATTTGTCCAGCAGACAAAACTCTGGGATGCCAGTCTTCTGAAGACAGTTCAGATGCGTACAAAGGAAATGGCTCATGACTACAGATACTTTCCTGATCCGGATCTTCCTCCTGTGCGCCTCGAGAAAGAATTTATTGAAAATCTGAGAAAGGGACTTCCTGAACTTCCTCAGGCAAAAAGAGACAGGTTTGAATCTGAACTTGGACTTCCTAAATACGATGCAGAAGTTCTGTCTGCCGAAAGAGAAACTGCAGATTATTTTGAAAAGGCGCTTTCGGTTTCAGGAGATGCCAAGAAGACATCCAACTGGGTCAAAGACGAAATTCTGGGAATCGTAAACAGGGAAAACATCAGCATCACTGAATTCAGCATAGAACCTGAGCGGATAGGAGAGCTTATTCTTCTCATCAACAAGGGAGAGATTTCAGGGAAAATAGCAAAAACTGTATTTGAAACGATGCTTGCTGAAAAGAAAACCCCGTCTCAGATCGTCAAGGAAAAAGGTCTCACCGTTGTAAGGGATGATAAAGAACTTGATAAAATAGCAGATAAAGTGATCATGGAAAACCCTGATGCAGTCGACGGCTGGAAAAAGGGCAGGGACAGGGTTCTGGGTTCTCTGGTAGGAGCTGTAATGAAAGAAACAAAAGGGAAGGCAGACCCTAAGTTAGTCAATGAACTTCTGCTGAAAAAACTTGGACCGTTGGGAGAAAAGCCAAAATCATGAATGAGAGCAGAACAGGTTTAATTAAAATTGGAGTTTTTTACGATGGAGGGTTCTTTTCTCATGTAAGCAATTATTACAATTACCATCATTCGAAAAAATCCAGAGTCAGTATTTCCGGACTGCATGAATTTATCAGAAGCCAGGTTTCCCAGTTTGAGGGGGTCGACATCCGTTACTGTCAGATTGTGGACTCTCATTATTTTCGGGGGCGTTTCAGTGCATATGAAGCTCAGAACAAGGATAAACTTCTTGCTGAAAGAGTTTTTGAGGATGTGCTGATGAAAGAGGGAGTAGTGACTCATTTTCTTCCTCTGCTTTCCAGGAACAATATTACCAGCGAGAAAGGGATAGATGTATGGCTCGCGCTCGAAGCCTTTGAACTGTCCATCTACAAAAAATTCCAAGTTGTCGTTCTCATTGCTTCCGACAGTGATTATGTTCCCTTGATCCGCAAACTGAATACTCTTGGAATAAAGGTGATGATTCTTGCCTGGGATCTGGAATATACCGATTCAAATAATACTGTAATGAAGACAACTACATCAGTGCTTCTGCTCGATGAGGCAACATATCCGATATTAATGCATAATGTAATCGAAGATAAAACTAAAAGAAACGATCCTACCATACAGAATATTTTTATTTCCGGATCAGAATTCAGACCTAAGGAAATCAGTCAGAGTCAGCAGAATATCAGCTTTAACGGAAAGGATAATATACAGCCTGAGATAAATTATAATGAAATGAAGCCTTCAGCAGAGGCAAGAAGAAACAGAATTAAATTCATCAAGGACGGTTACGGATTCATCGAAACGGATGTTCCCGGGCAGAACCTGTTTTTTTACTATGCAGATGTAGTAAACTGCGATTTCAATGAGCTGATGATCGGAGATCTTGTGGAATACCGTCTCGGCAGAAATCAGAAAGGAGAATGCGCGGTGGAAATCCAGAAGGTTTCTGTCCTTTAATCTGCTCAGCGCAGACTTTATGAAGCTCAGCTCCTACTTTTTTCTGTCTGCATTTATCTCTGTTTCTGCTTTTTTTTACCCTTTTTTTTCATT
>DAORDI010000438.1:0-3077 GCA_035345895.1 Leptospiraceae bacterium
GGACTGTGCAAAAGCATATTTCCCGCAGATTAACATATAACATAATTAATAAATTCATTAAATTAACTCCAATGTATCAGAAATTATTTTAATATATTCTTCGTGCCTTTCTTGGTGAAATTCAGCATTTACACAGCCCTACAGTTTGCAGATAAACACAGGTTCAACTCAGAAGTTTATGCAATTTTCACCTAAGTGAAATCAGGATAGATTCAGAATCTGATTCCTGCGGATATAAACAGCATACTCATAGATCCTTTAGAAGAAGTCTTGTCTGACTCAAACCGATCTCGCAGCCAAATCTGTTTCATATAAATTTCCTGAGGAGACAATGGTGCCGCTTTTGAATAATGAAGATAATCTGAATTGTAAAGAACTTCCGCCTTCTTTTTCTGATGTGAATTCCCGGAAAGTTCGATCCCGAAAAAAAAGTTATCCGCCAAAAAAGTGATGCTGGCATTATAGCCGATAAAATTTCTCTTTGGAATAAATACAGTAAAACTGTCCGCCAATGGAAAATAAATTTCCATAGGAAATAAATTAGAGTTTCCCCAGATTCCAGTGTTCTTTATCACTGTTCCGTCGGGCAGGTCTCTTCGATACACATATTCCATTGAATTCAGATATCCGATGGACAATCCAATGGAAGGCTGCACTGTAATCATCCCGAGTATCTTGACTGCGGCTTCAGGATAATACTTGATGACTGTCTGAACCATCTCGCCTAATTTTCCCTTTACAGTATAAGGTTCAAGGCTGTACCCGGATGCATATGAAGAGACAGCCGTATCAGGAGATAAGAACCGCCCGGCAATCTGGATTCTGTCATTTACAAAAAATCCCGCTTCAATTCCCCTATTGAGGATATATTCCTTCGTCTTATACGTATTCTCAAGAGGAAGTAAAATCAGACCGACTGTAATGTCATTTTTCGAAAACGTCCCCTTTTCAGAATACAGAAGTGCCGGTATAAAAAAAATACTCAGTAATTTTACTGTAAGACTGTTTATATTTCTCACTGAAACTCTCTCATTTCTGTCTTGAAATGAAATAATACATTTCCCTGCCGTTTTCAGAAAGAATCATCCTGTTTCCCTCTATGTCAAACTCTGTGATCTTCTGAAGATTTTCAAAGAATTCATTTTCTTCACCTGTGATATATTTGGAAGTGCAGACTGTCTGATCCTGGTAAGTAATTTTAAAACTGACTGAATTCTTCTCTCCCCTCTGCACAGTACCTGAAAATTTGGCACAGCCCCCAAAGCCGGAAAAACTGTTTTTCTGAATCTGAATAAATGCATTCATTCCAGCAGGAACTGTAGATACTGTTCTTCCATACGACATGGATTCCAGATGCCAGAGAGACTCAAAAGCTGTGTCCGGTTCCAGTTCCTTTTTCCTGAATTCAAGCACTGTGTTTTTTCCCTTCAGCACAAGTGTATTTTCCTTCCATTCATATTCGGAAACCTCCGAAAGTGCATCCCAGTAAATTGATTCTGTTTGAAGACCTGCCCTGTCAGTACAGGCCATTGATGTTCTCGACAGTTCGGAAATGCGAAGGACTGATTTATCCAGCTCCAGTTTCCCGCTTCCGCTGTTGCAGACTCCGTAGACGGAGGCCCTGTCCTCATTGAGAGAAATGGAAAGTCTTCCGTACTGCACAGGTTTTCCGTTCCATTTTTCAAGTTTCCACAGGATCGGTATTGGGCCGTTTTTTCCTGTTTTGGGATGATGAGTCAGTCCTGAAACCGCTCCGCTGCACCGAAGTAAGGTAAATAAGAATATTATAAGCAGACTTCTATAAATCACAGATTATATCTCCTTGCAGTAATCATTTTCCGTAATCATCCTTCGTGAACTCAAGCGAAAAAAGAGGAGTTCCGTTCCTGTCCTTGTATGCATAAATCAGACGCACACCGTTTTCACGGAAAATCTGCATCGCCTTGTTCTTTCTGATCTGTTCCAGGATCTTCGGTCTCAGGTCTGATTTTATTCTTTCTATGTCCAGATCTTTCCCAGTGTGTTTCACCATACTGTAATTGTACTGAAGAAAATTCTCACCTGCAGAAAGACTGTCTATTCTAGTCTCATCGTCAATCATTGCTGGAAGACCCTTATTCGTTTCTTCTGCAGTGGTTCTGAGAGCATCTGAGAGTCCCTTTCCTCTGTCCAAAAATTCCGTGCATAGAAATCTTGTTCCTGCTCCCGCAAAAATAACAAGAAGTACAGAAACAATCTGCTTCATTCCCAAATTTTTCATAACACCTCAATGAAAGTTCAAATTCTGCAATTGCAGACGAAAGTCAAGGGCTTTAAAATACCTTCATTCTTCGGGTCTCACCAGGACAAAAGTCCGGCAAGTCGATTAATGGTATGCATCCAAGGCTGGAGAATATTTTTTCAAGCATAAAAATCAACTGATCAACTCGAACATTTCTGTATCACCGAACCCCCTGACATTTTGTATACCGCATGAGCGAATATGAAAACTGTCTGCTGCACTGGAAGCCATAGCTGCCGACAGCTTGATGCATCCTATTTCATCTGCAGATTCCATTCGCAGCGCAATGTTCACCGTATCACCCCAGATATCGTGTTCGCCGATGATTCCGGCCATCAGCGGCCCAGTATGAAGACCAATACGAATATCCAATATGACTTGCCAATTTTTTCTGCCTTAGCTTTTTTTGCTTCACAGTTTTAAGAAATTCAAGCACTGCACGGCACGCCTGCTTTGTATGATCATTCATAGGTTCAGGGGTACCCGGGGAGCAAATATAACTGTCGCCGATCGTTTTAAGTTTTTCCAGCCTCTATTTTTTGAACAAAGCAGTCGAATTCGCGGAAACACGCAATTTACGCTCATCCTGAGAAGGATCATCCATAATGCCGAAATTTAATACTCAATTTCAGAATGTAAACATACCTATAGTTTACCCTCTTATCTTAAAGAATCAGTCAATAATTTACGGTAGCTGCTGTCCCTGTCTTTCCTAAAATAATCAGAACTGAACAATTTACAGCTTCACTGCTCCACACAGACAACAACGCCACTGTTATCGCAGGTCTGGGTAAAT
>DAORDI010000439.1:0-3022 GCA_035345895.1 Leptospiraceae bacterium
GATTTTAAACTCGGACACTCTCGAAAGCTCCTGAATATAAGGACGCATATCTTTTGCGCCGAGCGCACAGTTGATCCCGACTGAGAGGGGGTGCACGTGCCTGATGGAATTGTAAAAAGCTTCTGCAGTCTGACCGGAAAGTGTTCTTCCGGAAGCATCAGTGATTGTGACAGAAATGGAGACAGGAAGCCTTGTTCCTGAATCCTGGAAATACTTCTCTATTGCGAATATGCATGCCTTTACATTGAGTGTATCAAAAACTGTTTCCGGCAGAAGCAGATCCACTCCCTCCTCGCAGAGAATTTTGACCTGCTGATAATAAGCATTCACAAGTTCATCAAAGCTCACTGCACGGAATCCCGGGTTGTTCACATCGGGCGACATTGATGCAGTTCTGTTCGTAGGCCCGATGGCTCCTGCAATGAAACAGTCTCTTTCCGGGAATTTCTCACGCAGTTTCTGAACGGCTTTCTTGGCGCATCTGACTCCTTCCCTGTTCAGATCATCCACAAGGTGCTCGAGAGAATAGTCTGCCTGCGCGATCACAGTGGAACTGAAGGTGTTCGTTTCTATGATGTCCGCACCGGCCTCGAGGAATTTATAA
The DNA here is from genome assembly GCA_035345895.1 of Leptospiraceae bacterium. Lineage (GTDB taxonomy): Bacteria > Spirochaetota > Leptospiria > Leptospirales > Leptospiraceae > DAORDI01. The sequence goes on from DAORDI010000439.1 coordinate 605, forward strand.
TGAAGCTCTTCTATAATGTCAGGTCTTGTGATGTTCAGAAGATCATTGTTTCCCTTCAGTGCCTTGGAATGGCCTGCAAGGGAAGCATTCCTGAAATCATTCTCGCCCAGACCGTATGTCTGGATCATTGTTCCCATTGCACCGTCGAGAACAAGTATCCTCTCTTCCATAAGAGAGATCATTTTTTTGGAATTTGCAGGGTATTCTGTCTTCATATTTCCTTCCTCTTCCCGCCTTGCAGACGGCTGAAATTCTAAGTTTTCTTTATTTTAAATCTGCTTAATATTGAATTGCATTATATACACTTATATAATTTACGGCACTTCTCAGGATTTTATGCATCTTTCGCCTTTCAGAGGTTTTTTCTGCACGGAAATCATCGGATAAAGAGGCGCATTTTCCCTGTTGAATTTTGTCCAGTGCTTCATTTCCGAAGGAACGTCATAGTCGGGATAAATTGCATCGACAGGACATTCCGAAACGCAGGCATTGCAGTTGATGCAGGATTCTGCATCGATGAGAAGCATATCCGGTCCTTCCCTGAATGCTTCCGCCGGACAGACTGCTGCACAGTATGTATACTTACAGTCTCTGCAGTTTTCAGTGACGACATATGCCATAATGATTTTCTCCGAAGTCTGAGTGATGCAGAGAACCCAAGTCCTCTGCATCTGCAGTTTTTTCAGTATCTGTAATGCTCAGGCTTGAAAGGTCCTTCAGGAGACACACCGAGGTATTCCGCCTGTTCCTTTGTAAGTTTTGTCAGTCTTACACCCAGCTGTTCGAGGTGAAGAGCAGCAACCTTCTCATCCAGAATCTTAGGAAGTCTGTATACTCCGACTTCATATTTTTTTGTATAAAGCTCAATCTGTGCCAGAACCTGATTTGTAAAAGAGTTGGACATTACAAATGACGGGTGACCTGTAGCACATCCCAGATTCACAAGTCTTCCTTCTGCAAGAATGATGAGCGATTTTCCGTCAGGGAAAACATACTTGTCCACCTGAGGCTTGATGTTCACGATTTTGATTCCAGGAAATGCATTCAGACGGGCCATCTGGATTTCAGTGTCGAAATGCCCGATATTGCAGAGGATCGTGCCGTCTTTCATGCTCTGCATATGTTCCAGAGTGACAATGTCATTGTTTCCTGTTGTAGTCACTACCAGATCAGCCTTGTCGATCACGTCTTCCATCAGAAGAACCTGATATCCTTCCATCGAAGCCTGAAGTGCGCAGATCGGATCAATTTCAGTCACGATCACACGGCATCCGAAAGCACGCAGAGATGCTGCAGATCCTTTTCCTACGTCGCCGTATCCTGCAACAATGGCCATCTTGCCGGCAAGCATAACGTCAGTTGCACGTTTGATTCCGTCAGTAAGAGACTCACGGCATCCGTAAAGATTGTCAAACTTGGATTTAGTAACAGAGTCGTTTACATTGATTGCAGGGATCTTGAGCTGTCCTGCTTTCAGCATTTTGTTCAGCTGATTGACTCCTGTTGTTGTTTCTTCAGAAACTCCTCTGATTTCTTTCAGAAGTTCAGGGAATTTTGTGTGAATGTAATAAGTAAGATCTCCTCCGTCGTCAAGGATCATATTCGGTCCTTTTCCGTCAGGAAATTTAATAGTCTGCTCAGTGCACCACCAGTATTCCTCTTCTGTCTCTCCCTTCCATGCAAATACAGGTGTTCCTGTTTCAGCAATTGCTGCCGCTGCATGATCCTGTGTAGAAAAAATATTGCATGATGCCCATCTTACCTCTGCTCCGAGCTCTACAAGAGTTTCGATCAGAACAGCTGTCTGAATTGTCATGTGCAGAGATCCTGCAATTCTTGCACCTGCAAGAGGTTTTTTTCCCTTGTATTCTCTGCGGAGCGCCATCAGTCCCGGCATTTCCTTTTCTGCGAGAATGATTTCCTCTCTTCCCCATCTGGCAAGAGTGATGTCCTTCACCTTATAATCTTGAGTTTTTGTTCCTTGGGACATGATGTCCTCCTTTTCCTGCTTTTATTGTAATTATTTTAAAATCCGTATCCGTATCAGAGACTTCCATTTTCTCGACTGCAAAACCTGCATGAATAAGCCAGTCCTTCAGAAGTTCCGGTTCAAATCCGAGCCAGAGATCAGCAAATCTGTCTCTCATGAATTCCCTGTCATGTTTCATTAAATCAACTATACAGAGTATCCCCTTTTTCTTCAGAACTCTTGCCGCTTCCTGGAGTGCAAGAGCCGGGTTTGAAACATGGTGGAGCACCATTGAAGCAATAACGGTGTCTGCCGTTTCCGCCTTCAGAGGTATCCTGTCTGCACTACCCACTTCAAAGCTGATTTTCTTCTGCCCTTTGAAAAATTCCCTGGAGGACTCTATCATCTTTTCGGAACTGTCAAAACCGATGATCCGCTCCGATCTTTTC
>DAORDI010000440.1:0-3020 GCA_035345895.1 Leptospiraceae bacterium
ATATGAAAAAAGGCCTATGCTTTAATTTTTGCATTCTCACTCTTTTCAATGAGAGAAGCAATTGCAATGTCCAATACATCAAAGACAAGATTGCCAAATTTCTTATGATCTATTTCAAAATCATTACAGTCAATTTCCAGACAGCGGTTTTTGTCATTCTTGGCTTCTCCAATTTCAATGCTTTCAGCAGGGATCTGATACTTCTTTGAAATTTTATTCATCACTGTTTCCTGAACTTGTGAAAGCAGGGCTGCACGATCTTCAACGATTCCCAGGACATTCATCATTGTAGTGGAAATTTGCAAATTTATCAGTTTCATTTGCAGAAGCTGCAAAGACATTATCTGAGCTTTCAGCTTTTTATTCTTTTCTTTTATAAACAGGTATTTCTGTCCTTTCCCTTTTTTAGGATCATAGTTTTCACGGGAATAACAGGGACCAATCAGGATATGAGAATACTTTTTCTTTATTTTCTCCATTGCATCAGTCCCAGATATCAAAAATGGATCTTCTCTGCTGATGTTCTGTTCAATATTATAAAGGGATATAAGATATACCGCAATCGTCACAAGCATTGTGGCTATATTCCTGACTGCATCGAGAATATTCGCTGCATTCAATTCCTTTTCCAGTAGGCTCGCTATTATAGCCGCAAGTCCTATCAATACTAGGATGAAATTTATCAGGTCTCTTTTTTTAGTATCCATTTCCGTTTTCCTTTGACTGAATATTTCGCATCAGTTTGATGTCTTCCTGCAGCTGCCGAGCTCCATGATGCCAAAATATGTTTCACCTTTCAGTTCGTTCCAGCAACCTTAAAGATAGAATCACCTGATCTCCAGTTAAGAATTCAAGTCCTTCAACAGTCCCTCCATCACATTTACAAGTTCCCTTCAATTTATTGCCATACGATTTGCAGAACATTAGAACCAGCAGAACAATTGATTTTCTTATACCACTGTTTACCATTTTCAGCCCTCTTAAATTTATTCTAGAAAATACTTTTTTTGAATCAAATTTGCTCCGGATTATTCACTTTTATAAACTCATATATGTTTTCTGTTTTCATTTTTTCGAATGCATTTTCTTTTTCACTTTCTTCGATAATTTGCTTAACTTCAATCGGCCATACATAAAATTTTAATTTTTGATTGGGATTGATTATTTCTTTTGCTTGCTTCAATTTTTCTTTAAAGCGTTGTAAGAATTTTTCTGTTTCGGAGTCAAAAAATATTTGATAAATAACAAAAGCATAAGTGAATTTGTCACATGCTGAGGCAGTACGATGAAGAAATTGATACGGAATACTTTCCATTCTTTCAATATTTAACTCTGTCTGGGAAAATGGTTTGACTATGTCGATCCATTTAGTTAAAACTTCTTTTCGATTTTCCTTATTTCCTTTCACAATCCAATTCCTTATGAGTTCATATTGTTCTCCTATTTCAGTGAACTTCGCTTCAATTGCTAATTTTTTAGAATTCGAAAAGATCATTAAATCTGTCATTGAAGCTTTTCCATTTCCGCCACTGGAAGTTGGATACTCAAAGCATAATGAGAATTTTTCTTTGTTTTCAATCTGTAAAGAATTTAATAATTCTTTCAGTCGACTATTTGTCTCCTTCCAAAATGCTAATAGTGGCAAGCTGGAAGTGCGAACGCTATTGATACTATTTTTAGGAAACATATCAATTATTGTATTGTAATCGTTTTTTCCTGATTTCCCATAATATAATTCGATATCCATATCCCTTAAATCTCCTTAATCTATAATTAGCTGTAACATACCATACTTGCTTTTTTAATCTCTTCTAACACTTGATTTATAAAATGAATCAAAGCTAAAGAAACCATAACCCGGAAAACTCTCACTTCTTCCTGCTTCTGGCAACATACTTCATCAGCTCTTCGATCAGAAATTCAACGATGATGGAATCCCTTTCACTGATTTCTTCGGTACCCCCATTCAAAAGTCTTTCGTCCACTCGGAGCAGTTTATAATTGATCAGTTTTTCTTTGGGGGTTTTGTTCTGATTTTTCGAATGAAGAATATACATTTTCAGAACACCCGTATTTACATCCGTAATTTTTGTTTTCCCGTGAATCTCCAGGAATTCCTTCAGCTTAAGCATCAGCTGAAATCTGTTCATATATTCCATTCAGTTCTCCTTCGTCAATCAATAACTCATATAGCAATATATCAATTTGTCATATTGAATGTCAAGTAAATTTTTCTTTTTTCTGAATCTCTGCTTATTTCGGGCTGCTCAGCAAAATAAAAACAGAAAAACAGGGGGTTTTATGCAGGACTGATCTGATTTATTTCTTTCTGTATTTTGAGGAAGTAACAAAGGGACTCCATGAAACCCGGCTGCCGGAGGATTCGGGGACATACCCATGATTGTTCAAGATTGCTGCAATAAGAGCACCTGTCATTCTCCGAATGTCAGGATTTTCAAACAGACCAGGATTCAACTCTACAAGGCGTTTTCCTATTCCTTCCAGAGGCGGTTTGTTCAAATCTTCTATAGCCCAGATCATTTTATCAATGTTCTGAATCAAATAATGAAATATTAATTTAAATTCAGGTGAGTCTGTACCTCCTGCAAATTTCGGATACAGACTTGTAAAGGTTTCCAGATAAATTCGATTTTTCTTAGGAGTGATAAATTTCGCCATATGTTTTTTCCATCTCATCCGTCTTCAAGGGCAGTGAGTTCTATGTCTGCCTGTCTGAGACGGAGAGAGATTACATTGGCAATTCTTGCAAATATCCTTACGCCTAGAACTGCATCTCTCTGCACCTGTTCATTAAATTCTTTCCGGGAGAGAACATAGAGATCACAGTCTGTCTTAGCAACTGCATCAGCAGATCTGCTGTGTTTGTCAAGAAATGCCATCTCTCCGAAATAGTCTCCCTGTCCGAATGTAGCCAGATGAAGGTGTTTGCCTGTCTTCAACGGAAGGAAAACCTGCACGACTCCGCGACGGATCATAAAAATCTCATCACCGTCATCGCC
>DAORDI010000441.1:0-3018 GCA_035345895.1 Leptospiraceae bacterium
ATAACCCGTCTTTTCATAGTCCCCTCTGTCCTTAATTCCGTATATTGCGAATGTCGGTTTCATACAGGTTTTCTCATTGTGCATATTGTGCAAAGATGTTTGCTCTTATAATTATTCAGCAAATTCTGGTATTCTGCAGAATTGACAGCATTTTCAAGTGAGTTTATTTTTATATTTCCAAAATATCCTAATGTATCCCTTTTCTCATCCGGAGCACAGCATGGCGAAATCTTCCCTTCCGCAGAAATCCAAAGTTCTCTTCCCAGAAACGGACATTCATATTCATAAGGAACTTCATATTTTCCATCCTGTCTTAAAGGGACAATGTTTTCAAGAACAACTCTTTTCCCCTCTTTTTTATAAAGATCTTCACAGAGATGCAGACATTTTTCCACAATTTCATTCCATCTTTTCACGGACTCATTATCTGCACGAAATGAAAGATTTTCTATTTCAGGAAAATGAGCCCAAAGATGATGTCCCTTCACTCGGTCTGCTCCGACTGAGGCTGCGAAACGAATCATTTCCTCCAGTTCGTTCATATTAGATTTAAGGAAAGTGGTCTGCAGGGTGATTCTGCATCGATGCCCGGATATAATATAATGACTGTCTCTGACTGCAATAAATTCCGTAAGATTCTGAACCGCCTTAGAATGCTTCAGTCCTTTCATTACCGACTCTGCGGTCCGGCTATGTGCACCGTTCCAGGATATTTTGACATCTGAACAGACAGGAATAATCTCATCAGCCCATTTTTTCAAATTCATCCCTCTGATTTCAGGAAAGGTTCCATTGGTTGTCAGGTTAAGACGGATTCCGAATTCCCTGCAGAGCTGAAATATTTTTTGTATATGCCTGTATAAAAGAGGTTCACCCATTGTGGAAGGAATGATTTCCTGAACACCAAGAGCCTTAGCTTCAGAGAATATTCTCTCAAGCCATTCTTCCGGCATTCTTCTCTTTCTTCCAAGTCTTTGAATAAAGCTGGAATATTCACTGTGTTCTTCACACATAATGCAATGCAGATTGCAGTCTTCAGGATTTGTATCCAAAGTGATTCTATACAGCATAATTATATATATTTCCAGTTGATCTGCTTATCATTAATTTCAATATTGGAAGACAAAGCCCGACATAAGCACAATTAGAAAACAGAATTCAGCCAGGTCAAGTTTTTTTCTGAATTAGAGATGCATAGATTTTGACGAGCTGCCTGCAATGCTCTCCTATGTCAGGCACATCTCCATTTTCTGAATACAGATAACCTCTTTGACCAAGCTCCTTCATTTTTATCGGATTCGCTGCAGCCTCCTTCATTTTTTTACACAAATCATCGGAATCTCTGTGCTGAAACAAAAGTCCATTCACTCCTTCATTTACATATTCCTTCATTCCCCCATAATCTGCAGTGATGACCGGAATTCGACAGGCCTGTGCTTCGTGAATCACAAGAGGTGAATTCTCGCCCCAGACAGACGGCACAACTATGCAGTCTGTTTCAGAAAACACCTTCTCTGCAATCTCTTCATTCATATACTCATTTCTGAATTCTATCGGGTATCCTGATGATACTCTTCTGAGATAATCCGTATTCTGTCCCTGATGTCTTCCAAAGATGATCAGTCTGCAGTCTTTTCTGAATTCTGCATACAGTTTTATAAATGCTTCTATTAAAAGATTGACTCCTTTGGAGGGGATATGAGTTCCGATATATCCAAAAGTAAATTTCTCAGTCTGCATATAAGCTGCTGGCTTGAGATACTCATTCGGAAATCCGTAATCAAGATATATTATCTTATGTTCAGGAATATCGAATTCACGGATAAATCTTTCCCTCAGATAACGGGAAGGAGCAATGAACAGATCAGTAAGGCTGCTGACTCTTCTTGTTTCATCCATCCTTTTTTCAATCCATTTCTCCCAGTATGCAGCATCCTCTTCACAATATTCTGAATCGGAAAAATACATATTGTAGCAGTTCTCTGCACATTTTCTGTTTTCCTGACTGCTGCAGAGCTGAAAGAACTCCTTATTCCCGTAGTTCCTCTGCAAAAATTGGCCTCGAGGACACATCAGCCAGAAATCATGGAGAGTGAATACAATCGGAATGGAATTTTTTTTCAAGACAGGAATAATGCCCAGCGAGAGATGATTCAAATGTCCAATATGAGCGATGTCCGGCTGAAATCTTTCGATAATCTTAGAAAATCTATAATCTATATTTTTATTATTGTACTGATCTTTATCAAACCGTTTATTAATAAAGTTCAGGTGAAGATTTTCATGGATGCCGATCTTCCGAACTGAAAAATCGGGCAGATAGGGATTCTCTTCTCTTGTCACAACTTCAACCTGATGTGACTTGGAAAGTTCACTGCACATAGACTGAGAATAAACTTCAGAACCTGCATTGTATACAGGAGGGTATCCATGAATGATTTTCAGTATTTTCATATCAGAAATTAATTCCGGGAACACAGTTTCCGTGCAAGCCAAATTATGCATTTAAACAAAGACAAATTCAATTCCGCAATACTGCACGACAGAAGTGCTCAGATTTTTTCATAGATTCTGCTGCAGTTCATATCAAAGCTGCTCGGCCTTTCAGCCGCAGCTTCATTACCTTCCCCGGGTCAACCATCCTCACTCGCACGAATTTCTGATCTGAAATGTTTTCTCCGCAACTACTCTGTCTTTGATGATGACAGCAAAATGATACCATTCGTATTTAGTCGGTATTTTTACTCTACCATTATCGCTCATCAGCTTTTTTAATTCAACAGGATGTGATGAACTTAAACCTTTCCAGTCCGGCAGAATGTCCTTTTCCTTTTTCATAAAAGGAGTATGACAGGAAGTGTCGGACGAATTTTTGCATTCAGATATCCAGATTTCCAGCTGAGTCGTTCCGACTTCTCGGTTCGCTGAAAACTCAAATTTTATATCATCATCAAAATGATAGCCTTCTTCATTTATTCTGCCGCATACGGAAGTGGATTTCCTCAGGTTTACTCTTCC
>DAORDI010000442.1:0-2990 GCA_035345895.1 Leptospiraceae bacterium
TTCTGCAAACTCCTGTCTGTACGGAGTCGTTCATGCCGCAATACTTGCCTGCGGTTTTTCGCCTGCCATCGGGTTTGTGCATACAGGAAAGCAGCTTTCATTCGTATATGATATAGCAGACTTATATAAAGCAGAACTTACAATACCGATTGCATTTGAAACAGTGAAGGATACTTCTTTTCAGATTGAAAGGACTGTGCGCTGCAAGTGCAGAGACAGATTCAGGGAGATGAAGATTATGAAAAGAATCATTCCTGATATAAAGGAGCTTTTCTATGGTAGTGATTATGCTGGAGAAATCTACCCCTTCGCAGAAGGGAGAGATGTCGCGGTTAGCTATTGAAGTAAAATCAGGTGTCTTTGTGGCAGCGGTCGGGGCGAGAGTCAGGGACAGACTTTGGGAAAGAATCTGCAGAGAATGGAAACTGAATGCAATCATGCTTTACAGCACAAATAATGAACAGGGGTACAGACTTCTGTCGAACGGTGACCCTGACAGAGAAATCATTGATTTTGAAGGGATCAGTCTGCTTGCAAAACCTCTCTCCAAAAAAAGGAATCATGATAAAAAAGAAGAAAATATCGAATAATATTCAGCATCAGAAGGATGCAATTGAAATCTTCGGGATACTGCTTGCCTCTGAAAATTATCTGTCTGCAGACCAGATTATCAGGAAGTATTCTGATATCAGACCTGATTCTGATCTGAACGAAAAGAAAATCAGAAGATGTCTGGATACTGTAAGTTCTGTTCTCCGTCTGCAGACAGTCGAGTCCAACAAGAGGAAAGGCTACAGGGTAAAGCCTGAATTCAGAAAAAACTTTTTCTGGATGCTTCCCCTCCTGTCATTATATCTTATCTATAATCTTCCGGATTCTATGGATTTTGTTCTGGAACCTATTGTATTTCAGCTTCGTGCAGAGTCTCTGAAGAATCTTTTTCTGCTGTCTCTTGCGGTAAAGGAAAAGAAAATCATCCGGTTTGAATATACAAAGTACTCTGAAACAAAGTCTGCAGCAAAGAAGGTGCATCCTTACAAACTTGTTCAGAGAGACAAGAAACTTCATCTTCTTGCATTTGATCCTTCAGCCAAAAAAATGAAGCATTATTTTTTTTCAGGGATAGGAAGGATTCAGGTGCTGGAATCGGAATTTGAGCCGATTCATTCCGGGGAGGCAGAGACTTATTATGAAGATATGATTTCCAATTTCAGATCTGACATCAAAAAAAATGCAGAAATTCATTTTTCCAAAGAATCTGCATCATTCATTCATAAAGACTATTTTCACAGAAATCAGAGCATTTCAGAAAACCCTGACGGAAGTTTTACCCTGTCCGTGCAGGCTGCAAATCCAAGGGATATATATCATATTGTATCCCAGTATATGAATTATACCGAACTGATTGCACCGGCTGAATGGAGAGAGGAATATAGAAAAAATCTGGAAAATCATCTGAAAATTCACAGAAGGGACACTGAGTGACCTTTCTGAAAATGGAACCTGTGCTAGGATTGAAGAAGATTTTAGGAGAACAGCATTTTTATGAGAAAAAAAGTCACTCAGACAAGAAAAGGAAAGGATGGAGATATTCTGGTGCTCTGCAATAAATCTGAGGCATGGCTTGTGACCAAAGAAGATGCAATTTTAGAAATTGAAAAAGCCGGCAATCCGAATTCACCGTACTATGTAGAAATTGGAAGGAACAAGGTTCTGATCCATTCAGTAAAAGATCCTGTCAGGGGAAAGTATCTGAGAACTGATCCAGACAAGACTCCGATCAACAATCTTTCAGAACTTCCGGACTGGTAGGATTAGGGAAATGGGGGAGCTTGATTATCTGAAACTCTGGGGAAAAGCGGATCGGTATGATGATGGAAAGATTGTTTGGCATCCGTTGGCATATCATATGCTGGATGTGGCGGCGGTGGCGGAGGAAGTTCTAAACCGTGAACCTGAATCCACAAAAATGCTGTATGCCGAGGATTATGGACTCCCTTGGGAGGAAGCCAAAGGGTGGATTTTGTTCTTTGTTGCTTTACATGATATAGGGAAAGCAACACCAGCATTTCAATACAAAATACCTGATATATTTAAAGATTTAAATAAGATTGGTTTAACAATTTCGAATAGAACATTAGAAAAGTGGAAAGAGAAATCTCCAATTTCGCATGGTGAGTTATCTGTTAGTCTTTTAACTGACTATCTAAAAACTTTTGGTTATGAATTTGAAATGGCAAAATTCATTTCTGAAGCAGTGGGGATTCATCATGGTCACAGAACTAGTCCAACTGTATTGAGAAATATTAAACCAGATGAAAAAGGAAATGAAACTTGGTCTTCTATTAGAAATAAATTAATTGATTCTTTACTTTCGAATTGGAACTTAAAAAAAGAAAATATTCAGAATATTGAGTCTTTGAGTTCGGCTGGTTTCATGCGACTGGCTGGATTAACCGCATTTGCTGACTGGATCGGCTCAAACACTGAATATTTTCAATACGCAAAAGAACCTGAAAAATATTTCTCTCTGAATGAATACTTAAAAGAAGCAAAAGAAAAAGCAATTAAAGCGTTAGACTCATTAGGTTGGCACAAAAAATCTTCGCTGCTCTCTAAGCCAGATTCATTAGAAAATATCTTTTCTTATTTATCAAAACCGGAACCATTTAAACCAAGACCACTTCAGATAAAAATTAAGGAAATAGTAGATAATGCACATAAACCAATCTTAATCCTTATTGAAGCTCCTATGGGTGAAGGAAAAACGGAAGCATCTCTTTATGCACATTTAAAATTGCAAAACAATTTGAAACATCGAGGGATGTATATCGCTCTTCCAACTCAAGCAACAGGAAATTCTATGTTTAAAAGAGTTGCTAAATTCTTAGAAGAAATGAAACACCCGATTGTTTTAGATCTACAACTATTACATGGTGCAGCATTCTTAAATGACAATTTTCTTAAATTGAAAATAAAAGCTATTTATT
>DAORDI010000443.1:0-2963 GCA_035345895.1 Leptospiraceae bacterium
CTCCATTCTGAAGTGCCAGGCTCTGATCCGCTCCGTGTCCGGAAAAAAAGAAAAAAACCTGATCTTCAGGCTTCAGGTCGGAAACTGAATTCTGAAGAAGCTCAAGAGTATTCTTCCGTGTAACTTCTCTTCCTTTTTCAGGCCTGTATATACGGAATGAATTTCCAAGGATGTTTTCCAGAACAGATGCATCCTCTTCTGCATATCTGAGATTTGAAAAGCGGCCGCTTTCAGAATAGTCATTGATTCCTATCAAAACTGCCCTGTCTTCAGACTTTATATATGTATTTAAGACAATAAATATTAAGATAATTCGATGAAGCATTTCCTCTAGAGGAGATTTTTTCTTTTAAAGTTTATTCTGCTTCTGACATAACGAATCCAAGGATGATCCTCTGAAAAATTTTCAGCAATCAAAGCCTCTGCAGATTTCAAATCTCCGCCCTCCGATTCTACAGTCAGCAGAATCTTATTCAGAATAAAGATCTTTTTTTCGCCATTCAGAAAAAAATGCTGCTCATTAAGAGGATAAACTGTTGTAAAATAATCTTTAATATTGGAATCATTATAAATTTTTTCAAAATCCGAATACTTATGAACATATTCCATAGAAAACCCGTTACGAATCGCAGCCACAGTAAGATTTGTCCCAGTTGTAATATTTTTCTTTTTCTCCCATGCCCTTTCACATAAAGAAACAGCCTCGTTTCTGTCAGTTTTATCATTCGAATAGGAAAGCAGGAGACCGAAAGAGGAAAGAAGTTCAGGATAGTTGTCGTACTCCTGCACATTCTGAAGCACAAGAATTTCCTCATACATTTTCTTGATTTCCCGAAGTTTGACAGGGGATTCTTCGTCTCCTTTCAGTTCAGAAAACTCTCGAGCATCGCTGAAAAGGGGCATTTCAATGATACCGTGAAATCCGAGCTCTTTGGCCGAATGATGTAGATTCCATATTTTATGAGCAGCCAGAGTTCTTCCTGTTTTCAGTTCAGCAACTGCTTCTCTGGGAGAATATGGATTTTTTTGAATATAAGTATTTAATATATTATAATTCTTTATTAGATCAGGAATATCCTCTAAAACCCTTGCCCTTCTTATCTCAGAAAAAATTCTTTCAAGCTCTGAGAGTCTTTCAAAAACCTCGGACTCCTTCACATTCATTTTAGAAGCTATTCGAAACAGTCTTTGGTTGGGGGATGGATGAAGATGGGAATAATCGAAAAAATCCTTCCTGTCACCGGCTGATCTGTTCCTTTCCTGATAAAGTTCTTTCAGTGTTTTCAGAAAGACATAAAAATATGACGAGTCATATCCCTTTGCATTCATCAGATCAAATGCACAGACATCTGCTTCCGTTTCCATATTCCGAAACAGTTCAGCTCTTCCGCCGGGGCTGCCGGAAAATTTCTTCACGGCTGAATGATGTCCTTCTCTCAGATGGCAGAATTCGTGAAGAAGAACAGGAAGAATGATTTTTTTTCTATATATATTTTTATTTACAGGATAATTTTTCTGAGATGCAATTTTTCTGTCCAGAACATCAAGGATGCCAGAAAAGACTTCTATTTTTCCCGAAGGAAAGCTTTTTGCTATAAAACTGCATCCACTGTCTCCGAATCTGCATTTTTCCTTTACTGCTCGAATACTGATGTTTCCGCTCCCAGGAAACCAGGAACGAAGTTCCGACTCGGCAGATTTCAGAACAGCAGACCACCCGCCTGACTCCGAAAAAGCAGACTGCTCAGAATGATTCGCTTCATCGAAATAAAGAGCCAGATTCTCTTTTGTATATATATTATCATTATTTATCCCGACGGAAATACATGAAGAGAACAGAAAACTAAGAGCGGTTCTTCGAAGCATAATGAAGATAAAGCATAAACAGTCCTGCTGCTAAAATCAGTGCAGGAAGAGCGAAATCGTACATTGTCAGAGATGATCCGTCAAATGACAGGGCACTTTTTTCCTCTCTGAAAATGTATACTTTATAGATAAAAAGTGATACACCGACTGAAAGGAAGATTACGGCAGCCTTCAGTAGAAGGCTTTCCCTCAAAAGCGAAACTGCAGGCTTGGAATCTTTCCGATTCTGATTCTTTTTCTGAAACTTTTCCCAGTTTCTCTTTGCCTTTTCTTCGATTATCCTTTTTTCTTCTTCTGTTTCTTCATATTTATGATCCTGCTTCTCCTCCGTTGAAACGGAGAAATCAGACTGAATCTGCAGAAATTTTTCAGGATCGTCCTTCTTAAATTTATCAGGAATCAATTTCATCTTTATATACTCAAGAATGCCGATTTCTTTCATCGAACTCACCTCCTACGGATATCCCTTTCTTTTCATACAATGATACAAGGCTCTTTCGGCTGACTCCTTGATCCGATATGTTTTGTTCAGAGAGATTCCTTCTTCCTTTGCTATCTCATCCAGAGTCTTAGACTCAAAAAAATACTTAGTGATGATTCTGCCGCTCTGTTCATCCAGCTGTCTTATGCATTCGCTCAAATCTTCGATAATATCAGTCAGATATGATTCATTTTCCATAAGAAAGGGAATGTCCTTCCGTTTCCTCGCAATAATGCTGTTGAAGTAAATATGAATCCATGCCCAGCAAAGAGAAGCCAGGGACTTTATAATGACTGTTCTGCTTTCACAGATCTCCTGCAGTTTTTTGTAGAGAAGTTCCAATACCTCATTTGCAATGTCCTCACTGTCGTCGTGATTCTTTCCGTATTTTCTGGCCCTTCTGAATATTTTTTCAAAAAGATCCAGATAAATATCTCTCGTTATTATATAGACCTCATCACCGGGACTTAAGGCTCCAGTCCAGTCTGCCCAACGGTCTGCAGGAGGTTCTGGAAAATTTGTTTCTGGCATTCTGATTTCCTATGTTTCCATATAAAGATTGAAAAATCGTAACTACTCAGCGAAAAAAAGAATTGTACAAAAGAAGAGTTCTCTG
>DAORDI010000444.1:0-2958 GCA_035345895.1 Leptospiraceae bacterium
GCTCTTCCTTTTTCATAGACAGGCTTCAGACCTTCCGATCCGATCAGTTTCAATGTACCTGCAAGTTCCATATTTTCCTGCGATTCTCCCAGAAAGTCGATCAGCTCCCTGCAGTCCTTGTCCAGACTGATTTTCTTCAGCTTTTCATCAAACTGTACAATCGGCTGGAAATGCGGAAATATGAAATGGAAATTGTAGAAATTCAGCATAAACAGGTCGCAGAGTTCCAGGAAAAGCCGGACACTTATTTTCGCCTCGCCTCTTTCCGTTTTTCCAAGCATATTCGCAGAAACGTCATCTGAATATTTTTGCATTAATATTTCTGAAATTTTCTTTATACTGTATCCTCTCTCCTTTCTTGCTTTTTTCAGATATTCACCGATGGCCGCACTGATTTCTATGTCCGACGGGACTGTTTTATTCCGTTTTCCCATATTTCCTTTTTAAGGAATGGCAAAAAAAGATAAGCACAAGATTTCCTGTTTTTGCAAATGGAGAAATTTCGGAATGCATAAAGGTAATTTTTAGAACTTTCTACGTGTTTATGTTCTTTTCCAGAACTTCATGCACTTCCCTCTCTGAGATTTTTCGCCCAAATGCTCTAATACAGTGTCCCGCAGCCCTATTTGCTCCGAAAGTGCTGAGGAGTTCCCACGATTTTCCTGGAGGCAGGGGTGAATGGATCACGATACCCGCGTTTTTTAGGACCGAAGTTAGATTTCCAGAATCAAAAGAAAGCAGAATCACAAAAAGAAGGCATCTGCTCCTTCCTGAAGCAACGGAAAAGGTACCGAGTTCGGCCCAATCCTCATCCAAAGGCCGAAAATTCACCTTTTTTAATTTTTGATTTTTCTTTTGAAACAGAGTCTTCAGTCCTTCCGGATTCATCGTGTGACACTTCAGTACAATTCCAAACCGCTTCATCAAGAATGAAAAGTATTCCGCTTTACCTTTATGCTTTCTGCACTTTATTTTAAAACTTTTCAGCAGGGAAGCCGGAACAAGTACGGTGGAGACCCCTCCTCGTTTGAATTCAATTTCAGTTCTGTAGCCTTCATTCAAAGGTTCAAAATTCATATGTTCTGCAGTCATCAGATTTCCTCTGACTGTACCTGTTTAAAAATGGAGAGGTCGGGACAAAAAAAATCTATTTTTGCACCTTTCGGAAAATTTTATATCTTAGATGCAATTCTTCTCAAATAGATCTGAGGGAGTTCCTACAAGGAACAGCTTGATTGCTGCTGCAGGCATTCCAATCAGGAAAATCAGACTCAGTGAGATTTATTTTTTCATTATGATCTGCAAAATCAGTTTTCCCAATTTCCCAAATATATTACAGATTTTTCGATCCGCTGCCTGGAACAGAATCTCCGGACAGATCGTTCGTCCTTTCCTTTATGCAGAATGTACAATTGTATGGGGAGAAGAATAGCAGAGAGTAAAGAAATAATCTGGACGAAAATTAAAGAGCAGAATAATGGTTCCTGAACTCAATTGGACGCAGGAGAACCGAATGGCAAAATCCAAGGTCTACGAACCAAAGGCTGAATTTGTAAAAAATACAAATCTGAATGAAAAAGCATACAAGAAGATGTATGCGGAATCAGTTAAAAATCCGGAAAGCTTCTGGAAAAAGCAGGCTATGGAAAGAATCACCTGGTTTAAGCCGTTCACAAAAGTGCTCAGTCATAAATTTTCCGAAGGAAAGGTCAAATGGTTTGAAGGAGGCAAACTCAATGTCTCATACAACTGTCTCGACAGGCATCTGAACACTTCGGTCAAAAACAAAGCCGCAATTATCTGGGAAGGTGACAATCCCAACGAATCAAAGACATACACATACCAGCAGCTCCACAGAGAAGTGTGCAGATTTGCCAATATTATGAAAAAGATGGGAGTCAAAAACGGAGACAGGGTGCTCATCTATCTTCCGATGATTCCTGAACTGGCAATTTCTGCTCTGGCATGCACTAGGATCGGAGCCACTCATTCCATAGTTTTCGGAGGATTTTCCCCTGAAGCACTGACCGGGAGGATTGACGACTGCAAGCCCTCACTCATCATCACAAGCGACGGCGGATTTCGCGGAGGCAAAATCATTGATCTCAAAAAGAATGTAGACGAGGCGACAGAACACGCAGAGACAAAAGTGAAAAATATCATCGTAGTCAAAAGAACTCATCAGTCCGGCAATTTTCACTGGAAAGAAGGAAGGGATCACTGGTGGAACGATCTGCAGATGGACGAGACAATCTCAGATGAATGTGAGCCCTATAAAGCAAACTCAGAAGATCCCCTCTTCATTCTTTATACATCAGGTTCTACAGGCAAACCCAAAGGAGTGCTTCATACAACCGCAGGCTATCTCTTAGGTGCAAACCTCTCCTTCCATTATATTTTTGATCATAAGGATTCCGACACCTACTGGTGCACTGCCGACCTGGGCTGGATCACTGGTCACAGCTATATCCTCTATGGCCCTCTTTCCAATGGGGCGACCTCTCTGATGTTTGAAGGAGTTCCTACATATCCTGATGCAGGCAGGTTCTGGGATGTGATCGACAAATACAAAGTGAATGTTTTTTATACAGCACCGACTGCGATAAGGGCACTTGCACGGGAAGGATTGGAACCGCTGAAAGGAAAATCACTGAAATCACTCCGCCTTCTGGGAACCGTAGGAGAACCTATCAACCCGGAAGCCTGGGAATGGTACAATGTCAATATAGGGAAGAAAAACTGCCCTATCGTGGATACATTCTGGCAGACAGAGACCGGCTCGATTATGATATCCCCGGTTCCTGGAGGAGTTCCTACAAAACCCGGATCGGCGACGCTTCCATTTTTCGGAGTCAGGCCGGTTCTAGTGGACAATGAAGGCAAACCGATCACGGAAAAGGGAGAGGTATCGGGAAATTTATGTTTCGAATTCCCCTGGCCTTCGATGATGAGAGGTGT
>DAORDI010000445.1:0-2952 GCA_035345895.1 Leptospiraceae bacterium
AAATAAATGATCCCGTCTCCGGAATATCCGGTCAGGCTGACACTCAGATTCACTTCCTCCCCTTCTCTAAGGAAAGTCAATGACTTGTCCAGACTGATCTGATTTGATGAATTTCTAAAACCTGCAATCAGCCATCCTGAAAAAAGCGCATTCAGCCTGTCTTTTGTCATATTCTTGGGATGGATAAACAGAACTCCGCAGGAGACTTGGGACAGAAAAATCACAGGAATCAAAAGATAAAAACACAGTCTTTTCATCATACGACTCAACCCTTCCCCTTTTTCAGCGTCAGTGACTGCAGACAGCTGATCTTGTTTTATATGACTTCAGAGGTTTCAAATAGGTTATATTTAAAATCCTTGTACTTATTATAGGCTTATCTACAATCAAAACTGTCAACTGTATTTTATTTTCCAAAAAAATTTCTCCTAAAAGAACGAAATCAATACCAGGACTCAGAATCCTCCGAGACCGAACCGGATCATAGTGAGTTTGCGATTGTCGCGTTCTGCAAAAAGAAGCAGTGCTCTGTCATTGACTGAATCAATCACTGCATCAAAATTCGGTTCATTGATGTTTTCATAGAGTGCCTTCGTTTTAAACAATTGAGTTGTCTTGCAGTTGTCTCCAGTCAGATCACAGCGGGATACATAAAACCTAAACTGTGAGATATCATAAAAGAAAATCAGAAGTTTCTGATATTTTGTATCCAGAAGAATTTTTGGCCAGAAAAACTGAGAGAGGATTCCTCCGGAAACATCCTTTTCTTCACATCCGGTTCCATCTAAATTGCAGCGAAAAAGCCAGGCCTTCCCGCCCGGTATGGAAAAATTGGAACTGACAACGAGCAGTTTTGAATTGAGTGCATCAATGACCAAATCTGTAGTGATTGCAGAATTTGTAACACTGGACAGATCAATCGGCACAGGATTAGTGACACTGTTCAAATCCCATCGGACTATTCTCGGAGCGTAAGTAGAGACATTAGTATGAGATGTTATAATCTTAGAATTCAGGCTGTCAATGATTCCTCTTCTGCTTCCATATGCATAGCTGGCAAAATTTGAAGGGTTGGCTGAATCAACTGAACATATAGAAAAATTACCGTCACAGTAAAACACAGAACGGATATCTTTTACAATGACGTTGCTGGAACTTGCAGAAGGATAGATTAAATACGGGAAATCAGCATAAAGATTCGATGCTATTCCTCCCAGGCTGGAACAGTTTGTCACATCAGTATCACATTTGAATACATTTTTTTGCATAGAAAAAAGTACAAGTTTGTCTGCATTTTTGTCCCAGTTGAGATTCGGTCTTCTGCCTGAGTCCAGTCCCATTCCGGAGGATACATCGTAATGAATACATCCTGAACCGTCCATACTGCATCTGTAAACGGATGGTTTTCCTGCATTCGACTGATTGTATGTGGCCGTCAGAAGTTTTCCGTTCACATCATCCATCAGAACGGAAGGATGACTTCCTGAACCTGTGCCCTGCAGAACAGAACCGGAAATATCAATTTCTGCAAAATCATTGTCCTCCACAAGAGTAGACTTTGTATTGTTTTCCAGATCGGAAACTGCAGTAATGGAATAGGAGCGACTGTCATTGAAAATATCATTGATAGTAAATTGAACAGACTGTATTGTGTCATAGTTTTCTTTTGTAAAGGTAAGACTGGAACCTGAGGGAAAGGAAACTGAAGGATCAGATGCCGTCAAGGTGACTGAAACATTGGATTCCGGCTTGATTCCCAGGGAAACAAAAAGATTTGCTGAGATCCCCTCCGCAGTTGTATCAGGCAAAGTGAGACTGACTTTTCTGGCATACAGATCATTAATTTTCAATGAGACTTCCAGATCCGGATACCCAGAAGCACTGATCAGAATACTGACAGTCTCTGACTCTCGGTTTCCGTCTTCAATCGCCTGAAGTTTTACATTCTTATCCAAGAGTGATTCTTCGGGAGACACCGCAAACTCTGCTTTGGAGCCATTGTTTACAGTGAGAGCAGAACTTCTGCTTTGAACGGTTACTACAGTTTTGCTGGAGATTCTCTTTGTAAATTTGATTCCGATGACTGCAGTTTTTCCTTCATCCAAAGAATCCGGCTTGCCGGAAACAGTCAGTTCTGTTCTCCCTGTCAGTCTGCTTACAGATGTACCCAGAATCAGACCGCCTGCACCATCACTGATGCTGTTGAATACTGCCTTTTGGCAATGGGATAAAATACAGATCATTAGAATAAAATATATCTTCATTTTATTCCTCCAGATCCCATACAGTCTCATTTGTCATCTGTTCCCAGCACCGCACTTTCAACTTTCCGAAATTTGTTACAGAATAACCCTGTGAAAGACCACAAGAATACGAATTGGACATACTGACGGAATTTAAATTATATCCAGATATAAAAAAATCCAAATAATAACTTACGAGAGAGCTGTCGTTTCTGAAATACCAGAAATACGGATAGAAATCGGCCCCTTGGTTCAGATGATCAGATGTACTGAAAAAATATCCAGCAGATTCTGATACTGGCACTCTTCCCCAACATTGAAAACTAGAATTACAAGCAAATCCTGCATTTGAGTTAACCTTTACCCTAGAAAGAGACATTGAATATGAAGTAAAATTATTCATTGAATTTGAACTGTACTGACCCAAGGATGAGATACAAGCGGCTGAAGAACTAGCACCAAATACGGATGGGTCAAAACACTTGTCTACATGAAATCTCATAGTTTCCATCTGTACTTTTTCGTCCGGTGCAAGTAATGGCAGATGATTAATGGTTAAATAATATGGTCTTGGATATCCGACAGTGTAAGCATTGCCCCAGCAATAAGTAGAAAAACGGCTGGCGCAAGTAAACATTTGTCCCAGCATCAATTCCGTAGAATTGAGAATAATTTTAGGAACTGCGGAAGCACTTATACGAGATATTGT
>DAORDI010000446.1:0-2945 GCA_035345895.1 Leptospiraceae bacterium
TTTTTTGTATATAAAAAATGTTCAAATTTTCTCACTTTGTATTCCGGGGAAGTCTTTCCCAGATTTTCTCTCAGGTTGAATGAAAATGCCCTGCTGATGAGAATATCGCAGATGTACTCGGGCGATGTTTCATCCTCAGGCACATTTTCCTCGTTTCTCATGGAAGTCAGAATCTGTTTCATCTTGTCCAGAGTTGAAACAAGTGAATTGTTGAAGTCTCTGTCTGTAGTAATCATATTGTATGCCAGATAAGGATCAAAAATGGACTGATGATACCATAAATATGCTTCGTAGGAATTCAGTATTTTCAGAAGCACAATGATGAAAGGCTGAATGTTCGGGAACTGAGTCTTTTCGCCGATGATCCTGACCAGAAACTGAATTGTGTTTTTCAGAACAGTGATGATGTTTGAGCAGTGTTCTACATAACGCCCAAGCTGAATGAACTGAAGTATGTCCTGTCTCGAAAATGTATCGAGTGCCGATCCGTAGAATGACTGTGCATAATGGATTACTCCCACAAGCCACTGAGACAGATCTTCCACATTGATCGAACCTCCTTCTCTGACAGGAAGCATGGAGAGATATTCCGTAAGTTTTTTTAATGATACCCACATGTCATTGGAAAGATAACTCTGAATCTCTCTGGCATTGTTCATTGCATAGTTGATGCTCGATATCATGGAGGATGGGTTCTTCGCATCGGTGATCGCTCCGCGGAAAAATTCCATCTGCCAGCCTCTTCCTTTTTTCAGAAAACTTTTCACCGGTGTTCTTGTGATCTTGGAAAGAGTCTTGATGAGACTGTTGAAAGAAGGATCGCCCTGACCCAGAAGAATGTCTATTTCTGAAGTGTATGCAATCAGAAGAACGTTTGCAGTCGTGAATCCTCTGTTCACATATCTTCCGAGCCAGAAAAGATTTTCTGCCACCCTGGAAAGAAGAAGTCTCTTTCCTGAGGCATAGGAAAAATTCTTTTCATTTTTGGAATAGGATATGGATTTTCCGAGGACCCAGGTGTCCTTGCTCCCGCCTCCCATGGAATTGCAGACCATCATTGTATTGTCTTCCGGAGAAACCCTGGTCAATGCACAGCTGCTGAGATAAAAGGAACTTCCCTGGAATCCGTAAAATCTGGTTTCCACAAACCGTTCTGCAAAACCTTTCTGGTCGAATATTCTGCTTTTGGACAGAGGAATGAGTTTCTGAGCAATGTATCCGAGAGGATCTGCATCAGTTTTTTTCCGGAAAGCTTCCACCTGAGAGACAGTAGATTCGCATCCGATCAGTATTCCGCTTCCTCCGGTTCCATGAATAGGCTTAATTACAAACTGATGAATATGATTGAAAATATATTCTCTGTCCTTCGGATTGGAGAGAAGAAAGGAAGGGACAGTATGCATCAGAGGTTCTTTTTTTGTATAAAAACGGATAATCTCGTCTACGAAAGGAAGAAGTGCTTTCGAACTGGCGATTCCGCTTCCGATGGCATTTGCCACAGTCACATTCCCGTTTCTTACGCAGGAAAAAAGTCCCGGAACACCGAGTACACTGTCCTGATAGAAGCAGACAGGATCAAGATAATAGTCCTGAATCCTTCTGTAAATGACATCCACTCTGGCAAGTCCGTGCACAGTCTTCATGTACACATGGTTGTCTTTTACAATCAGATCCTTGGGAAGAACAAGAGGAATCCCCATATTGGATGCGAGAAGTTCATGTTCAGAATATGCTTCATTGAATATTCCAGGAGACAGCAGAACAACAAGAGGATTGTCGTACACAGGGGTGCATTCCTTCAGTATGCTGTACATTGCAGATGCTGTATCCCAGATCTGACGGACAGGAGCATCCTGAAAAATTCTGGGGAACTGCTGACGGAGCACCTGTCTGTTGGTCATTGCATAACTGATACCGCTTGGGATCGTCATATTGTCGTCGAGCACAAGAAATTTTCCGTCATCAGAGCGTACAACGTCAAATGCGGCCATATGGATATAGATGTTTTTCGGAAGTTTTATTCCGGTGCAGTCACGGATATAATTCGGATCTGATAAGATAATTTCCTTAGGAATGATCCCTTCTTTCAGAATGTTTCTTTCCGAATAAATATCGTTCAGAAAGGAGTTGTATGCAGAAAGCCTCTGTTTCAAGGCACTTTCCATAAAGACAAACTCATCTTCGCTGATGACGTGAGGAATCAGATCCAGATACCATTCTCTCTGAATCACTTCATTTTTTCTGCTTTCTCCGAAAGTGATCCCCTGTTCTTTCAGTACGAAGTCTATTCTTTTTCTGAGCGATCGTAATGATTCGGGATTTTCACTTTTCAGATGAGAAAGGATATGATCGTATTCCTTTCTGATTTTCGATCCCGAATGACCGTACATTTCGTGAAAGCTTTCTTTTGCTTCCAGCTTCAGATTTTTCAGTGAGACAGTATTTTTCAAATGTATATCGGTTCCTTTGCAGTTTTTGAGCAGATGTTCGGCATTGCAGCATTGCATCCGCTGATATTTTGGACACTACCGGGAGATTCGCAGGCCGGGATGCTTGAGAGCATCGCCATTGAAAAATCCGTTAAACGTCCATATAAAAAAATACATAACACTTTCAGTTTCAGAAACTCTTTCCCCCTGAAAACAGAAACAGGTGCTCGTCTCTTGACTGGTACTTATTTGCTGTAGAATCCCAGATCCAGGTTCTTCTGTCCTGAATTTTGAGGGTCACAGGACCCAGGTTCAATGCAAGTTCTCCTGCCCCCATTGCCTTGTCATCCGGTTTAAATGCTTCCTTGCTTTTATCAAAACCTTTTTTGGAATAAAAACCCGAAAGTCTGAAAAATGATCCGATCGGTATGTAAACTCCCGCAAATACCCTGGAATTATTGCTTCCTGTGTAGTCTTCATAACTGGCCTCGATTCCTATTTTTTTCAGGTTGATAA
>DAORDI010000447.1:0-2913 GCA_035345895.1 Leptospiraceae bacterium
AGGTTGTCTTGTCTTGCTGTTCTGCTGTGGTTGTTGTGCTCCGTGAGTAAAAATTGATGGTGTGATAACCCCCATTGACTGTTTTTAAAATGTAACACTGGTATTCACTGTAGTAATATATGCAACTGGATGATACTGTAGCGGAGTTTGCCAGCATTTCACATGTCCCGGATCCAGTGCCGCTTGAAAGAGGAGTTCTGGCGCCAAGTGAGGCCCTCAAATCTGAAGCTGAGCTGGATGACAGAGCCAAAAGAAGTATTGCATTCTGTGCTGTTTTGTCTTTCTTTTTCTCGGTGCATCCGGCATTGGACAGAATTGCCAAAAGGGCAATAAACGGAATCAATAGTTTTTTCATTATAATCTCCTGTGAGTTGTTTTTCGTTTTCGCTTGTAAAAATACCTGTTCTGTCTTGAATTGACAGTCACTTTCAATTTATTTCCTGCATTCGCATCCTTTCAGTCTTTCCGGAATGTCTTTATCGTAGAACAGAAAGTCTGTTCTTCTTGAGAGACTTTTCTCGAGCTTTTGCCGTTCCGCTCCTGTCAGAGCAGTTTCATTGTAAATCTTTACATGATGCGACTCTCCGCATCCATATGCGGTGACTCTTTTTTCAAAGCTGTCCTTAGATGTTCCATTTGTAATGGATTTTAATTTATTCAATACTGATTCGGATCTTTTACAGGAAAGATCTCGGTTATCTCGAAGTTCACCGTCTCGATCGGCATAGGAGAGAATTGCCAATTTGTATGAATTTGAATTGAAAACAGGAAGGATATTTTCTATGGATGTCTGCGAAAATGCCAGTATATCACTTTTTCCTTTCATAAAGAATACGGATTCAATTTGATATGTCTGGTTTTTTGATTCCGGTTTATCCGAAGAGGTTTCATCCGGTTTTTTAGGATCTTTCCTATCCCCGCAAGGATTGTTTTCCTTACAGCCGGCAGTTGTCTCAATGGTCTTTGTAAGTTCATCCATCTTGGCTATTTTGACAGTCAGTTGCTGGATTTCTGTGCTCCTGGAAACTATTTCCTTTTCGGTAGCTGTCTTTTCTTCACTCTTGTTTGATTTTATCAGTTCGTTAAGCTTTTCCTTCAGAGAACTCAGTTCTTTTTCGAGGATATTTTTTTCCTTCTCCAGATCGTATTTCTGATCAATCAGATTTATAATTGTCACGATCGCTTCTTTGCCCGTATCTTTGCTGGATTGAATGGCAAGAAGGAGTGTTACTCTGCGCAGTACATCCTTAAAATCCTCACGGTAATATCTGCTTTTATCCTTTCCGTAATCATCATAAAAGCCATTGATATAGTTTTCACAGAGACGGAAAAGCATTGTGCTTCCGAATTGCATAATATCAGATACATTGTAAATATTGGATGCATTTGTACCCCAGTCAACGTTTGCCTTCTGACCATTCGGCTGAGTGAGCATAAGCTTATAAAACTCATCTTTCGTGGAAGGACCGACATTTTCCAGACAATAGGTTATTTTATCTTTTTCATCTTTTCGGTGATATACATATCTTCTGGAATTGTCCAGTTCTACAATTTTTGATCTGCCTCTAACCATCGTTGAATAGAATGAAGAATCCGGCAGAATACCATCACATTGGCTGAGGATTAAAAGAATGAATATCAGGGAAAATATGCTTTTTGCTTTCGCAAAGATAACAGATAAAAGCTTTGAATTTTTAAACTTATGAAGATCTCCAAAGATTGGAGGTTTAAATCTGAACTGAACTTGTTCGCTGTTCGCTGTTCGCTGTTCGCTGTTCGCTGTTCGCTGTCATCCATTCCAATTGAAACAGATGCTGGAAAATTTCAATCATTATTTTTAACTTTTACTTACTAAATAATAATATAATTAAAGTATATTATACTATAAAATCGTTATTTTTACCGAACTTTTTTCTGCTGTCTTTTCTGTAAATACCCAACATTGGGTATTTTTTGCAGTTTTCTTGGGAAAAAATAGGTGATTATCCTTATTTTTTCATCGGTTTTAGGATTCATTTATGGATGAGTTTACAAAAAAATAAGAATAGGTATTCGATTGCAGTTGTTTAAAAAAGTGAAATTTTTTTAGCAGAGGAGTTTGTTTTTCTGAGATTGATGGGTTTTTTAAGGAAGAAAGTTCTCTCGTGGCGAGCTGGAGCTTTTTAAAGGAGCAGTTCATTTGATGGGCATCGTATCAATTCCCCGCCGGCTATTCCCGATTCCCCGGGGTTTAATCACCCTTCCTGTTTCACATACACAGGTTTTTCCGGGATATTAAGTTCACCATAGATTGCAGGAACAATATCCGCAAGAGTCTTGATTTTGTCCTTCATTGAGTCTGTATATTTACCGTAAAGGAAAGTAGGGACTGGATTGGATGTATGCACCTTGTCTGAAAGGTCTTCGAGGTTGCCGTGATCTGAGGTGACGATCAGATGCTCTGTCTCCGGATTCAGTTCAGAAAGAACCCCATCCATAAATTTTTCCACTGTGGCAATTACCTGCTCTGCGTGTTCCCAGTTCTGAGAATGACCTGTCTTGTCTGTCAGAAAGTATTCGAACATAGTCAGATCCTGATTTCTCGCCATCAATACAGATTTCCTGCCCATTTCAAAAGGGTCTCTTTTCTGAAAAAGTTCATCATCCGGTGAAAGAAATTTTTTACCGAATTCCTGAAGGATCTCATGGGTGATGTCCATAAAAAGACCGTTTCCTTTACGGAGATCTTCAAATGTCTTAAACGGGATATCTGCAGCCATCTGAATCAGTGTAGATGCAGATATCAGTCTTCTGTTTTCTTCCATCCGGCTGAAAAACACATCACTGTAGCAGTTCAGGAAGGCGGAACTGTATCCGTGCTCCTTGAAGATTTTCATTATGGAATGTTTTGCGATAATTTTTTTTAATGTAAAA
>DAORDI010000448.1:0-2909 GCA_035345895.1 Leptospiraceae bacterium
TCGATTACATAAAAAAAGACACGCCTCTGAACGCTGAAAAATTCAAAGACGGGATCAGAATACAGCTGGACAGAATCAGATCTCATCCGATGGCATATCCGAAACTGGATCTGGAGGGTCTGGAAAATAATAACGGATTTTACAGATTCTGTCACTATATGAAATCATTTAAAATTATATACAGCACAGACAGTGAGACTGTGACAATCCTTGGAATCGTTCACGACAGACAGCATTCTGATTCTATCCTTACACTTTCTCAAGAGTTCAGCTAAAACCTCGTAATCACCGAAAACGTCATACCGTAAAAACCGATATTTTTTCTGTGAGATGGAGAGGTCAGCTGGAGAGAGGAAGTGGCTTCATTCAGTTCATTGTTGCTGAAGTAATATCCTTTCGGCTTGTTCTGAAGTGCCGCCGCTATCTGCCAGTACCCTCCTATCTTCAGTCCAAGCTCCTCCATGAACCGGATAATGAATCCCATCTCCTGATTCAGAAGGATTCCGTACATATGAGGATAGTACAGGGTTGCATACTGAAGATTCGGTGAAAGAGTAAATGGACTTTTGGCCTTGCCTGAAAAATCCTTGGTGTCGTACCCGTATGTCTTGAGATCCAGACTTCCGAAAAAATACTGCAGATCCATCAGATAGTACATTCCGAACCAGCCCCAGACACCGCTCGCTCCCGCAGTCATTGAGTACGCCTTATAATCAAATCTCATATTACCTGTGCCAGCAAACAGGCTTCCTGGCACAAGAGACCCTCCGGAAATCCTGGGAAATTTTATTCCGTAATTGGTAAACGGGCCCCCCTGCACTCCTGCCTCATATCCGAGGGAAAGTTCGAATGAAAAATCGGAAAGATAGTCAATCGGACCGATTCCGAAATTGATCCTTCTCTGATGAAGCGTGCTCTGCACATTGTCATAGATATATGTACTCTGGGTTCCTAGGGTCGTCCGATTATAATTGATCTTGGCTGAATCTGCATAAGCAATCCCGACAAAAAAAAGATCTCCCAGCTTGTGACTGAACTTGAATCGGCCCGAAGAAGTCGCCTCGTTCGACCTGTTGATCTCACGGAAATATTCCGAACTGTTCGAGGTCAGGCTGTTCGCAAGCCTCATATTGGAAAGAAGTGAACCCACTGTCTCGGGACTCCTCGAACTTGCATTCGTATTCATCGCACCGATTTCTATCAGACGCAGAAGAGTCTTTTTTCCCCCGTACCCGCTGTCGCCGTCACCTGCATACAGTCCGGAATTCATTATATGCAATAATATAAAAATACATAATATAGACTTGCTTATATAAAAATTCATTTATGCTCCTTCAGTGCATTCAGCAGCCCCTCACGGTTTTAATCCTGCACGTCCTGAAATTCGGTGAAGCCTGATTTTCTGTCAAGATAAGAAAGACTGTTTTAAGAAAAAGGTTCTGTCTGAAAGCAGGCTCATTGTTCAGATTTAACAACTCATCCTGGGGCCATATAAAAAGATCGTTTTCTTTGCTTTTGTCCTGAGCGTTAGAGAAATCTAAAGAAGAGATCAGCACTGATTCAGAGTTCCGGCAAACAAAGAGGAAATGAACTCTTATTTCTTTTCAGAAAGGTTGTCAGTAAAAACCTGTGGTCTGCCTTTATGTCATTTCTTTTCAGGAATCTTTCCAGTGCGCACAAGGTAGTCTTCCAGAAGTGCAGGATAGATTTCTTCCTTGAGTCTGCGGTTTGCCGATATCTCTGATTCAAATCCTTCGAAGAAAGCACAGTTGAAAACAAGGATGCCGAAACAAAATTCACTCTTTATGCTGTGGCCGACTGTTTTTTCCTTTCCTGATGCGGAACTGATATGAATTCCTTTATTCTCATAAAGATAAAAAGGTACAAGAAACTTGGACGGAGTAAAAAGAACGGCATAAAGAACAGCCCACCAGGAAGTCCCACTGCTGTCAGAACCGCTGATCAGTATTTTTTCTTTTGCCGTGCCCGTTCTTCCGTCTTTACCTGTCTCATCCCAGACGATTTCTGCAGATATTGAAAATGATCTGCTGTAACGATATTTTTCCGTAAAATTTTCAGATTCTGTTCTGAAATTCGCTGCACTGCTTTTCTTCAGATCCGAACCGGAAATACTGTATCTCGTACAGGACAGAATAGTAAACGACAATATTATCTGTGCAATTATATTTATCTTCATTTCCTAAAAACCAATCCCGAATGAGACATTCAGAGACCAGAGACCATCTCTTCTGCTGGACAACCGGTCGGAAATATTGCTGATCAGTATCTGTCTTGCATAGACCTCCGGAAGTGTATAGGCGGGAGCATTCACAAAATATTTCGGATCAGAATTTACAAGCACTTTCCTGCTTTCCTTGAATGGCATTTTTATCTCCAAATCAACATTGATCCGAAGACTTCCGAATGCATACAGATATCCGATTCCTGCAGATGTGTATACCCTGGAAGAAAGAAAAATATCAGCAGTGTCTGGAAGACCGGGAGGAGAAAAAGGAAAGTTTTCCCTGACCAGATTTTCCATCTCCGATTTTTTCCAGATCACACCGTCCGGAAATTCTCTCTGATAGGAATACTGAATGGAACTGAGTCTGCCTGCGCCCAATATCCCGGAAAAGAAATGATTCTTTTTTCCTGTAAGATAAACTCTGGAAAAAATTTCAAAGGAATCTCCGTTAATCCGCTTCCATTTGTATCTTTCTCCATAAGACATTACAACAGTGTCTCTCATTCCGGAATCAGAAGGACGCATGTACCGCACGCCGATCTCTGCACCTTCCTTCGGGAAAAAACTCGCAGAAAGTCCTCCGAGTGCAAGCCATCCCGGTTCCTGATTCGCTTTCCACATCCAGCCCCAGGTGCTGAACTTGGATTCCTGGCGCAGTTCCGTC
>DAORDI010000449.1:0-2865 GCA_035345895.1 Leptospiraceae bacterium
GGCCTGAGGCGGATGCATTGCTGATAATAAGAAACCATTTATTCGGATTCCCCTTCTCTATAACGTAAGGAATGGCCACCCTTGCTCGCAAAATTTTGATGTTGCTCGCAACCAGGCAAGCCTCACCGCAATGCGGTTCGCTGGGGCTAGGGGATAGCGTGAGCGAGGTAAAACTGTCAAGTGTCAAGTTCTAAAATAGGTTGTCATTTTCAGCCACCAAGTAAAATGCCTGCAAGGGTTCGCTTGGGCGACGTTTCGAAACGTCGCTTCTCAGGGCAAACCTGAACAGAATGCTCTGATCAGAACGCAGGCGGGAGGAGACTGACTGTGGCTTCCATATTCTGTTTTGCACGTTCGTAGGAAGGGTCTTCCGAGACTGCTGATTTGAATTTCCAGTTGGCTTTTTCTTCTAGAGATTTCACTTCCTGGCTCTCTGCTGATTTTCCTGATTTCTTCAGGAGTGCAACATCATCCATAATGATTTCTCCCTCGTAATTCTTTACAGCAGCCTGAATTTTCTTTGTTTCAATGACATCTGCAATCATCTGGATTTCATTTGTTGTAGGATTGTACTGTGTCTGCGAAAGAAGAGTGATGGATGTTTTTTTGATGAGTGATTTTTCCGGCGGATTCAGAATGCTGTCTACGTGCCCCTGCTGACTGGAGGAAGAAACAGCTTCGCCTGTCTGAACGTCAGTCAGTTTGGCAGTGATGGCAATCGAACTGGAAATCTCCATAAAATTTCCGGAGAGAATAAAGTCAGCACTCGCGAGTTTTCCTGCCTGAATGCCTCTGTCTTCGAGAATTCCCTGCTGAACCCTTTTCAGTTCCTTTAAAGCAGAAAGTCTGGCATCCTCAGTGACTGGTCTGTAAGTCCCGAAATTTTTGAAATCTGTCAGAATCATGGAAGGAATTGCTCTTCTGAGTCCATCCCAATTGTCCTTTCCGGAACCGATGCTGTTGTTTTCGAAGTCCAGAAACAGAACCACTTTTTTGGCTTTTTCAGGCACATTTCGAATCGGTCTGAATGACTCTCCACAGTGAATGAGCAGAAACAGTGTAATAATTATGATGCATATTTTTTTCATATATACTCCTTAATCAGACAGTTTATGCTGGTAGCCTAAAGTGATTCCTTGAAAAACATCTTTTTCATTGATATTCAGCATTTGTTTGATTAGAAAACTTCCCCAATCAACACTTGGTCCCTTTGGACCGAAGGAATACATAAGATAATCATTCATCATTGAAGTCAATTGAGCTTCCTGTTTAATTAGACCGAGTTGAAGAATGCCATTTCCTAACAGAAAGTTAAAATTCAGTGAAAATGTGTAACCACCAATTTTTATAGATTGTTGAGTATCTCTTGTTTTAACTAAAGATACTGTATTCCCTGTTCCGCCAGTTCCGCCGTCTACAATGAATGCTAATCCATTCTGTTGATAATATGAAAACATATAAATCATCCCAACTGAGGCACTGATTGATAATCGATTTGTAAGTGCTTTTGTGTATCCTAAGCCTGCCGCCGGACCGTAAGAAACGAAGTTAATTTTGCTGTTGGGCTTTGAAAGAGACAGTCTGGGAGATCCTGCAAAAATTTGACCGTTACTCGTACCTATTGCAAAAGATGGATTATCGGATATGTCATAAGTGTAAGATTGAGCTTTTAATCCTCCAAATATATAAAAACCTGTATCTGATAGTAAAATAGACAAGGAAAGATCTTGATCAGTTCGTTTGGCTTCAAATTCTTTCTGCCTTAAATACATTAGACTTGTTGAGTAATAATCATTGGCATTCAAATTGAAGTTACTGTTTCCAGTCGAGAATCCATAGTTAAGACTGGCACTTCGTCCTATTATACCTGCAGTAAAACCGTACATTCTCATTTCTACATTAGAGGGTTGCAAGTTTGTATATCTTTGTGAACCAATAGCAAGTGATCCTAAGTTTGTCAATTTTTCCTGCTTAATTGCTTGCTTCAAAATTGCTGAATCCCAATCCATTTGAGAAGCTTTTGCGCCAATGTAAAACCCTTCTGAATGAACAGAAGAAACTGTAAGAATCAATAGAATCAAAGATGTTGTGATGTTTTTCATGGTTTAGTTTCCTTTTGTTGGGGAATTCAAAATTTATAAGAGAAAGTAAATCCTATTCCCTGATAATGACCAATGACATTCTTGAGAGGGATGGATATTTCTTTATTCTTCAACCATGAATCAACAGTTCCGGCATCGTTGATTTTTAGGTAACTGGCTTGAATGTTTTTCCGAAGGTAATCTGGTAAGATGTGTGTATTTGGATCACTGATAAATCCGTAGGTTACAGCAAAAAATTTGGTATCATCCAAAGTGATTCCCACGGTCGGTCCATACATTAGTACAGGGTTTTGTGAACTGAACTTTGAGTCTGTTCCAACTCCAATTCCTACAGTAGGTCCTACAAAAAATTTCAATCCATAGATTGGGTTAAATCTTATATACAGGGTGTTGGAATAGAACAGATAATTTTTTTTCGATCGCCCTTCTTCAATGCTGACCATTCCCCAAGGATTAAAAGAGGCTTTATCTACATACTCATCTTTGCCCCTTCCGTAAATAGCTGTTATACTTACTGGGAGAATACCTATATTGCACGAGGTCAACTTAGAGCCTAGAAACTTGAATACAGAATTAAAAGGTCTGTACCTTTCGCCCATATATGCGGCAGAATTATTTTCCTCTTCACATCTTAATTGAACATCTTTTTTCTGTGCTTCTGAATCGGATGCAAGTTCAAAGCGTTTTAAATCGAGTCTGACTTTGTTAGATAATGCACCAAGTTCTATAATGAGAGCTCTTTCATCATCCGAAGGTTCATTTT
>DAORDI010000450.1:0-2846 GCA_035345895.1 Leptospiraceae bacterium
CAGTCTTCAACGAAGCAAAATTCGTATTCAGAGAATTCGCATCCATCACAGCACCGTTTGTATATGTATTGATTGTTCCTGTCACTGCCACTGCGAGCACAGCGGAGACTCCAAGTGTGAGCATAAAGCCGATGCCAATGGATATCCCGCGTTTCAGACCGGACAGAACCTCACCCGGCGACCGAAGGGAGGCCTGCTGGGTTTGCGCATCTGCGCAAAGGGCGGCTAAGACGGAATGCTTTGCTGAATTCTGCGGTTCATTCTCCGAGCGCTGATCCCTGAGCCCTGAACTCATCCTTTCCCGCGCCCTATAAAAAAATGATAAAGTCCTTTTCATAATCCCGATCCTTTTCTGTTCCCTGTTCTCATAATTTTCTCCTGTTATAAAATAATTATAATGTAATTACTGCAGTATGCAGTCCCCGTATTTATCCGTTCCTAAAACACAGACCTTTGCTTCCTTTGCTCCGGTTGTAAATATCCAGGTATACTGAGAAGTCATTTTGTTTCCTGCCATATCCTTGAGTCCTGCTGCGATTCTCGCTGATATGACTGTGTTCGGAGGAAGATTGGAACTTGGCTTGAAACTGATTGTGCTGTCGTTCAGCTCTGCTGTTCCTGCTATGCTTCCTCCGGAAAGAGTAATCATAGAAGAGCTGAAACTGGAAGGATTGACGGTTTCCGAAAATGTTGCCAGAATGGCTGCATTGATCGGGAAACCGGTGCTTGAATCTGTCGGTGAAGTATTTACGACCGACGGCGGTGTCAGGTCAACGTCAGCACTGGTAGAGAATGTCATCGTGATAGGTGAAGAAGGAGACTGATTTTTCTGGCTCTTTGCGCCTGTGCCGAGCGTAATGGTATGTTTTGTATTGCTTCCCAGATATGCTTTTGGAACATAGGAAATGATCTTTCCGTCTACTGCTATGTCGCCTGCAACAGAGTCCGTATCCGTTTTGATGCTCAATGCCGCTGCAAGCGAAGCAGCATCCATCTCCGTATTCATCACCATCACAATCTGTGTATTCCTCACGTTGCCCGTGCTTCCGTTCTTTGGCAGTACCGACGTCACCTTAGGCTCGACTGCACCTATATAGCTGAAGAGCATTTTCATATTTGAAGGAATTCCCTCAGAAGGTGTAAACCGGCATGCTCCGAGCAGAAGCACAGAGAAACTAAAAAATAATTTTATAAGTGAGTTCATAATTCATCTCCATTTTCACTGATGTATTTGCTGTTCCGACAAAAGAAGGGGCTGCATTCAGATTGAAGCCTGTCTTCTTTTCCATATCCCCGAATCCGAGAAAACGTTTTCCGATAAAAAAGGAATCCGCCAGACTCAGAATCCAGACAGCTCCCATAATTGACACTGCCTGATTCAGATTCTGTGCCGAATTTTTATATTCACTGAAAGCCTGTCTGTCCTTTGCATAATAAAGAAGTTCTGCACCTGTGACTGCGGGCATAATCAGAAATGTGGCATGCACGGATTTATAATCTTTTTTATTTTCTGCAAGCTGCTGGTTTCTGTACAGAAAATTGACTGCACTCAAAGCAAAGACTGAACCAAATCCGATGCCTTTCCATCTGTGCCAGGCGCTTCCTGATTTTGTTCCATAGCTGTACTGACCCCATCCTGGGAGCACAAGAGATTTGACTGCAGCCTCATACTTGCTGTCTCCTCCTTTGGCTCCGACTCCGATATCAGCATAGTCTGCGATTCCGCCGGCTGCTTTCTTTGCGAGGAGCTCGCTTGCCTGCGGGAAGGCGGCATCAGATTCAGCCACTGCATTTTCCGCAAAGTCCACTGAGTCCCTTTCAGGATCATTGATTGTTCCGCTGATAAAGTAGCGTTTTCCGGTTTTAGTAATTGAGCCAGTAATGACTTTGGATGCTTTGATTTTTTTCATCAGCATATCCGAGCAGTCCTGAGAATTGCAGCTGAGATTTTTGGCAGCATCATCCATTGTCTTTTTATCCACAATGATGAAAAGCTTTGTCTTCACGAAACTTACTGTCACCAGTTCGGTGACAATTTCAGCTTCTGCGGAACTGACCCCGCTTCCTGCCTTGAACTGTATGACTGCCACTCTCGGTTTCAGTGAAGGATCAATTTCCCAATCTGCCGTTTCAGCCAGAGTGTCCGCAATACGGATCTTTTCCTTTTCCGCTTCCGCCTTGGCCTGTGTGCTGTTCTGCGCCGCCATTGTGACTGATCTCAGCCGGACTGATTTCACTTCCGTTTTTGCGAGTGTGATCAGCTTTCCGTCTGCGGATGTCACAGTCACTGAGTCCTTGGACAGCTTTGTTCTGACATTTTCGAGCACCTTGCCGTTTCTCAGGGTGACAGTATCCGAAAATATATGTGTACTGACAGTCAGTAAAATAAATATCAGTGATACTTGTTTTTTCATGGTTCCCTCTTTGCTTTATTCTGACCTTTCATTTTTTCGCCATCCTCTCCATTGCAGAGAGTCTCTTTTCTATACTTTCGAGCTGAGACGGCTGGGGCATTGGTTGGGGCACACTGCTGTGTGCCCTTACAGCGCTCCTTTTCAGTGAACTGATTTCCTCTCGCAGCTCCGCCAATTCCTTCTTCAGTACTTCATTTTCCTGTTGGGACGCGCTTCGTGGAGATGCACTCTGTTGGGACGCACGGCCGTGCGTCCTTACGGAGGCCAGTTCGTCTGACAGTTTTTGGATCTGAACAGTCTGCTTCTTGAAAGCCTCTACCAGAACAGGAAGAATGGTCTGGTAGGACACATATAAGTAACCTTTATTATCTTTAAATACAGTTTCCGGCAGAACCTTTTCCACTTCCTGACCGATGAATCCGAAGTCCTTTC
>DAORDI010000451.1:0-2819 GCA_035345895.1 Leptospiraceae bacterium
TCCGTCGTGAACGATGTGCTGAATTCATCAAAAAAAACATACCGGTAAGGAGTTCTGATCAGAGTGTAGATTCCGAGAGAAATGGAGAAAAGAGAAAAGAATGCATTTGCCCGAGTTCCTGTCCGGACAACCGAACTTAAAATGAAGAAGAGTCCCATCAGTATGAATATGAATCCGAAAACGATGGATATGATATTTTTGGCAAAATAAGACTGAATTACACTCTCTTCCCTTCCTATTGCGGGGATGCTTCCGATCCCGAAAGAAGAAGTGGATGAAAAGACTCTTACTGCCAGCACATTTTTTCCTTCCAGAAGAATGCTGTCCGGAATCGAATACACTCTTTCCTTCTCTGTCTCCGGAATAAGGGACGGGCTGAATTTTCCTGTACTTCCGATGAGAGTTCCGTTGAAATAGACTTCATCAGCATCTCTCAGCACTCCAAGATTCACTGCAAGATTGAGAGATTTGCTGTCCTTGTTCTTCAGAAATATATGACATCTGTACCAGAAGTAACCGTATGATTTTGAACTGCTGTCCTTGCCGTAGTCCGGAAGACTTTTTCTCTGCCATCCCGAGTCGTCGAAGTTCGGCTGCTTCCACTCCGGGTTGTCGCTTTTCTGGAAAAGCCAGTTTCCTTTCAGCCTCGCTGTCGTATCCAGATTTTCAAGCGGGCTTGTGCAGTCCAGGGCAGAAGCGGGGGCTGCACAGAAGAGCGATGCAATGAATGCAGTTATAATGAAAAAAGTTTTTTTGTGTTTCATTTCAGACCTTTGCCAGTTCTACCTGAGAATCGATCAGATTTTCAGAATCTTTCTTTTTAGAGTAGGTTCCGTCGGAGGAGAGATATCTGGCTTTTACATCGTCTTTCAGAATCATATCCACTATTTTCAGTATCCTGTCCCTGTTTCCCTTGTCGAGGATAGGGAACATTACCTCAATCCTTTTGTAGAAATTTCTGGGCATACAGTCTGCAGATGCGAGGAAAAGAGACTTTTCTCCGGAATTGTGGAAGAGATAGATTCTGGAATGCTCCAGGAACCTTCCTATGATGGATCTGACTGTGATATTTTCAGATACCCCGGCTACTCCTGGACGAAGGCAGCAGATTCCTCTGACTACAAGATCAATTTTGACTCCTGCACAGCTGGCATGGTACAGTTCCAGTATCACGTCAGGATCCACCAGAGAATTCATCTTCAGGAAAATATAAGCTTCTTTTCCCTTGGCTGCTCTTTCCGCCTCATTTCTGATATAGGCAATCAGATCGTCTCTCAGATAATTCGGAGCAACAGAGAGTCTTGTGAATTTCGGCATTTTGGCGAAGCTTGTGAGTACATTGAAAAGCGTGGATACATCTTCAGTGATTTCTTCATGCTGAGTCAGAAGAGATATGTCAGTATAATACTTTGCAGTGGAGGAGTTGTAGTTTCCTGTACTTAAGTGCACATATTTTCTGAGCCTTTCGGATTCTCTTCTGACGACGAGCAGGAGCTTGCAGTGAATCTTCAGTCCCATGACTCCGTACACTACATGCACTCCTGAATCCTCCAGTCTCTGTGCCCACATGATATTTCTTTCCTCATCAAAACGCGCTTTCAGTTCCACGAGCACAGTCACCTGTTTTCCGTTTTCTGCAGCCTGCTGAAGATACTGAATGATGGGAGAATCGCCGCTTGTCCTGTACAGAGTCATTTTGATACCGAGCACTTTCGGATCCATGCTTGCAAATTTCAGCATATCCTCCACTGCCTGAAACGAATCATAAGGGTGATGGAATATAATATCTGATTTTCTGATTCCCTGAAATACTTTGTCCAGAGACTGAGCATCCAGAAGTTTTCTGGGATGGATGTTCTTGAATTTAAGATGATTTGTATGGGAAAGTCCGTAAAAATATACCAGATCCGTAAGATTCAGTATATTATTGCATTCATATACTTCATAGTCCTTAAGATCCAGAAGATCTCTGAGAGTGTTCTTTATGTAGCTGGGCGCGTTCCTCGAGATGTCCAGCCTGACAGCCTCTCCCCAGGATCTGTTCTTAAGCTCTTTTTTTACGGAAGAAAGCAGATCCCCTTCGCCGAGATGTGCATCCTCACGGATGGAAATATCCGAGTCTCTTACGATCCTGAATGCATGGATTTCCCTGACTGTCATTCCGTAGAATAAGTCAGAAAGATGAAGTTCAATGATTTTTTCCAGAGGGAAAAATCTTCTGTCCTCAGTGATTCTGGGAAGTTCTACGAACCTGGGAAGGACTGAAGGTACCTGGACAATGGCAAACTGTGTTTTACCGTTCTGGTTTTCGTTTTCGGAAAGACTGATGGCCAGGTTCAGCGACTTGTTCAGAATATGAGGAAAAGGATGCGAGGGATCAATGGAAAGAGGAGTGAGAATCCCGGAAACTCCCTCTTTATAATAGGAGTTCAGAAATTCAATGTCTTCCTTCTGAAGCTCCGATGCCTCGGTCAGCCGAATCTTGTTTTTCTTCAGTTCAGGGATCAGCATTTCTTCCAGGATTCGATACTGCTCTTTCACAAAGAGTGCTGTCTTTTCACTGATCTGCTGCAGAAGTTCACCGTAACTGAGTCCTGTCAGCCTTTTTTCAGGATCGCTGTTCTGATAGGAGTCTCTGACACCTGCAACCCTGACCATAAAGAATTCATCCAGATTGGATTCAGTTATGCTCAGAAATTTAAGCCTCTCGAGGAGGGGATTTCTGGGATCTCCAGCTTCCTCAAGCACTCTGAAGTTAAAATCGAGCCAGGAAAGTTCTCTTTCAAAAAATATTTCGGGGTTGTCAATGCTGATCTGAA
>DAORDI010000452.1:0-2801 GCA_035345895.1 Leptospiraceae bacterium
GGGCTTCCGATCTATCCCCTTACGAATCTGCAGTTTATTCCGTCTCTTGTGCTTGCTTTTGCGATTCTCAAATTTCATGCACTTCCTATACGAGGAGAAACTGTTGAGCTCACTAACAAAATTTCTTTTGCATCCACTCTTCTTGTGCCCATTATTCTGCTTTTTTATTTCGGTGGACAGAGGATCGATACTTCCCGTTTTCAGCTTGTACTGCATATCGTATTTATAGGAAGTTTTCTCATCATATCTATATTCACTTTTACTTATATACTTCTCAGACCGATTGCAAAAAAACTGGATGAGGAAAAAGAAAAAATTCTGCAGGCACAGTTAGAGACAGAAACCGAACGTCAAAAATCAGAAAAGCTATTACTGAACATTCTCCCAAAAGATGTGGCTAGCGAGCTGAAAGAAAAAGGTTTTGCAGAGCCGGTACTGTTCGAAAGTGTAAGTGTGATGTTTACTGACTTCAAGGGCTTTACGACTATCGCAGAAAATCTTACACCAAACGAGCTTGTCAAAGATCTGGATGCCTGTTTTGTGCAGTTTGATAAAATCAGTGAAAGGTTTAATCTGGAAAAACTCAAGACGATCGGCGACAGTTATATGTGTGCCGGGGGAATTCCAAAAAAGAACAAAACACATGCTGTTGACTGCGTGCTCGCTGCTCTGGAGATTCAGGACTTTATGAATATGATGAAAAAACTCAAAGAGGAAAAAGGATTTCCTTACTGGGAACTGAGGCTCGGAATTCACAGCGGGCCTCTTGTAGCGGGAGTCATCGGAGAACGTAAGTTTGCTTATGATGTCTGGGGAGATACTGTAAACACTGCTTCCAGAATGGAATCCAGCGGCACACCCGGGAGAATCAATATCAGCGGCAATACATACGAACTTGTAAAAGATTTTTTCGACTGCGAGTACCGAGGCAAGGTAAGCGCTAAAAACAAAGGCGAAGTGGAAATGTACTACGTGAACCGCATCCGTCCTGAATTTTCCAAAGACGAAGAAGGGAGAATTCCAAACGGACAGTTCTGGGAAATATACGCCGGATGAAAAGGGGGATTTCCCCTCTCACCTCACAGAACACCTCCAACCTGAGCGTGTCCTGCATATTCAGTCAATTCTGCTGGAATGTCCTTTCTTTCTTTTAGAAATTTTGAAATGATCTTCTTCACCTGATCCCTTCGATAGTACTGAATATGTCCGAGTCCGTGCAGACTGCTTTCCGCACAGGCAATATTTTCTAAATACAGTGTATTCTCCAGTATGGACAGGAGCTCCAGGTAAAAAAATTCTTTTTTAGAATTCTTTTCCCAGTAGCTGAGAGCAGTGATATCCCAGAGCATATAGCAGATGGAATTTATCGGAAGTGCTCCTGCCTGATCCAGATGAGACAGAACCGGCGAACATCTTTTGGAAAACAGATCGGAATACAGTGTGTAAATACTCCGAATCAGAGCCAGTTTTTCAGAGTCAGGAACATTTCCGTCTCTCATCTGAAACGAAAAATTGGAACCGGCTCCGAATACATACCAGAGTCCCTGATTTACCTGTTCATCCGAAAATTTCTGCAGGACAGTTCCGCTTTCCTTGAACATTCTCGTAAAATAACTGATGATCTCAGCATCAGTTCCTCCAAAATACTCTGCATCCAGTTCAAAATACCATTCCGGTCTTCTGACTTCATGATTGAAAATATGATCGATAAACTCTGCGTATCTGTCCTGCATCGGAATTTTCCTGCAATCAAGGATAAATACAGATGCAGAAAATCAATTCTTTTCATAAAAAGATGAATGATTTCAAAAAAACTTGACACATTGTTCATTTTTTATTACAGTGCAGATAAGAACCTGAGAAATTACACTGCAGTGTGAGATTTATATGAAAAAAAAGCATTATAGGTGTGCATCAAATTGAACTCGCATTGTTTACCGGAGGAATAATGAAGATCAAAGTACGAAAGCTGAATTTTGGCCATGATAAAATAATGAAAAAACACTGGTATAAAGACAATCCGGTGATGACACATTTCCTGAACTCACTTCATTCTGTTTTTCCTGACGGAGAAAGACTGTTCATCCGGACAGTAAAATACTTCGAAAAAGAAATACAGAACCCGGAACTCAGAGAAAGAGTAAAAGGTTTCATCGGTCAGGAAGTGCAGCACAGTCTGCAGCATAAAAAATTTACAGACACACTGGATGAACAGAATCTGAGATCTTCCGAATTTATCCGATGGTATGCGGATGCAGCATATGAAAAAGGACTTGAACCTGCACTGATGAAATTCGGAGAATTTCTGTTCGGAAGAAAAGGCGCTGAAAGACTGGCTCTTTCCGTGACAGCAGCACTGGAACATTATACTGCAGTGCTGGCAGAAACAGTATTGAGGGACAAGGACAGAATCCAGTCGGGAATGGATGAGAGTATGTCCAAAATGCTTCTCTGGCACGCTGCTGAAGAAATCGAGCATAAATCGGCGGCATTTGATGTTTTCACTGAAACTGCCGAAGGGAATTATTTTGACAGGATGTTCGGATTTACTGTGGGAACACTTGGGCTTTTCGGATTCATCACATCCGGCTGGATCTGGTATCTTTTTAATGATAAAGATATCAAATGGGGAAATATGCCTGAGTATCTTTCAGAATCAGTTCCTGTGCATTCCAGACTGTTTATGGAACTGATAATAAAAGCACTTCCTTATCTTCGTCCTGACTTTCATCCTGATCAGATCGAAAACAGAATTCTCTCAGAAGAGTTTTTCAAAGCCGAGTCGGAGTATTTCGAAAAGA
>DAORDI010000453.1:0-2780 GCA_035345895.1 Leptospiraceae bacterium
TGCCATATGGCTTGCATCTGTAAATGCCTCACACTTATAATCAGTTTCCGTATTCATATTCCAGATATTGAATTTATATTCCCCAAAAAGAGGAAAAATTCTGTTTTTCCAGACATTGTAGGCGATGCATTCCTTACAGTCCTTTTTATACTGCTTTGAAAGAATCAGATTCATATAAGGAAATGCAACCTTCACCCAGATTCCTGCCGAAGGAATATTCAGCTTCTTCAGTATCTCCAAATTTTCCTTCTGAAATAAAAACATATCTTCATGAAATTCATAGTTGGATATATAGGAATTAAAATCCCCGTTGGCATATTTCAGAATCAGCTCAGGAGGAGCAGTCATATTCTTGGAATCACCGGACGCACTGCCCCTCTCCCGAATCAGATTGTCCATCACTTTAGTTCGCCATTCTCTGTAATGATTCAGTATTGCAAAATTATTCTTCGACCGCTCCAGAATCACTTCCAGTTTGGGTCTGTACTGATATGTCCGGAACATTCTTTTTGCAGTAAAATTGGAAAGCTCATTCTTCGAATACCTGTCCCAGAACCGGAAAAGAAATGGAAAATCCAGACCGTTTACCAGACTTTCGTCAATCTTGATAACGGGAGTTCTGTTGAATGCCTCCACTGAATTGTCTACAAGTACAAAGTCCGGGCGTACATTCTCCTCCTGAAATTTCAGAAGCCAGTAATGAAAATAGTCAGGAGTTCCGCCAGGCACGGAAAAATTAAAAAGAATCCAGTCCGGATAATTTTTCTCAATATAGGCATTGTCAAAAAGCAGTGCTCTCGAATTCCCGAAATATACCAGAACCTTCTTTCTGTCCTTCTCCTGAAGGTATTTCTTCAAATCCTGAAAAAGAATAGGTTTGTGAAAAAAATTAATTTCAGAGACAGTCCTTGTATAATATGTCTGAATTTTTTCCAGAAGAAAAAATCGATCCAGAGCAAGTCCCGCAAATAGAATCAGAAAAGGAAAAAACAGAAATCTGTGCTTAAGCATCCTTCTTCCAGTCTGGCGATTCTTTATCTTTTGTCCAGATGAATCTAAAGGAGGATTTCAAAAAAAATGGGCTGCATAAATGCAAAGAAGACTCACGCGGAACAGCTGGGTTCGCGGAAAATATCATTAAGAATTTTTTCTCTGCGTCTTCGCGTCCCCGCCTGAGATATTCTTTTCTGAAAAACAGCTTCTCTTTGTCATTTCGAAGCAGTATCCATATTTGCTGTGAGAAATCTTAAAACATCATAAACAGACAGAACAGCTGTTTGAATGCGGCTTTGTCAAGTCGTATTCAGCGAAACGTTCCTTTACAGCAAAAACAACAGTTCACACGGAGATACTGATTTTACTAATCCTTACTCTGTGGTCTCCATAATTTCTGTGTGAAAAAATATTTCTATACGTATTGACAATATGCCAGAACCGTCATTTCACCTTGATCAGAGGAAAATCATTGATTCTCTCATCAACAGCTCTTCTTCCCAGTGAGATCGCAGGCGGAGTCTGTATGATTCCATTCCGATGTGGTTCAGTCTGGCTGCCCCCAGTATGTCTGCAATGACTGTGAATGCCGCAATAAACTGCATTATTTTTGCAATTCTGTTCCACCAAAAAATGTTCAGAGAAAAGAACATATATTTCTTCATATCCTCTCCGATCATCCACAGACTCAGCAGTTCTTTCAGTGTCTTTTCCATACAGGAGATTTTCTAAGTTTTAAATCAGTAAAAGCAACAACCCACTCAAAACAATATGAACAGGCCTTCGGCTGCCGTCAATCATTTACGCTTCGCTATCCGCAGAAACTTGACACCGCCTCCAATGTTGATATCCCTTTCGCTGAGGCTTTCTTTGACCCAAAAGCATTATCCCAAGTACTAATCCTCACTTATTTTTTCTTCTTAGAAACTTCTCATACTCTTCATTAAGATCTATATGTTTTTCGCTTTCATCAGAATCCGGATCTTCTGCAAGCCAAGTCTTCGTATCTCTGACAGTTTCCTCCAGATAGTAAATAAAACCTATCGGAATGATAAATATCTTTACAATGTCATGAACATAGTATACAGGAAATGTTAAAAAAACCTTATCAATAAGGCTTATTATGGTTATAACCGGACTAAGATAAACATATTTCATTTTATCTTCTGTCCTGATATTGGAAGAAGTCAATACTTTATACGGAATGAGAGTATCAATAATGCCTTGCTCTCCTCCAAAAAAAGACGGACTATTTTTTTTCCTAAGTGAATTATCGGAAAGGAATCTGGATGGAACTCTTCCTCGTCTGATCGTTTCACAGTTGTCAAAAGACGCAGGATAAAACAGGTCACCCTGCGGATTCCATAAAATCTCAGGTGTCCTGAAATGAAGATAAAAAGGATGTCTCTTTTCTGTCACGACCAGTGATCCAAAAAGCCTTCTTTCTTTCTCGCCGCATTCAAATTCCTTATAATAATTTTCAGGTATATGCAATGTATGATAAAACCCTGCTTTTCCAAAATACCATTCAGAAAAGCCGGAGTACCTTGAAAACTGAAACATTGCACAGTTGCTCAGAAGCAGCATAAAAGTAAAGAGTTTCATCATTCACAGAGAATTGAATCTGCTTTAACAAATCTTATACAGGCTAAAACTTCATTGTCCTTTTCTTCCTGGGTCTTGGCCTTATTGATATTTTCTGCACATTTATAAGCAAAAGCCGGCCTCATTTGGCTGGCTCTTTTTTTACATTTACTTTCGGAACTTTGCTTATGCCAGCGATTGCA
>DAORDI010000454.1:0-2698 GCA_035345895.1 Leptospiraceae bacterium
ATATGACAGTTGCAGGATTTATGATCGCAGTTTGGGATTTTTTCAAGAAAGATACATAACCGGCTTTCGATATGTCATTGCACATCAGGAC
Source organism: Leptospiraceae bacterium (assembly GCA_035345895.1). GTDB lineage: Bacteria > Spirochaetota > Leptospiria > Leptospirales > Leptospiraceae > DAORDI01. The sequence goes on from DAORDI010000454.1 coordinate 92, forward strand.
TGATTCCTTTTGATCAGCGACATCAATTCACCGTTCTGGAGCTGGTAAAACCTCGCCTGGCAGCGAAGCGAGGTATACAGTATAATATAAAGAAAAAAGAATACCGGCAATATTCCTTTTCTCCTGTGCAGAACGGAAACTCAGTCCAGATCAGAACTTTTTCTCCGGCTTGCGATTTGATCTGATTAATGATAATTAAATTTTATATATTGCACTTTATTTCCGGCATGTATCCCGGACAGTTTCAGACAGAACGCTAAACCGTTTCCATTTCTGCAAAGATTCGAATATGCATTGACATAGATCATGGATTTTAAGTCTCACTATACATACAGTGCAATGTACTGAGTTTTCAAAACCTTTGACCGCATTGACAGCACATTTCTCGGAATGATATCAGATTGCATAAAGCGAATACAGTGATAATCACAGAAAATTTAATAAGGAATTTGAGCATAAAAGTTGTGGCAAGGAATGGATATTATTTTAGACTAGACTTTAAGAGGTTGGATATGAGCAGAAAGAATATTGATCAGCTGATTAAAGAATTCGATAAATTAAGACTTCACTTTAAGACTCCGAATTACACAAAAAAACAGCTGGAGGAATTGGAAAAAAATTTAAAATGCAAATTCCCTCCTGATTTCAAAAAAACCCTGCAGGCCGGTTATATAGACAAGGGAACATTTTATTTTCTTCCGCCGGAAAGAATGAAAAACAATGAAAGATTCCTGATTTTCGGAAAATGGAATGATAATGTTTTTATGTTTGATACAGAAGCTGGAATCAAGGATATGCCTGTCTATGTAATTGTCAAAGAAACGGATCTTCCGGAAAAATGCTTTGAAAGCTTTTATGAATGGCTGAATACAGTTTTGAAATCTGTGGCTTCAGCTCATTTTCCGGGATAATCCGGCTTTATTGATCTGCACACAAAGGATTGTGCAAAAGCAAAGTTCAGCAGACTCACAGTACCGCTCTTTAACCTTGCTTTTATGCAGTCCATAAAAACTGGCTGAGTTTCCGGTTTTCCATTCGATTCTCAGCTTTTGTATTTACTTGTTTTCTCTGATCCGCGTTTTCCTTAAGCACGTTTTCGGATAAATCTCTGCTCCCAGGTTAATCTTCCGCCTCTTCGATTTCTGATTGTTTTTTTTCAGGCTTTGGACAGAATGAAACTCTGTTAAAATTCATATAATCAGGCAAAGACTTTGATCGTCTGTTCGTACCTGTTTATCTGATCCAAGAAGGTATTATAGATGAAATTTTTACTTTTGGCAGGGGTTCTGTATTTGGCACAGGCATTCGGTCTGAATGCACAGGTAAATTCTCCTCCCTATTCCCCGCCCGATGCAAATCTGAGACCGAATCCTGATACATTTTCCTATGATGTCGGGGTAAATAAATATGACGGGGATACTTATCTGTATTTCTCTCCTTCATTTAATATGAATTTCAGCAATAAATGGGGATTTTCCCTGCAGGTTCCTCTCAATATTCTGATGAGCGACAAAGATCCCAAGTATCCTAAATCCAGGGTGGGAATGCTCCGTCCAGGGGACTACAATACCCGAGAAGACTATCAGAGAATTCTGAACTATGTCTGGCTGGGAAAGTACGGAGTCTATACGCCGAATAAAATTACTTATTCCGTCTATGCAGGGAAAATGTTCGACGGTTACATAGGGCATGGTACAATCATCAACCGGTACATCAATAATCAGAGAATTGACTATTATAAAATCGGAGTTCAGGCGGATATCAATACGGATTACGGCGGGGCACAGGTATTTACCAATTCGGTGAGCGACAAGGAAGTCAATGCAGGGCGTGCTTATGTGCGTCCATACGGAGTCATTTACGGTATCTACAGTCTTTTTTCAGGCAGGTCCAGCATGGCCTATCTGATGTCAGGAAATGTCATAGACGAAGCCGGAAGAAAAAAAGTGCACGAGGAACTGGACGAGGAAAAGGAAGAAAAGTACATTGTTGTAGAAAGGGACCCGAATACGGGAGAAATGAAGGAAAAGGAAAAGACAGTTCCCAGGAAAGAAGACAAGGACCCTCCCCCTCCGGCAAGAGAGACGGCATATGATTCCATTTTCAACCGGTTTGCAGTCGGTGTGACTTCAGCGTTTGACGGACATGCCCCAAGCCAGCTTGATTTCGACACGACAGGAAATCTTCGGTACGACAAGTACAATCAGCCCAAAGTCAAATACTCAAAAAGAATGGGAATTGAAGGATACGACTTTGAATTCAAGCCAATAGCGAAGGACTGGATTCAGCTGACCACCTATGTGGATTTCAATAAGATTAAGCATCTGGACAATGCCAGAGGCAGACATAACGGAATCATATTGAAACTGGGAACCGACAACTACAATATCACTCTCCGCCCTGAATTCAGGAAAATGAGTTCCAATTATATTCCCATGTATTTTGACAGCTTTTATGAAATAGAAAGGACACAGGCCAATCTGGGAAGCAGTTTTCCTGAAACAAAGTACGAAACAGTGAACAGAATGACTCCAAATGGAAAAGAAGTCACAGGGTATTTTCACTCTGTCATCATCAATCTGAAAAAAATCGGCTTGGAGGCAAGTT
>DAORDI010000455.1:0-2695 GCA_035345895.1 Leptospiraceae bacterium
CCCTTGGATTATACAGTTTCCCCAGCCAATGAATATTCGGCACACTGGAGTGTTTGCATTCACCATTATATTCTTTAAAAGTATAAGTATCATAATCGTACTCATATCCGAATGTCACAAGGTAACTGTTGTTTTTAATGAACCCTCCTTCTTCTATTTCTGCATTGCTGATATAAGCAAAGTATTCACCATAAGGCACTTCATTTCCATTCCTGCTCAAATGGATTTCGCGGGATTTCAGATGGATGGATTTGTCAGACGGATATGTCCACATATAAGGGAAAGTGCTGTACCAACTCCCTGCAGTAAAAAAACCGACAGCGAAAGATTCAGAGAATTGCAATTCAGGAAATGTTTCAGAAAAAATCATCAAAGGATAATCATCTTTTTCCTGGACTCCATTAATATCCTCAAAAAGAAACCTAAGCTTTCCTATTAACTTTTCATCTATCTGCAATAAAACTGGATTTTTATTTTCAGCTCTCCAGCCTTGAAGCTTAATACTAAGATCTCCAGTTCTTTTATCATAAAGAATAGAGCACTGCAAAAATAAAATCAAGAAACAGTAAAGTATATATTTCATATCACTGCCTCCGCTGCTGCGAAGAATCAATCTTGCTAAAACGCATAACCGACATAAAACATCCAGTTGACTTCACTGAGCCCTGTTCTTCCCTGATACTGCAGTTTCGATTCTCTGATTTCATTCAGTAAATCCAGACCGTTTGCATTTCTTCCTTCATATGCCAGCATATCAATTTTTGCATTCATTGTCCTGTTGAAAAAATGCATCTGTCCGCATTGCAATCCTGTAATGATTCCTGCCGGAAATACCCATCGTAACCCAAAATCAAGATTCCGGAATGCGGAATTATCAATCCAAAGCCTGTATTCCCGGTATTTATTCATTCCGCGCCATACGCCTGGACCGCTGACAATTTCATTATTAAAATACCCAAACCATCCCTGCTGGAAATTATTCTCCACTCCCAATCCGATGCCCAAATAAAAAGGAGAACCCAGGATATGCCATCCGGCATTGACGGAACCTTTTTTTGCCTGGTATACAGCTCTGTATCCCCCTGCAAGTGCACTCAGTTTTCCCATCCCATACTCATGGTCAGTCTGACTGTAATATATACCTGCAAAAAAATCTTTATTCAGATTTTGCTGAAATCCTATTCCTTTACCTGTATTGTCAAAAAACATAATTACAGAATTTTTTTCTTTTTCTCTGATTTCTGCCTGCGTTTCAGCAAAGCACGGCCAGCATAAGAAAAAAGAAATCACTGCCAAACGCATTTCCCTTAACATAGTCATCTCCCTTCATCTTTTTGAGTTAAGACCCTTCCTGCATAAGTAAATCAGAACCGTTTTTCTATTTACATCGTACTTCAATTTTTTTCTCCTTCCCTGATTCTCATTTCCTCTGCTTCTTCAGGCAGCAGTCCCTTATACTTATCTTTGTTTTTATTATCTTTCTCTGTACCGTCTTTCTGTATTTCGTTTACCGGCTCTTTTTCCGAAGGAATGGAATAATATATGACTGCCGCAGGAATGACAGGAATCTTTATAATATCATGAAACATATATACTGGAAACACAAACAGCTTTCCTAAGAAATTGAAGAAAAAAAGAATCGGGCTGAAATACACGAACTGCATTTTACTGTCCATATCCATATTTTCTGCAGTCAGTACCTTATAGGGAATCAGGGAGTCTAGCAGTCCAGCCTCTCCTCCAAGATAATTGAGTGATCTGGATTCTGCACTCCTTCCGAGAGGAACCTTTTTATACTTAGAAGGGATTCTTCCTCTTTTCAGTATGCCGCAATAGTTAAAGGTAGAAGGATAGTACATCCATCCCTGAGGATTCCAGTAAATTTCCGGTGTACGAAAATGCAGGAAAATAGGGTGCCGGTCTTCCGCAATGATGACATAATTATAGTCCTCATTGTCACCGAAACATCTGCCTTTCTTCAGATCAGGAACCTGCAGAGTCTGATAAAAACCAGCCTTTCCGATGTACCAGTCTGCGAAATCAGAGTATCTGGAAAACTGAAAAATCGAACAGTTGGACAACATTAATTCAAAAATGCAGAAAATAATGAAAACAGCATTTTTCCCATTAACGACAATTTGCTGAAATAGAAGCCAGTATGACCAGACAAAAATTTTCATCAAAAGATTTATCCTCTTTGCTTGCGGTATTATCGCTTTGAAGTTTTTGAATGCAGCCAATACTTCTAATTTTAAAATTTTCTCTCCTTTGAGCTTTACAGCTTTCCTTATGCATACGAACTCTCTCAGTGTACATTTCATAACAGTTTCCCGAAAATACACCAACCAAAATAAGAACGGTAAAATACAAAATATTCTGTCTCATGGTTTCTGACACTTTTGCTCAGAATACCAATATGCCAGCATAGTTGTATTCTGTGAATTTTGAGAATCAACTGATGACGTTGAACTTGAATGCCCGTAGACCCCATTTGTTGTTTGAGGGTAGTTATACCCAACAAAAGCAGCCAAAGGTGGAGCAATATCATACCAACAATGATATTCGTCATCTCCGGTTGACGGGGGTTGAATTAAAATATCAGATTTAGAAAGAGGATTTATGTTCCGTAATTTTGCGTCTCCTTTATCATATTCAGCAGAAAGCATTATGTAAAGAGCCATACATTCAACTCCTT
>DAORDI010000456.1:0-2677 GCA_035345895.1 Leptospiraceae bacterium
ATTTTCAGAAACGAAATTTCAGGAATTCAATATGACTCAGCTTAAAAAATCTCTTAAACCGCTTCATCTCTGGGGCATCGCCGTCGGTCTTGTCATTTCAGGAGACTACTTCGGATGGAACTACGGATATTCAGTATCCGGCCTTTTCAGCTTCTTTGCAGCAGTCATTTTTGTAACAGTATTTTACATCGGCTTTGCACTGAGTTTCACTGAACTGACTGTCTCCATTCCGAATGCAGGCGGACCTTTTGCCTATGCAAAGACTGCACTTGGAAATACAGGAGGATTCATTGCCGGATTTTTTACGCTGACAGAGTTTCTGCTCGCCCCTCCCGCAATTGCAGCCGCACTCGGAGCCTATCTGCATTCACTGATTCCTTCCCTCTCACCCGAACTGATTTCATTTACTGCATTCATTCTTTTTCTTGGACTGAATCTTCTCGGAGTGGAACAGACTGCAAAATTTGAACTTTTCGTCACCGGTGCAGCCGCTTCAGGACTGCTTCTCTACTGTGTTCTTGTACTTCCCTATTCTGACATAGGTCTTACTTTCCGAAAAACGGATCAGTTTTCCTGGCTGGAATTTATGCATGCGATTCCTTTTGCGATCTGGTTTTATCTTGCAGTGGAAGGAGTTGCAATGGCCGCAGAAGAAACTGAAAATCCTAAAAAAGACATCCCGATCGGATACAGTCTCGGAATCGGAAGTCTTGTTCTTTTTGCTGTGTCTGTTCTTCTGATCACTTCAGGCACGGGGATGGCAGAAAGACTTTCCAAATCGGACAATCCGCTTCCATTGGTGCTTTCATCATTATATCCGGATAAAATATATATCGTGAAAATATTCTCTGTGCTCGGGCTTGCAGGGATTATGGCGTCGCTTCTGGGAATCATACTTGGATTTTCCAGGCAGATCTATGCACTTGCACGGGAAAGATTTCTCCCTCCCTTTCTTGCCGATCTGAATGAGAAAAACGGAACACCGACAAAGGCCATTCTGGCAGGAGGACTGTTCGGTCTGATCTGTCTGTCCGTAGGCAGAACCGATGAGCTGATCACCGTTTCCGTTCTTGGCGCTGCGGGGATGTACATAGTAAGCCTGGTGAGCCTTTTTGTTCTGAGGAAAAAACAGCCTGAACTGCCAAGGCCGTTCAGAACTCCTTTTTATCCTTACCTTCCGGCACTCACTCTTGCAGGAGGAGTAATCTGTTTTCTGTCAGTATTCCTTCAGAAGCCCTATCTGGCAGGCGGATATTTTATTTTCTTTTTCTTTAATTTGATTCTTTTTAAGATATTTCATAATTAACAGATCAGTCAGCACCTCTGATGTTCATACCGCAGATGCTTACATTTTTTGAAACTCCGTCCCTGCCTGAAAAACAGAAACTCTTTCTGATATTCAGCGCTATCAGATCATTCGGATCTCTTACTGTCAGAGTATGCTCGTCTCCGTCGCTGATAAATGCATCCGTTCCGTAGGAGTTCAGATCTTTGACGAGCTTCCTGATGGTCTGTTCATGACCGTGAATCCTGTGAACCTTGAAACGGTCGAACCGAATGTCAAACGGGGAAAAACTCAACTGATTGGAATAGTCAAATACAATTTCATTTTTATAGGCACTCTGCCCCACTGTTCCCTGAATCAGACTGTTTTCATATTTTTCCGGCGGAAATGATCCGTACGGAGTTGCCATTGCATACATTGTATAAGGAAGAAATTTGTAAAGATCTCTCTGGCAGAATGCAATCTGCTCCGAAACCTGATTCGGAAAAAAGCGGAAATTCAGGTGGGTAAAAGTATGATTGCCGATTTCGTAGCTGCTGTTTATCAGAAACTCCATCTTCTTTTTGATCAGACTCGGCTGTCCGAAAAATGTATTTGCCGAAACAAAGAAGATGGCGGTCAGAGGAAAATCAGGATTCTCAAGCTTAAATTCTTCCATAATTCCCACAGCACTGTCGAGACTGATATTTCCTTCCTTGTCCATTTCAAACTGAGAAAAAGAAGAATCGTCAAAACTGATGATGACAGGTTTTCGTCCTTTGGGCACCCGAAATATGCCACGCATAAAATCGGAAACCTTGATTGGATAAAAACCCTCTTCTTTCAGGAGTTTCAGATCCTCTCTGAATCCGGATCGTTTCCGGATCAGAGACGTATCTGTATTTCCAATCTGATGGTAGGTGATCACTGCTATTTTTCCCATCTCATTTGGGACAGGTCCGGCAGGGGTGAAATTCTTCGTGCTGCTCAGTACCTGAAAAGAATCAAAACAGCCGAAAAAAGCGAAAAGATAAATATAAAGAGATTTCAGCATTCTCAATTGCAGCATCTTTTCTGAACCCCAAAAAGAAAAGAATTTAATATTGATATGCCCCTGCGGAAAAACTCCGCAAAAGAAAACCTAGGTTCAGAGTCAGCGCACCCAGAATCCTCTCATTTGATACTGTCTGACTGATTCAGACGAAAATATTGTATTCGGCAGCCGTATTTTCAGAAAAAACTTGTCAATACACAAGAACCGAACAGAATGACTGAAAAAAATTCAGGAACAAATAATGAGACGAGGAACAGCATTTTTACTTTCGTTTGTTTTACCCTGCCTTCTGGCATTTTCCGCTCTGAATGCAGAGGAACACGGGAATCCGGACGTTCCGGCAAAAGAACAGCAGCACA
>DAORDI010000457.1:0-2668 GCA_035345895.1 Leptospiraceae bacterium
CAAGCCGCCGGCAGGCGTTCCTGCCAAAAACGCCCCACCTGCGTAAGGTGAGTTACTATTAATTACCAGGAGAATTTATGAAATCAATAAAATACATTATAATTCTGCTTATCATAGCAGGATGCGGAAAGGAAGAACCGAAGCAGGATCACTCAGGGGCGGTTTCATCAGGATATGCCGACAGTGAGAACTGCATTGATACAAAGGGAAAAAACGTCTTTGAAAATTTTACGGAAGGCTGCCTCGGGGCAGACTGTGCTGCAGAAGCCTGCGGCGAGGAAAAGTTCATTTTCCGAAACGATAAGTCATTCTATGCAGAGTATTCCTGTCACGGACCCGCATTCAAGGGGAACTGGAAGGCAGACAAAAAGACACTGACAGTGGAAATTGTATATTCCGAAACAAAGGAAGAATACTGCGAAGATGAATGCACCGAAGAAGACGGACCGAACTGCATCAGCGGCTGTAAAAAAGAATTCAGCAGGAAATACGGAAGAGAAGTTCTGAAGACAAAACTCAACTATGAATTCGGAGACATCGGATCAAACAGAATACTGATGAAACTCGAAACAGAGGACCTGAATCCTGTGGAAGGAAAGGAAAAATACGGAGAATCTGAATCCCCTACGGAATGGGAAGAACTCGGATGTATGAAGAAAATGTAATGGTTTTTTAATAAGAAATCATTACAATACTGAAAGGAGAAGAACCGGCACCTGTGGAAAATGGAGATCCTGGAACAGGCGTCAGTGCTCCTGTTGACGAGTTCACAGCAAATCCTGAAATGTTGTTTGAGCCCGTATTGACAGAATAGAGATACTTTCCTGAAGGATCGCTGTAAAAGCTGATAGGATTCATTCCTGCTGCAAATGGAGAGCCTCCTATTGCAGTAAGCGCACCGGTAGAACTGTTGAGAGAGTAACCGGAAATTGCTGCAGTGCCCACTGCATCTCCGCTGTTTGCCACATATACAAATCTGCCGAGCGGCTCTGAATAAACATATCCCGGTGCAGAGCCTGCTGCATAGGGTGAGCCGGGTGCGGCAGAAAGAGCACCTGTTGCAGTGTTGATCACAAATGAAAAAACGTTCGTCGTAAAATAATTTGCACCGAAAACAAACTTTCCTGCCGGATCCACTGCTACGGATATATTATCATTACCGGTTGTATACGGAGCACCTGCCACCTGAGTGAGTGCACCGGTGGAGCTGTTGATCGTAAAGGCATCAATCTTTCCGGGATTGCCGCTCCAGCCTGCGTAAAGATATTTTCCGGAAGGTTCCACTGTCACAGCAACCGCATTTGTCCCGCTTGTATAATTTGTAGAATAGGTCAGCTGTCCAGTTGTTGTGTTTATCGTATACAGAAATATGGAAGTGTTCTGATCATTTCCTGCGTACAAAAATTTTCCCGATGGATCAATGACAAGAGAATAAGGATTCGCAGGCACAGCAAAAGGAGATCCAGCAATAGGACTCAGTACACCCGTACTTGTATTGATTGAATAGCCTGATATGGCAGCAGTTGTTCCATTCGCGGTATATACAAATTTTCCGGTAGAATCTGCAATAACGAATCTCGCAGTTGCGCTGGTCGCAAAAGGAGAACCTGCCACAGGAGACAGGCTGCCATCCGTACTGTTGATGCTGTAGATGCAGAGATTGCTGAGAGCCGAATTTGCAGCGACAAGAAACTTAGGCTGTTTAATGACGGGGGCCGCAGTGGAGGTTGAAGTGGACGTAGTTGTGGAAGTACTCGAAGAGACTGCAGAAGGTTTTGCCGCAGTAAGCATAACATAATTTAAAACTGACCCTGCGGGAGTACTCATATCCAGAAACGATCTTTTTATTCTGACACAATTCTGGAAAACAAACGAAAGCAAAAACGCACACGTGTATATAAATAATAATGCGAAACATCCTGCTGATCTTTTCATTCTGATTCTCAAGTCCTGATAACCCAGTTTATCTCAATAATTGACTCTGTATACTGAAAAATGTTCTCCACAAATCTCAAAAGATGCAATTTTTTCAAAGCAGTTATCCAGGTATTCCTGCCGCGAACGGAGAAACTTTTCTGAAGCATAAAAAAATTTTGCAAGGTTTATGCTCGATCATGGCCCAGATACACAGCGCAAAGCGGTTTGCTGGGGCTATGGGGCAGCGTAAGCGAGGTAACGCCCCCGCTTTTCTGCTCCTTTGCTGAAATGAATTAGATGATTGACAAAATTCGAAAATGTAAGAATTCTGCTTATGTTATGTCTGCTGATAACGAAAATATACTTCTGAACAGAATCGTAACTGATCCAAAAATTCTTTCGGGTAAACCGGTCATTCGCGGCACAAGACTCAGTGTTCAGTTTGTGCTCGGACTGCTTTCCTCCGGCTCTTCTTTTCAGGAAATTCTGGATGAGTATCCCGATCTTGCAAAAGAGGATATTCAAGCCTGTTTCCACTTCGCGATACATTCCCTCGAAAGCTCTTCTTACCTCCCTCTCTCTGCCTGACCCATCCATGAAATTTACTGTGGACGAATGCACAGGCACTAGGGTTGCTGACTGGCTTCGAAAAATGGGATATGACGTATTTTCAGTATACGAAGAAGCAAGAGGACTGCCTGATGAAGATGTTCTCAAAAAATCAAAAGAAGAAAATCGAATCATCATTACG
>DAORDI010000458.1:0-2645 GCA_035345895.1 Leptospiraceae bacterium
AGAATGACAGTAAGTGCTGCCAGCAGTGTTACGACAGAGACAACCCTGTCTGTCAATTGGTCTTTATTTTCAGACATACATTCCCATTCTTTTAACGTTTGATCTAGTTTACAAGACCGTTTTCTTTCCAGTAAGCTGTTACTTTAGTTTTTAATTCATCCGGCAGGGGAACGTAAATCAGCTTTTTGGCATCCTCATCACCGTTCTGAAAAGTCCAGGAAAAGAACTGAACTGCCTTTTTGGAAGATTCAGGCTTGTCCTTTGCAACAAGAATGAAAGATGCAGCGGCGATCGGCCAGGAGTTTTTGCCGGGAGCGTTTGTCAGCCAGAGATAAAAATGCTCTGATGCTTCAAATTTTGCAGCTGCTCCTGCACTCTGGAATGATTCAATGCTCGGTTCCACAAAATTCCCTTCCGCATTTTTCAGAAGAACGTGCGCGAGCTTATTCTGGTGAGCATAGGCAAATTCGACATATCCGATGGAACCTTCCACCTGCTTGATATAGTTGGAGATTCCTTCATTTCCTTTTCCGCTGATTCCTACAGGAAATTTGACTGCAGTGTCTGAACCGATTTTTTCCTTCCATTCCTTGCAGACAGCATTCAGGTAATTTGTAAATACAGCTGTTGTACCGGAACCGTCGGCTCTGGTCACTACAGTAATCTGTTTTGCAGGAAGTTTCAGATCGGAATTCAGTGCTTTGAGAGCAGCATCATCCCAGGACTTGATTTCACCCATATATATTTTACAGAGAGCCGTTCCATCGAGCTTCAGTTTGCCCGCTTCCACTCCTGGAATGCTTACTACAGGCACTACTCCGCCAATAACTGCAGGAAACTGAAGAAGACCTGATTTTTCGAGTTCTTCCTTTTTCAGCGGTTTGTCTGTGGCACCGAAATCCACTGTTCTGTTTTCAATCTGCTTGATGCCCCCGCCCGAACCGATGGACTGGTAATTCAATTTTGCGCCGGTGGATTTTCCAAAAGAAATGGACCAAGCTGAATAAATCGGATAAGGGAAAGTTGCTCCTGCTCCATTCAAAGTCTTGGATTCAGATTTCTGACAGTTGATTACAAGACTGGTAAAGGCAATTGCTCCCAGTATTCCTATTTTTTTATGCATTCTAAACCTCTCTGTGTATAGTCTCATTATATTGTTACAAATTTATTACAATCAGATCAAAATTCAAATTCATTCCTTTTTCAGATACGAAGAATCGATATAACTTTCCAGGAATTTCTTGAACGCCTTCTCGTACTTGGGAAGTTTCAGCTTGCCTCCGATTTCCCTTTTATTGGTGAACTTGATCTGAGACGAAGGCTCAAAAAAGGCGACCGCATTCTGAATGTTCAGCACGAAAGGGGGGAGTCCTTCCCGCAGAAGAATCCAGCTGGTGACAAGTGAACCTGTCCTGTGATTTCCTTCATTGAAGAGCTGGGGACTGCTGATGATCCCTACATAAATTTCAGAAGCCCTTTTCAGAACATTGCTGTCATCGTGTTTTTTGTACCATTTCTGGATGGGTCTGATATTTTCATAGAATCTGGTCTGAGACTCAAGCAGGAACTGGGCATATTCGAACCGTTTTTCCTGGTCCTTCCCGCAGAGAACAATATTGTTCATCTCGAGCATAAACCTGAGACCCTTGTCTGCGAATATGTCCTTGTCGTCGTCCAGAAGTTCATTCAGATATTCATAGGCACCGAGCATATTTTCCCGGATCACATCGGTGAATTCTTCCCTGTGAGTGCTCAGCTGATCGTTGATCAGCTCAAAGTTTTCCTGCACTTCAATCAGTGATTCATTAATTTTTTCCAGATCGAATCTGAGTTTTGATTTTTTTCCCATAATTACAGCCGAAAACACCGTGCAGACGATTAGCAGTTTTCAATCGAGGTTCTGTATGTCCAGAGGAAAATTTTGAGGATCTCTCCTCTGAACTGGGATTCCAGCCGGAAGAAATCAATGCTGTGCTGAAATACAATTCTGAGATTAATAAAATGTACGTAAAAGCCGGTCTGAGAAAGAAATGAATACAGGCTTTTTCCATCATTTAAGTACTCTTGACACTCTGCCCCTTTCTGCATACTTAAGCAAATGTTTCATTTATTCAGAACTGCTGCCCTTTTTTATCCGCATATGACTGGCAGGTCAGCAGGAGCTACGGAAAAGGCACGCGCCGCCTTCAAGCCTATGCCAAAGACCATGGAGGCCTTTCCGGGGTACTGACACTGTTGAGGACAGGCAGATCAATCCCTGACGAATATTGACCTCTTTATTCCTGACGTCATGGAGAGGGGCTGAGGTGGAATGCTTTTTTTTGTGAGAGAGCCCATACAGACGGGTCTCAGACCAGTCTTACAGGACTGTAAAGAAAAGGATCAACCACGAAAGGCACAAAAAACACGAAAAAAAGAATTTCTTCCTTTCGTGAGTTTAGTGAATTTCGTGGTTAAAAACTCTTAGCATACTGGCATTGCGCCTGCGAGCAAGGGCGCACTGGTTCTCAGCAACCACGGAGGACACGGGGATTTGCTGTGGGAAAGGGGCCGTAGAGACGGGTCTCAGACCCGTCTTTGCAGGGTGGCCATTCTTCGGTTCAAGGTTCTGTAAAGAAAAGGATCAACCACGAAAGGCACAAAAA
>DAORDI010000459.1:0-2613 GCA_035345895.1 Leptospiraceae bacterium
TTCCTGAGAAAAAAATCCCCTGTTCCGGAACAGTGCTGTCGAATTTCAGATTTTCTCCTCTGAGGGTCGCCAGATCCGCCGCCCGCATTTTATTCTCCGCTGTTCCGCTGTGATTTGTCAGACCTGCAGGAACAGGGACAGATTTGACTCCTGAAATTCTGGAAATTTTTGCCTCAAGGCTCACTTTCTTTTCGAAGGAAGGGCTGAAGAGGCTTTTCACCTTGATCCAGTTTTTTTCCTCAGAAAACCCGTCTTCCGGACCGTTGAAAGATCCCTTTACCATGGATTTCAGAATGCAGAATCCCAGATTGATGCTTCTGCCCTGAGCCAGGTTTTCCGTGCAGACTCTTTCCAGATTCTCCATCACTGCCCTTACATCTGCTGCTGTCGCAGTGGAGCCGTAAGATACAGCCTTGATGAAATCCTCAAAGGAAAGTGCATCTGACTGCACTGTTTTTGCCATATACGGAGAACTTCCTGCAGTCGAAAGTCTGCTTTTTACGAGTGAATATTTAATCATATTCCATCCTTTAATCAATTTTATCTCATTTGAAAAAAGTACAGATGAGATATTGGGTTATCCATTATTTTTAACTCAAAATTAAGTCAATTCAATTTAAAATAAATATTTTAACTGCAAAGCAATGACAAAACGGAGGGAATATACGGGGATACCCCTGTTTTTTTACGGTGTGATGGAGGTTTTCAGACCCTTTTGAAAATCTGAGGGTCTGTTCAATGGATTTTTATTTCAGCATTTCCCTGCACATATTCTGCATTGTCCTGTTGTACAGGTGTTCATTCAGATGTTTATCGAGTATGCTTACACATTTCTGCGAATGAAATTTCCTTTTCTTATGGTTCTTTATTTTCTTGGAAATCAGGGCCATAGAAAGATGAGCATTGCCTTCCGAACTGCTCCCCTTGGAAAGTTCTGCCAGCTTTTCCAGCAGTGTATACTTTTTGTTATCAGGAATATCCTTGTCAAAGTAGATCAGATGAATGCATTCATCTCCATATGTTCTGTCGGACGAACTTCCTGCAATTCTACCGTAGGAAACATTCTTATATTTTTCCAAAACAGGTTTCAGAGCTTCGAGTTTCTTTTCCGGAGTCTCCGAACCGTACTGTTCCTTGAATTTATGAAATACAAATAGATGAGGATGTGTTTCCCCGTAGCTCCAGAAGGCATATACTAATCCTGGAGTTTTTTCACTGTACTTTTCAATTGCAATGAATTCCTGATTCTTCACGGAAAATAATCTTTCGACCTGTGATTCAATCAGTGCCTTGTCCTGAATCTTATTTGCAATTAGGAAAATGGACACTTCCAGACCTGCTTTATATTTGTCCCTGTCAGCAAAATCGAAATCTGCATCTCTCAGTTTTATAAATTCAGATATCGCCTGTCTGTCCAGATCGCTGTCATCACTCATTTTCTGAACAGCAGCAAGCTTTTCCTTGAGTTCATTTTCAGAAACTGGCTTCAGAACGGAATTGCTGTCCTTTTCCTCAATTGGTTTTTCTGTAATTTTGCCGTTTGTCTGACAGCCGACCAAAAGGATCAGCACTAAAATTTGAATCTTTTTCATTATATTCCCCTCAGGCATAGAAATCTGATACGAAGTTTCCTGCAAACCTATCCGCCCAGTCAAAACAGTCCAGTGTTTTTGAAACAAATCATTCCTGTATCCCTCTTTGCTGTCCAGTTTTCTCCGCTGTCTTTTTGATCAGCTGATTCCTTGTCTTTAGAAATTCAGTCATATGCTGTTTCAGAATGATCCAGTCGAACAGTCTTCCCAGAATTCCGAAAGGGACCTCATATTCAAATCTGTCAGTCATCAGAGTCTTTCCGTCCATCTCCTGGAAATGATGTTCGTGGCGCATAGACTGGAACGCACCCTTTGTCATCCTGTCCTCAAAATAGTACGGCCTGTTGAATCCTGTGATCTTTACAGTCAGTCTCTGACGAATTCCGAAATGCCTGGCTTCCCAGGTAATTGTATCCCCCAGCTCGCAGAGTCCTTCGGTTCTTCCTGCAACTGCTTTTTCCTCCGTTGCCTGTGCAGAGAGTTTATGAAAGTCAATATCCCTTGCCAGGTCAAAACATCTGTGAATCTCTGATTCGATTTCTGTCTTTATTTCAATCACTGTCATTGTCCAAATCTCCTGCCCCTGTCTGAGGTTGTGTAAAAGCATACCTCGATACAATTTTCACCGCCGGTCATCGAGCGATGTACCGAGCCTGCCGTGCCCTTCGTGGCAAGTTTTAGCTTTTACACTGTCTCACAATAAAAAAACGGATATTGCATTTCAAAAGCATTTTTCAGTAAGGGAGGTGACGACAGTTCTAAACATACTCCATGCATATATTCGAAATATTTTCTATATATTTTATAAACTCATAGTATTTCTTAATACCCAGATTTCTAATCTCACTTCGTTCGATTAGAAATCTGGAAAGAGTTTGGAGTCCTGCCGGACAGGCCCAAAGGGGTTTTGCAAACCCCTTTGGAATCCCCGCTTTTTACTCACATTCAGTTACGATGCAAAGCCATTTTCAGCTAATGAATAATAGACTATATGAAAATTTCATTAGAAATCTGGGTAATA
>DAORDI010000460.1:0-2599 GCA_035345895.1 Leptospiraceae bacterium
GGCTGCCGGTTCGGAAGCTGGCTCGGCAAAATCTGAAACTGCCTAAATCCCTATTCAGCTTCGGATGAAAGATAATTTCTTGATTTTTTCAACAAGTCGATTTTAGAGAAAGATGCTCAAAAAGAATTTTTGTCCATTCCGTTCAGATTAGGAGCTTCTGCCCTGACGTATTCACAATGCAATAATTCCCATTATTATCTGCTGCCAATGCAGACCCGTTGTAAAAGGGTTCCAGATAAAAGAATCTTTCTTCGAAGACAGCTTTTCCATAAATATCAATACTGAACCAGCCGCTGCTGTCTCTTGCCAAAGCAAAGCCCTTGTGATACTGAGCCAGAAAAAGACAGTATGAAGTATGCAGCTCGCTTCCATCCTTCCGTATATGACGGAAAAGTCCGTCTGCAGACCGCACTGCGGCAATCCCTTCATAAAAATCTCCTGCATAAAGATATGATTCCTTGTATATCCTTCTGCCGTCCATATCTATATGAAAATAATGTCTGCTGAAATCTCTGACAGAAGAAATACATTCCTGATAATTTCCGCACCACTCGTATCTTTCCGGATACACACTTTCTCCTGTTTCCGAAATGTGGAAGGCACCAGAACTGTCACAGACGGCAGCCCTGCCAAAGTAATAACCCCAGGTAAAATCATATTTATTTTTATATTTCTCTTTACCATACATATCAATATGAAATGAACCAGTATTATTCGTTACCGCAGCAGTTCCATTGGAATGAAACTCAAGAACTTTTACGAATCTTGCCGCGTACAGAGGTCTGCCTTTAAACAGATGATGTGTTCTGTCTTCCGAAATCTCAGTCTCTTCCCAGTTCAATCGTTCCGCTCCACATTATTTTGAATATTATTTACACTTCTCATTCTGCAATGAAATTTTGAAATCCTTCAGTACTCAGAGCAAGTCCTTTTTCCGTCAGAAGTGCATCCGCACCAAGCTTTGCTGCCGACTTCACTGCATCATCATAATTATGCACAATCGGCTCACCTGCACAGTTGAAAGAAGTATTCAGAAGAGCTTTCACTCCGTATTTCGAATTCAGAAGCCGGAGAAGTCTGAATAAAAAAGGATTCTCTTTTTCAGAAGATACAGTCTGTGCTCTTACTGTCCCATTCTTATGAACAACACCGTTCAGTTCTTTATAATATTCTTTTCTTACACAGTATTCCAAAAGCATATACTCTGACAGTCGATGAACAGGCTCTTCCAATATTCTTTCAGCCTCGGAATTAAGCATAACCGGTGCAAGAGGTCTGTACCATTCTCTTTTCTTGCATCGAATATTTATCTTTTCAGCAAGACCTCTGTCATCTGCCAGTGCAAGCATACTCCTGGATCCAAGAGCCCTAGGACCGACTTCTCCGTATCCCAAGGATACCGCCAAAACTTTCCCCTCTGAAAGAAGTTTTGCGGACCGATTGACCGACTCCTCCCTGACATCCGACTGGAAGGCACATCCGATGCTGTTTAAAAACGGAGAATGGTGCTGTATTCTGCTGCCTTTATGGTATTCCAAAAATGCCGCTGCCCCCAGACTCAGTCCGCTGTCATTGCAGCAGGGCGGGATAAATATATCCTTGAAAATTCCCGATCTGAGAATAAGAGAATTGGCCCTGATGTTCAGCGCAGAACCTCCTGAATAATAAAGATATTCTGCGCCCGTTTTTTTCTGAAGAGCATTCAGCTTATCTAATATAGATTTTTCAAATATGCTTTGAAATGACGCGGCTGCATTCTGGAAAAAATCATATCTTTCATCAAACCTGTCAAGTGACAAACCGAATTCCTGATTTATCGACTGAAGTATGATTTCAGGTTCATTCCAAAATGATCTGAAATAATTATTTCTAATAATCCACTCTTCAATGAGCGGATCGGTCTTTCCCATTCCTGCATACCCCATAAGTTTTCCGGGAACACTGCAATGTTCTCCCCCCTTCGCCCCAAGTATGCGGAAAGTGAACGAATTGTCATTGAATATCTTAGACAGATGCGAAAGTTCCCAGTGATGCTCCAGCAGATTCATCTTCTGATTTTTCCAGTGAAACGCAGAAAAATTCGAAGAACTTGCTCCTCCGTCAAAATGCACAAGAAGACTATTATCATTAAATAATCCATAAAAAGGGATACAAGAAAAAATATGAGCTGTTTCATGACTGCACAAATACCCTGGGATTTCCCGTCCGGTCCAGTTTTCCCTCTCAAACCA
Source organism: Leptospiraceae bacterium (assembly GCA_035345895.1). GTDB lineage: Bacteria > Spirochaetota > Leptospiria > Leptospirales > Leptospiraceae > DAORDI01. Next base: position 2,232 of record DAORDI010000460.1, read on the forward strand.
GCATCTTCCCTTCATTGGTTCCGTACTGAGACCGTTCAGTCTGTCTGCCTCAAATCGGATTCTGCCGTTCCTGGAAATAAATGAACTTCCGACAAACGAATTCACACTGATGAAATCAAACTCTGATCTCAGTTCAGGAATATGTTCGTTAATAATATCTTCTAAATACAAATCGAGTCGATTGTCGTATTTTCTGCGGGTAAACCTTTCCAGCTGCAGATATTTCAGAACCTTTCCATCCTGCATCAGACAGAGATTATGATCATGAACATAACCCGTCTTTTCATAGTCCCCTCTGTCCTTAATTCCGTATATTGCGAATGTAGGTTTCATACAGGTTTTCTCATTGTGCATATTGTGCAAAGATG
>DAORDI010000461.1:0-2599 GCA_035345895.1 Leptospiraceae bacterium
TGAACAGGAATGTCATGAATATGCAACTGCAATTTTAAAGGGAGAGGTTTCAGACATCGAGCTTGCTTCTTTTCTGACCGCACTCAAGATCAACGGGGAAACTGCAGAGGAGCTTTTCGGATTTGTAAGAGCAGTCAGAGAGGCCGCTCTTCCCCGGACAGGGATATTTGACTTTGATTTTCTGGACACATGCGGGACAGGGGGGGATGAAAAAGGCTCCATCAATATCTCCACAATCTCTGCTCTTCTTCTCGGTTCAATGGGAATCAGAGTGGCCAAACATGGAAACAGATCTGTATCCTCTCTGTGCGGATCAAGTGATTTTCTGGAAAGTTTCGGTTACAATATCCATGTTCCTGCGGAAAGGGCAGAAAAAAGATTTTTTGAAAAAGGATTCACCTTTCTGTTTGCTCCAGTCTGGCATTCCTCGATGAAGAATGCAGCCAATGTCAGAAAGACTCTAGGTTTCAGAACCATATTCAACCTGATTGGTCCTCTCTGCAATCCTTTGAATCCGACTCATCAGATTATAGGAGTTTATTCATCTGAACTTCTCGAAAAAATGATTCTGGTTCTGAAGAAACAGGGAACAAAGAAAGCAATTTTATGCTGTTCCAAGGACGGGTTTGACGAGTTTTCACTTTTTTCAGATACTGACTACCTTCTCCTGGAGGACGGAAAAATAAGTGCACATACTTTTAACATTTCATCACTGAATCTGGGCACATTGAAGCCGTCTGAAATTTTTGCAGAAACAAAGGAAGTCTCCATTGCTCTGTCTGAACGGATAATGAAAGGAGAAAATCTGTCAGGGACTCATGCAGTTGCTCTCAATGCAGGTGCCGCACTTTTTCTTTTCGGAAAATCAGAATCAATAGAGGCAGGGTACAAAACGGCTCAGGCCGAACTTCTGACTGGAAGAACATGGAAGTTTCTGCAGGAAGTTGCCGAGGCATCATGATGAAATATTTATTTTTCGGAACATGCATTCTTCATCTTCTGGCATCCGGTTTTTTCCGTGAATATTTTGGACTGTCCCTTCTGACTAAAATGATCCCGATGGCAGTTCTTCTGTATTCCGTGCTGGAAAAGGGTCTGAGCACAAAGGAAAGAAAATATTTTTTTATCGGGCTTCTTTTTTCCTCTGCAGGAGATGCGCTTCTTGCATATGAGAATCTTTTTGTATTCGGTCTAAGTTCATTTCTGACTGCACATCTTTTTTATATAACCGGGTTTTCCGGCAGTTCCGGTCTGCATATTTTCAGATCTCTTCCATTCTATATTTCAGGAGCCGCCTTGGGAGCATATATCATTCCCATCGTTCCGGAGAATCTTCGTATCCCAGTCTCAGTCTATATGATGGTGCTGATGAGCATGGGCTGGAGAGCCGCTTCGAGAAATGCAAACTGGATTTCACTGAAATATTCACTGATCGGTGCATTCATATTCATCCTTTCGGATACACTGATCGCATTTTCAAAATTTCTCCATATGCCTATGCCCCCGTTTCCTCATTTCTGGGTTATGGTGACTTATTATACTGGACAGTATCTTCTTTGGAAGGGTGTAGACAGTGTCTGAAGCAGCCTAATGAAGAAAAATCTGAGATATAAAATATTTATTTTTATATTTTTTGGGCTGCTGACCGTATTTTCTGCGGCCTTGTTTCAGGCCAATTCTCCGAGAGATATTTATTTTTTTACCGATATCCTGATCCTCCCGGCAATGTATCAGGACATCATTGACGGGTTCCCTTTTTCGGGATGGAGTTTCACTCCCTCTCCCTATTTTTTTCCCGATCTGATTCTTTATTTTCCTGTCCGCCTTCTTTCAGGAAGCTTTCAGGCATCCATGTATGTTTACGGTATGGTGCAGATATTCCTGCTCTTCAGTCTTTCAGTCTTCATTGTCCGTTCCATGTTTACAAAGACTGTATTTCTGTTTTCCGCAGCTTCGGGATATGTTCTGATCAGTGTATGCATAATACTGATATCTGAATTCAGGCCTTTTGCCATTATTCTGATTCCCACTGTGCATTTCGGGGCCTATCTCATCCTGCTCGCCTGTATCCTGTACTGGCTTAGGAATTTCAGTGCGGGATCTGTAATTCCTGTTCTCACAGTATGTGCAGGTGTTTCCGACAGGCTTTTTCATGTGATATTTTCTATCCCTTTTGCATTATCTTGTATATTTCTCTGGAGATATGATTCTTCTTCTGAAACGGAAAAATCAAAACCTTCCTTCATCAGAGAGTTTCAGGCATGGAAGCCTGCAGTCAGGAGCATACTTCTGTCTGTCCTCATTTCCGTTCTTGTCTACAATGGACTGAAAAGCCTCATCAAGCTGGAGGCAGTTTCAAGGGTCAGCCCGGATATTTCCTGGAAACTCTTTGTTCAGAGCATTCTGTCTCTGTATTCCAAGGGCGGCATTTCTGCCAAGATTCTTTTTGCAGGATTTATACCTGCTTATACTTTCTGTTTCATATATTATATTAAAAAAAAAGAATATCTTCAGCGGACTGTCCGGTTTTTTCTTCTTTTTTCTCTGATATCAGTGCCTGTTTCGCTGTCTGCACCGGTCGCGGCGGGAACATTTCTGG
>DAORDI010000462.1:0-2595 GCA_035345895.1 Leptospiraceae bacterium
TTCAGGATTGTCAGTGACTCCTACTGCTATAGAATCAATATTATATGCTCTTCTGGTAAAGAGTCCGGAAACATGACTCATTACACCGGGGTGGTTGTTGACAAGTATGCTGATTGTATGTTTCATTATTTTCCTCTCAGCTTTTGAAGATCTTTGTACTCAATCATATCCGTCTGTGATTTTCCGGCCGGAATCATAGGAAAGACTTTTTCTTCTGCAGGAATCATCACTTCCAGTATGCAGGCAGAATCATCCTTGACGAAGAATTCTATTGCCTTGTCTATTTCACTCTTGGACTGAATTTTCATCCCCGGTATTCCGTAAGCTTCTCCGAGTTTCACAAAATCAGGGTTGTAGTTCCACTCTGAATGGGAAAATCTTTCCTCATAGAACAGTTCCTGCCACTGTCTGACCATTCCGAGAAAATTGTTGTTGAAGATCAGTATCTTGACTCCCAGTTTATACATGCTGATTGTAGCCAGCTCCTGAATGCACATCTGAATGGATCCGTCACCTGAAACGCAGATGACCATCTTGTCCGGCCTTCCGAATTTTGCGCCGATTGCGGCAGGCAGTCCATATCCCATCGTGCCCAGTCCGCCCGATGTGAGCCAGTTGTTCGGCTCGTCCTGCAGATAGTACTGAGCCGCCCACATCTGGTGCTGCCCCACATCAGTGCTGATGATTGCCTTGCCTTCAGTTTTTTTGTACAGTCTGTGCAGAAAGTCCTGAGGTTTAACTGTATCCCCTGAAGAATCAAATTCTAGCGGATGGGATTTCTTCAGTTCAGAAGTTCTGTCTGTCCAGACTTTTCTGTCCGCATTTTTTTTGACCAGAGGAATCAGTTTTTTCAGAACATCCTTCAGGTCGCCGTGCAGACTGTAATCGACATTCACTCTTTTATTGAATTCAGATACATCCACATCTATATGTGCTCTCACAGCCTGAGGGGCAAAGTCTCTCAGTTTGGCTACCCTGTCGTCGAACCTTGCTCCCAGATTCAGAATATAGTCGCATTCCAGAACTGCCTTGTTTGCGTATGCGGTTCCATGCATTCCCAGCATTCCGAGGGAAAGTGGATGTGTGCCCGGAAATGCTCCCAGACCCATCAGCGTCATTGTGACAGGAATCTCGGCCTTCTCAGCCAGCTCCTTGATTTCCTTTGCAGCATTTGCATTAATCGCTCCTCCTCCTACATAAAGAAGAGGCCGTTTGGCCCTGTTCAGTGCATCTGCAAATTTTTCAAGACTGCCTTGAATCTGAGGTTTTTCATAATGATGAGGAGCTATTTTCAGTCTGTCTGCCTTCAGTTTTGAAGTGGACTTGATCTGAACATCTTTCGGAAAGTCAAGAAGCACGGGCCCCGGTCTTCCTCCGAGAGCAATCCTGCAGGCTTCCTCAAAATGCCTGGCTATGTCGTCAGGACTTTTCATCAGTGCATTGTATTTTGTAATCGGAATACTGATGCCGAAAATATCCGCTTCCTGAAATGCATCCGTTCCGATTGCATCCGTACCGACCTGACCTGTGATCGCAAGAACAGGTATGGAATCCAGTTTGGCATCTGTCAGGCCTGTGACAAGATTTGTTGCACCAGGCCCGGATGTGGCAATGCACACTCCAATTTTTCCCGTAGATCGGGCATATCCTTCCGCCATATGAATGGCTCCCTGCTCATGTCTGACAAGGATATGTCTGATTTTACTTTTATACAGTTCATCATAAAAAGGAAGAATAGCGCCTCCGGGATATCCGAAGCAAATGTCTATTCCTTTCTCTTCCAGCAGTTGAATCAGCAATCTGGCACCAGAAATTTCCATAAATACCGTCCCTTCGGACATGGTTTTTCGGCAAAATCTAAGACCAACCAAATTTTTTTCCGACTCGTCTAAAAAAGCATACCGGCAAAGAAAGGAAATAAATTTTATAGAAAATTTGACTGCAGAGGCAGTCAAAATATTTTGTCAATTATGAATAACTTGGAAGCAGAGAAAGAAGCAAAAGAGCAGGAAGAGCAGCAGTTCAATAAGATTAAGAACACTGCGAAAGAAGCTTACAAATTTATCGAGCTGAAAAAATACAGTGAAGCAAAAGAAAGATTTCAGGAACTCCTTACGCTTGACCCGGCAAACACTTACGGTCTGGTCGGAATGGGCGACCTGTTTTATAAGACGCAGAATTATGAAGAATCTATTAAATACTATAAATTATGTCTAAGTCATGATCCGTCAAATAAATTTTCCATAATGGGTCTGATGAACTGTTACAGAGATCTGAAACAGCTTCATATGATCATACAGATAGCAGAAGAATACAGACATATCACAATGTCTGATGCATCTATTTTAAGCCGTGTTGCAGATGCCCACAGAAAATTGAAAAATTTCAAGGAATCAGAAATTTACTATATGTCTGCACTTCAGATCAATCCGAACGATCAGTATGTCATCGTAGGGATCGGCCATCTGTATTTTGCATGTCAGAGATACCAGGATGCGATCAAATGGTGGGAAAGACTGGTTTCGATTCAGCCGGATAATATTAAAATCCTGACAGAGATCGGCAACAGCTATCGCAAGATCAAAGATTTTGACA
>DAORDI010000463.1:0-2575 GCA_035345895.1 Leptospiraceae bacterium
GTATGTCCTCCTCCACCTCAACCTGTAACAGTTACTGCAGATTAGATTATGTCTCTTACAGTCAAGCCTTCGACCTGTAGCAGTTACTACAGATTGAATTATGTCTCTTACAGTCAGGCCCTCAACCTGCAGCAGTTACTACAAACCGGATTATGTCTCTTACAGTCAGTCTCTCGGCCTGTAACAGTTACTACAAACCGGATTATGTCTCATATAGTCAGCCCCTCGGCCTGCAGCGATGAAAATTCGGGTATCGACTACCATTCTTGAACTGACCATTGCTTTCAGTATTGACTCAATTCATCATAAGCCTTTAAATCCTCTTCAGTCGATCCCACAGTCTAAAAAATATGAACATAGTAAATCTTTTACTCATCGCTCTCATTTCATTCCAGTTGGCATTCTCTATATTTGCTCAGGAGGAAAATTCAGACCCCCTTCCTCCCTCATCGCCCTCTGAATGGAGTCCGTTTCAGGGAACACTGAATTGGTCCGATGCCAGCGAGAGATGCCAAAGCCTGGGAATGCGACTTCCTACTGTGGAAGAGGCTCAGTCGGGCCTTTCTTCCGGGAAGCTGAAACGATGGGATTGGAGATACGACGGAATGTATCATTACTGGACATCCTCTGATCTGGGAGATCTTCATGGATACATTTTTGAGGTTCATTCTGGCAGGACAGAACCTCGGTTCAAAAAACAGCTTTTCGGAGTAAGGTGCATCCGCCTGGAGGGATTTTCCAGATAGTCCGAGCGAAGCGCAATGGATAAAAACTTCGTCAAATGCTCCATCTCAAATCTGAAGCAGAGGTTATCACATTTTCAGGAGGCTTTGCAGAATCTTGAATATGAGAAATGACATCACAGAGTATGTTTTTTGAGAATTGACGGAATGTCAGACTCGAAATTCAGTGAAAATACAGAGGAAATTAATTATTCCTCTGATGCGAATCTGTCCGAGTCAGAGACCGGAAACAGGGGGAAAAATGAAATTTACTACATTAGACGGAGAAAGACTTGTTCTTGCCGGAGGGGTAAGAACTCCAGTAGGCCAGGCCGGAAAGTCTTATTCTGATATGACTTCCGTAGATCTCGGAAGCATTGTTGCAGAAGAAATCTTCAAAAGAACAGGTGTCTCTAAGACTGAAGTAGACGGTGTAGTTGCCGGCGAAATCAGCCAGAGTGCAAAAGCTCCAAACATTGCCCGAGTCATTTCTGTAAAAATAGGAATTCCTCTGGAAGCATCTGCAGTCACTGTAGCGAACAACTGTGTATCGGGAACTGAAGCAGTTCTGGATGCAGCAAGACGCATTATGATCGGTGAAGGTGATTTCTATCTGGCACTCGGAATGGAAACAATGTCTCAGGGGCCTTTCATCATTGAAGGTGCAAAGGAAAACTCCAAGACAGCTACTGTAGACAAACTGATGGCGAACTGGGCTGATGCTCCTGCACTGGGTGTCAAGGTATATGATTCAATTGATGAAGGACTGAATGATCCTATCAGAAAACTGAATATGGCGATGACTGGAGAACTTGCTGCTCAGAACTATGATCTGACTAAAAAAGAACTCGATGACTACGCGTACATGAGTTATAAAAAAGCTTACGATTCCATCAAGGCAGGAAAGTACAGACCGTATCAGGTATCTGTAAAACTGACTGACGGATCTCTTCTGGAAGATGATGAGTACATTATGTCCAAGGGCGGCATGGTGGAAAACCCAGGCAGATTTGACAAAGCTGGAGTGATCTTTGATTCCAAGTTTATGAGCCTGAAAGAATTCTATGAGAAATACGGCGAGTGGATCAACAAAAAGTATGAAGAAGGAAAGACTCAGGCAGCTGTGACTCTTTTCAACGCATGTCCAAGATCTGACGGAGCAGGTGCAATATTTGTAACTACTGAAAGCAAGGCTAAAAAACTCGGCCTGAAAATTCAGGCATATCTCAGAGGCTGGGGAATGTACGGAGTGGATCCTGCTCATATGGGAATCGGTATGGCATTCTCAATGAACAAGGCTCTTACAAATGCAGGGCTCAAGTTCACTGACATTGACAACTTCGAAATCCATGAAGCATTTGCAGCTACTGCAATGGGATCTTTCAGAGAAGTCAAAAAATCCTGGGGCTTTGATCTGGAAGCAGCGAACAAGGCAGGAAAGGTCAATCCTAACGGAGGAACCCTTGCAATCGGCCACCCGCTGGGAGCAACTGGAATCCGTGTACTTCTGAACCAGATTATGGACTTTGATCTGAATCCAAAAAACAAACTTTCTCTGAATGCGATCTGTGCCGGGGGCGGTGTTGCCGGTTCGATCATTCTGGAAAGAGCAAACTGAAATAAACTGAGGGGCTTGCCTGAAAATCAGCCTCATCGGAAAATATGGTCATCGAGGTCCCTAAGACCTTGATGACTGTTCTTCACTTCAATATTTCCCATCTAAATATTCTTTCATTATAATCTATTTTTAAATAAATATCTAAGATTTCTAATCTCGCTACGCTCCGCTCTTCGGGCTATTAGAAATCAAAAATGGTAGGGATGCCTACCGGCATTGGTTTAAAGGGGCTTAA
>DAORDI010000464.1:0-2544 GCA_035345895.1 Leptospiraceae bacterium
TCTTTCGCTCAGTCACAGGACTTGCTAGTGTAGGATTCGGCTCGGGGACATTGCAATGAGTCTGCGGAAGGTGCGCTTTGGCGCACTTCCTTGTCTCACTGCAACGTCGGCTGCGCTGGTACGTTTGATGAAGTTCAATGCTCTTTACCAGTTAAGGCAGTTTGACAGAAACTGAACGGCCATTCTATGAATAAGACTCTGTCTCTACTGTCAAAAAAAGACTTTTTTATACGAAAAGCTCTCCGATAATGGTACTGGCGGCTTTCTTACAGATGAAACTATTTCAAAGCAGATTTACAAAATTTACTGTTGTACTTTTTCTGATTCTACTTTCCCTGGGCAGTGTTTTCAGTGATGAAGCAATTGACTGGATCGGTTCCTACTCTTCAAAAGAACTGGAAGGGGGAGAGTCTGATTCCGGCGGCGGTGCAAAGAAAATCTATTATTACTGGCAGATCCAGAGCCTCAAAAGAGCTGTTTCCCCGCGTTATATCAGAATAATGGACATCTCCAATTATGTCAGCACCAACAATTTCCTGAACAAGGGAATTCTTTTTACCTACAACGGCCTGAAAAATACTGACATCTCCCTCTGCGGAAATTTTTCTTCCTGGCGCTGCATTCCGATGCAGAGAAACCGATACGGGATTTATTATACTGTCATTCCAGCGAATTACCAGTCCAGAAATGAAGAAGATTTCACTTCATATGACTACAAATTTCAAGTAGACGGAATCTTTGTACATGACCCTGAAAACAAGTCCAAAGCAGAAGACGGTGAAGGTTCCTTTTATTCCATCTACAACCTGGAAAGCACTGATTTCGAGAAGAATGTTTCAGCCAGGGTGATTGACAGTGAGATCCACGATGATCTGGATTTCAAGACAGTTGAATTCAGAATTTACAAACCGGAAGCAAACACGATTGCACTGATCGGAAGTTTCAATCAGTGGAACCCGGAACACGATTACCTGGTAAAGCAGAGAAACGGACTTTTTGTTCTGAGAAAAAAACTGAAATCAGGTGATTATCTTTACTATTACCAGGTGGACGGTGAAGCGATGGTGGACACATACAATCCTGAAACAAGATTCAGACCTGAAACGGAAGAGCTCTGCTCCTATCTGAAAGTTCCAGACTCCCATAAAAGCGTGATGGCAGGAAAAGAATAATTCAGTTTTCATTACAAAACCTTAAAACAATCCATCCGTTGCCGAAATTCTTCAGAAGTCCGTTTTCTTTTTTGAATTTCCGGCACACTGAAAAAAAAAACAAAAACTCCTTTTTCAGATTTGCCCTTCTCGTTCTTTGTGCCGCATTTGCATGCTGCATTCAGAGTCCACAGAATAACAAAGACACAGAAAATAAAGATTATTATGATTTAACGAGACATCTGAAAGTGTCCGAATTTCGGAATTTTCAGTTCGATGAAAACAAAAATCTTATCTATCACTGGAAGAAAAATGCAGGCCGATATTCCGGACTGAAATTCAAGGACAGATGGCAGAATGCTCAGATGGGATTTCAGCTGGATAAAGAAATATTCCTGAACAGATCACTTGACTCCATTCAGTTCAGCCCGAACTCTTCACTGAAAATTCCTCTGGACAAAGGGGATTATGAAATCCGTTTTTCTGCGGGAATTCTGGAACCTCCTTCTGCAGGGTCAGCACTTTCCTTTTCAGACGGTTCAGCTTCACGATTCCTCCTGACTCCAGGAAATGAAACTCAGAAATGGACTGATTACGTGAAGGAAATTAGAATCGAATCCGGATTTCTCAATATAAGCTGGAGTTCAAGTTCCACTCATATTTATCTGGGAAGACCTTATATCCGAAAAAAAACAGTTTCAGAACAGCCTTCCGTATACCTGTTTATAGTGGATTCACTCAGGCCGGACGGAATCAAGGCTCTGGGAGGGAAACTGGAAACAAGTCCCAATATTGATCAGCTGGCTTCAGAATCACTGATTTTCGAGAAACATTTTGCAAATGCAAACTGGACAAAACCTTCCATGATTTCCATGTTTCGCGGGCAGTATTCTTCCAACCTCGGGATAGTCAATCCTGGGTTTCCCGTCTATAGCGAGGAAAAGCAGATTTTTTATAATGCAAAAGAACAGAGTATTACTGAAATACTGAGAAAAAATAATTATTATACTGCCACAATCATGAACAATGTTTTTTTTCAGGATTATACCGGAGTGGGTGTGGATCTGGGATTTCATGAGGCTGTTCAGATCGGAAAGGATATTCAGGATACGGAGCATATAACAAAACATTCCCTGAAAATCATTGAAGAGAACTCAGACAGGCCTCAGTTTCTCCATATCAATTACAATACTCCTCACGGCTCTTATTCTCCCCCGTCTGCCGTGCTCAGAGAAATGATTTCCAAATCAGACAGCAAGGCTGTTCAATCCACCCATCCGATCCTGCTCCGATACTACGGAGAAGTCAGATATACAGATCTTGAAATCGGTAAAATTATTGATTATCTGAAAAAAATCAACAAATATGACAGTTCGATGATCATCATCACTTC
>DAORDI010000465.1:0-2530 GCA_035345895.1 Leptospiraceae bacterium
TGATTGTATACTTTGGACTCATCAGTTTTTTCTGCCAGTTTGCCGCGCCATGAACAGTCTGATGCCAGAACCCTGCTACACCGTTTTTCCTGTCCGCTTCCTGCCAAGGATATTCATGCACTGTTCGGATAGTGACCGAGCCTTCATCAAAAGGAAGATTCGAAATATTTCTTTTATAGTTAGGACTGAACTCCCAGAACTCTTCTGCATTGCTTGGATAAAACACTCTGATTTTGACACCGAGTTTTTTTGCTGCATTTCCGATACTGAACAGAGACTTATCCTTCAGAAGATCACCGCCCTGGATTGAGATCCTGTTTTTTTGGAATAAGGTTCTGATGTATGCATATGCTTTCGGATTTCTAAGCCATCCAAAATCAGGTGATTCCGAAAATGGAAGCTGGATCTTCTGGTAATGTTCATAAAGATTTTTTCCATATCTCTGAAGAACTTTTTTCATTACAGCAATTTCTTCTTCATTATGAGATCTTTTCAGCAGTTCAATAGCCGCACCTGATTTAGCAGGATTGAAAAAGGATGCGAACTTGGCAGGGGTATCACTTTCCAGCACAAAGGCACGGATCATTTTATGAAGATGTACAATGACATAGTCAAAATCCATCAGCCAGACCCATTCGCTTTTTGCATGTGCAATGAAAGTGTAGTTTGCATCTGCTGCAATTCCTACATAACCGCCGCCTAGATTTTTGATATATGGACCGAAAAGGTAGTTCCTGCTTTCATTTGTATAGACATAGCTGACTGGATCCCTGCAATGTGCAGGGGATGTATATAAGTGCTTGCAGAAGGGTTTGTTCAGTTCGTCGAGTTCAGCCAGTTTATGGAACGTTTCAGTCTGCTCTGCATTTATGGAAGAGGGCAGGGCAGTTTTTTCAGGCATCGGTTTCTGAATCATCCAGGCAGGAGCATGGGTGAGATAAGGAGAACTGCTTGCACATCTGGCTGAAGATGCAGATTCCTTTTCAGAATCTGAAGTCCATTCCGCAGAATCCGATTTATAATCGGCTAATATATCTTTGGATGCTTCGAGTTCTGTTCGGGATGGAAGTCTCTTGCCTGCAAAACGGCAGTATTGAAATGCCATTTCTGCACTTAAGCTGAATGCCTTGCCGGAAGGTTTTATTCTGCAGCTTCTTTTGGAAATGCAGATGGAATATTCTTCCTGAGTAATTTTTTTCTGATCAATAAAAAAAAACTCTTTCTGCTCTGATCTGCTGTTTTTCAGACAGGACATACCTGCAGGAGAAAGTGAGCAGAGATTTTCAGTTCTGAATGATAGACTTGAACATTGGAAAGTAAACAGTATTGCTGGAATGATAATGGAAAAATTTTTCATATTGGAAAATGCGGAGGTGATGCCTCCGCAGTAAAATAATTACTCTTTTGCTGAAACGTAGATTTCAACTCTTCTGTTTCTGGAGTCAGCCGGAGCAACTCCTGGCAGAGGAGATCCTACACCTTTTCCGACAGCTTCAGTGATTTGAGAGCTGCTTACACCTTCAGAGATCAGCTGTGATTTTACAGAATCAGCTCTGTCCTGGCTCAGTTTAGTGTTGAATTCACTTGCAGTAGCATCACTTACGTGACCTGTCAGTCTGACTTTAGTTTCTGGATAACCGTCAAGAGCGTCTGCAATTTTTTTCACTCTAGGAGCAGAAGTGGAGGTCAGTTTTGCAGCGTTTGGTTCGAAAGTCAGAGCACCGTCACCGGCTTTGATGAGAAGTTCTTTAGTTTCTCCGCCGCTCTGGATTTTTTCAAGGCTCATACCGTCAGCTTTCAGCTGCTCGTTCATATCATCGTACATAGTATCGAGGTAGTATCCTACTCCGAGACCTGCAAGACATCCAGCACCAAGACCTATGATCTTGCCTTTGTTCTCTGGTTTGCTTTTCTGCTGTTTGAAAAGATTACCTATCTGGTTCTGCAGTTTTTTCTTGTCTTGCTTGTTTTTTTGGTCTGCAGCATAATCAATTGCAGCACCTATTAAAAGACCGCCGGCACATCCAAGTCCGATAGACTTGAGCATTCTTGAACTAGGCAGACTGCTGCAGGAAAAACTGAATACAGAAAGTGTCGCCACTGTCAGTGTTTTCTGAAAATTGTTCATTTTGTACTCCTGGAAATTTTATTGGGATTTTTTTACCCAGAGCGGGGGTCGAACCCGCACGTCCTTACGGACTCAGGATTTTAAGTCCTGTGTGTCTACCAGTTCCACCACCTGGGCTCGGAGGCCTCGCCCGGATTCGAACCGGGGATCAAGCTTTTGCAGAGCCATGCCTTAGCCACTTGGCCACGAGGCCGCAAATACAACGGTTTCTGAATCAGCATCTTTGTCAATGATTAGTTCCGGTTTCTGCAGATTATTTACCTGAGTGAGGAAACTCCCATTAGCGCTTCTTTTCCGCTTCAACCTGATCGGAAACGATATAATGCCTAAAATCTGTATTTTTACTGACTCACCTTACGCAGGTGGGGCGTTCTTGGCATAAGCCTACCGGCGGTTTCGCAA
>DAORDI010000466.1:0-2521 GCA_035345895.1 Leptospiraceae bacterium
ATATCCCATTGATTTTGTTCTTCCATGAACGGAAATCATCTGTATTCCTGACTCCTGCAGGATATGAACAGTCTCTTTATAGTTCAATGAATCATGGTCCCAGCCTATCCTGATTTTTGCAGTGACTGGAAGATGAGTGGAACGTCTCATCTCTTCTATAATTTCTCCCGCATACTTCAGATTTTTCAGAAGACCTGCTCCGCTTCCCCTGTTGGATACCTTGCAGGTGGAACATCCCATATTCAGATCAATTACATCCGGTTCCAAATCTGTGATGATTTTAACCGCTTCAGAGATCGTATGCTTGCTGTTTCCGAAGATTTGGAACCAGATCGGCCTTTCAGAGGGATGAAAACGGAAAAGATCAATGGATTTTTTGGAATGATGAGAAATCATATCGGCACTTACAAACTCAGTGAATGAAAATGCCGAGCCGAATTCTCTTGTCAGTCTCCTGTATGGACTGTCGGAAAAACCGGCCATCGGAGAAAGAATTGCATCTCCTTCAATATGTATGTTTCCTATATTAAACATTTTGAGTCTGGAAATCCTGCCATTCTTTCAAAAATTCGGTGAAGAATAGATAAAGGGAATCAGGGAACCTTCCCAGCTGAACAATCTCGATCAGATTATCGAGACAAGGGCCGATGCTTGCCCTGTATTTTTCCATCCCCTTGTCATTGAACATTACAATATAAGTTCCTAAAGCCTTGAAACTTCTCTGAAGAGACTGATAGAGATACCTTTCTCTGAATTTGGTATGTTTCCCCTGCAGATTTGAAATAAAGTATCCATAGTATTTCTCTCTGAAAGACATATCCACTTTTTTATAAGCATCATATAGAATACTGGTCAGATCATATTCAGGAACACCCATCATCATATCCTGAAAGTCAATGAGGATCAGCTCATTGTTATGGAGGAGGATGTTTCTGGCATGGAAATCCCTGTGAGTAATTCTTTTGTCTTCGTATGCGGCTAGATAACTTACAGTATCCTTTAAGAAATTCATTATCCTGAAATTCAAGTCAGACTTGAACGAATACTTTTCCTTGAGTCTTTCAAAGCCGGAAGCAGTGTGACCGATTTCAAATTCCAGTTTCGCTGTATCGAAAGATCTGGAAGAAATCACAGGAACAGGCTTCAGTTCCTGAAGTTTCAGAATTATATCCAAAGAGTTTTTTACATATTTTTCATACTCATCTGCATCATTGATATGACTGAGATCAGTATCTCCGCAGTCTTCAAGCAGAAAAAGCCCGAGCTCGGAAGAATGACCTATGATCTCAGGAACTCTGAAATGATTTTCTTTCAGAAACTTCTGCACAAGAAGAAAAGGATAGTCTTCACTCTTGAAATTCGGATCTGTGCAGAGGACTGCAGTGCCTTCTGAGTTTTTGACTCTGTAGTACCTTCTTACTGATGCTTCCGGCGTAAGAGGGAGGAGTTCTTCGGAGAAGGAATGCTGTTTTAGAAAAGATGATATTCTGCTGTCTGTCATAGTTCACAATCCGCTGTATTCACTTCAATGCCTTTAGACAGCCCGACTTTGTCAAGTGGAATCAGTACCAGGCCATTTCTGAATCCACCGTCTCTATGTATTCCAAAATACCTTTGTTCAGATGGGTAATTTTCTGAAACCCGTTTTCCTTCAGAATGCTCTCAGCTGTTTTTGATCTGATTCCTGACTTGCAGTAGACTACAATTTCCTTATCCTTCCAGTCATTCAGTTTATGCAGTTCAATATTCAGTTCCTTTACCGGGATAAGAATATCAGTCCCGGGTATGGTGCAGATATCCTGCTCTGTTCTGTTTCGGACATCCAGGAGAAGAAAATTTTCTTCTCCCTTTTCTCTTTTCTTTAATTTATCATTAAGTTGTATAGATGATATATTCATATTCCCGTCCAGGCATTATTTAAATCTGCAGGTTTTCAATCTCTTCCAGACTGAGACCGGTTGAACTGGAAATCGTATTCTTATCATCTTCCAGATTCAGCACTGAGTTCAAAAAAGAGATAAGAATAATCTTTTTAGTTTCATTTCCAAAAATCTTGCGGAAAGCAATATCGTTTTTCGGATCAGCGAATTTCATAAGTATAGTTTCCTCTGTCCAAATAAAATGTCAAGAGGAGTAATTTGGATATTATTTATGTTTTATTATTTTGAAAACAAGACATCGAGGTTTTCAAAAACCTCGATGTTTATTCACGTTCAGTCTTTAGGATATGTGTAAATGAAATGCGCGTCGAAGCCTGCCTGCAGAAGTTTCTTCGATTCAGGCGCTGTCATCTGCATTGTCTCAAATTCACCGTAGATGACCCTATAATAAGTGACACCGTTTTTACTGTTGTAAAATGATTCAATATAAACATTGGAGAAGCCCTTGGAGGCGACATCAGCTCCAAGTGTTTTTGCATAGTCCTCATTTGCATAGACAGCAATCTGAAGACCGAATCCTTTGGGAGTTCTGACTGTATTTCCCTGAAGATCTCTGTAAGTCTTTTTGGCTCTTGCATCCA
>DAORDI010000467.1:0-2521 GCA_035345895.1 Leptospiraceae bacterium
ATCTGGATAAAGATGTCAGGGTTGGATTTTACGATATAGGACTTCTTGCCAACCGGTTCAGGATTGATCCTGCAGATTATATGTGGAGACAGTATTTTTACAAAAATCTGCATTATGAAAACAGGGAGTTTATGATTCTGCTTCTTGGATTCGGGGCAAGGTTCTGAAAAAAGCAAAATGGGACTTATGGAAAGGACAGTGAACGGCGGTCAGCGAACATGGAGGATGTTTTTTAATGATAAATAGATTATTAGATGCAAAAATTAATTCTCAGAATACCAAGATGAAAAACAAATTTGCCTGGTCTACTAAGTTAGAATACAGATTTTTTCGAAACGATACTATTATGATGAGAATTCTGCTGTCTGTTATTCTGTTTAACAGTCTGTCATGCTTTTTGGAGAAAAAAGAAAAAGGAAAACTTTATTTCCTGAAAGTAAAATTTGAAGATGACAATGCCGTGACTTCCCCTTTCACATTTGCTCTCTCTTCAGAATTCCCTGAAAGAAATTTCAGATACAGCTCAGAAGGATTGAGAATTATTAAATATCCGGTAGTTCCTATACTTGGAACTGCAGATATAAGTTATTCTGTACGCTCTTATGACAGGTTTCAAGATTTTTCTTTTCAGCTTTATTCTGGAAATTATTACGGAATTTTGATGCTTAAAAAAGATCTGTATATAACTTTTGGTTTTCAGAGTCCGGAAACTTACAGTGGTAACTTTGTCCCATACGATCAGATGGATTGCGGAAAAGCTGAAAAATCTTTTTCCAGCCAGGTTGAAAATATTTTTTTTGAACAGATCAGGTGTCCTAAAATTTCTATTACCGGAAAGAACAGCATTCTTCTGATTTCGAAGAAAACTGAAACGGCAAATGATGCAATGTTTGAAATAAGGTTTCAGAAATAGATCGTATGTTCAGAATTCATAAGTATTTCAAATATGGTCTCTCTTTTCTGTTTTTCTGTTTCGCAGGAAGCTGTGCCTGTAGTCCAGGAAATTATGAAATGATCAAGTATTCTGAAGATAAGAAAAAGATCAGTACGGGATTTGGACGATTTACAGTAAGGTTTAAGGACGGAAAGTTTTACAATTATTCAGAGAAAGCATCCTTTATTCTATTTACTTCCTCCTTCAGTTTTCCGGACAGGAAGTATTTTACCCGATGGGAAGATTTACCGCCAAGCAATATTCTTCTCAGTCCAAAAGTCTTTTCTGATGTGGAAACCAGTTATTATTCAACTGAAGGCAATTCGGAATTCTCTATTGTCATACTGGAAGGAGAATACTATGCATCCCTGTCACTTGGGCGTTATTTAATGCTTTTCGGATATTATTCAGATGATACTGCCTATCAGGAAAATATACTTTTGAACAGAATATGGTTTGCTGAGATACCTAAGACTCTCTTCATAAACTATGAGGCAAAGCAATGCCGCCCTGTGCAGAGAACTCAAAGATATATGGGAGAACATATCAAGTCGAAAGAAACTCACCGGTGCCCATTGCTGAAAATAATTAAGAACAAAGAAACAGTTTTGGTCATTCGTCCATCAGATCTGTTTGATACAGAAAGCTCAGGCAGATTATCTGAGGGACCTGAAGTTTATTATAATGAAATCGGAGAAAAAGGATCTATGCTTCAGGAAGAATCATCTTATCTGTTTGAAGAATGAATATGTACATATCAGACAACAAAGGAAAAACAACAAAAACTGTCTTCAAAGGGAGAGTAAATGAATGAGACTCATATTTATAATACCGCTCTTGTATTTCGGATGTCCATATGCGGAAGGTAAAAAGACTGATCAGAGAGATGCTTCACAAAAGGAATGCAATAAACGAATTCTTTTAATGTATTCTTCAGCACAAAATGACACAGAACGGGAAGCAGTTATCCTGGCAGGCAATCGGTGCGGCAATCAATGAAGCAATTGATGTATTTACTTTCCTTTTCAGTGATTCTCGCAAATTTTTGCTGCAGCAGCTGCCCGAAATCCTGCGAAAAAAGGAGACAGCAGTTATGTCTGCTTACTTTACTGAATATGAAAGAACAGCCGTATAAAGATGAGGATATCAGGGAAGCTGCTGTGTTTTGTGATGCTGCCCCTAAATGTCGGTGTATGTGACCGCCGATATCTGATCCTCACTATGGCTTAATGATACTTTATTTATCTGAGAATGATCTGCTTTTCGCGAAGCAGAAAAATTAACCGAAGTTCGATGCAGAAGATGTGTCCGGGGGATATTTGTCAGCGTTCCCCATAAAGAAGGAGAATCCGATCATGGAACGGGAAGTCTAGACGGATTTCAGCAGCAGAAATTATTTAATGATACAGCTGATAAATATTCTGCTTGTTCACTGTGCGACAGCAGTCTAAGCTGATTATTACAGGAAAAAATATATGAAACAGAACTTGAATCTTTTTCAGCATATCAAGCAGGTCTTCGTTTATGACAGGAGGAAAAAATGAGGATAATCAGATGCAGAATAAAAAATGGCGGAATATTATGAAA
>DAORDI010000468.1:0-2519 GCA_035345895.1 Leptospiraceae bacterium
GGCGGCTTTGAAACTGCCTAAATCCCTATTTAGCTTCTGATCGAAGATAATTTCTTGATTTTTTCAACAACTCCATTCAAAATATATCTGCTGATACTATGAAAAATGCAGATATTTCCTTCTCACCTTCAGAAGGACTGGAGTTTATATTCATATGAGTAGTATCCGCATAAGCGGGTCATTTATATTTCAGAATTTACGGAAAAGCAGTGCTGATCCGTTCAATGTACTGAACTGGAACAGAGTCTGTCAGCCAGACTGAATTTTCCGAGAGATAAAATACGAATCCGTCCTCATACATTCTGCCTGAATGTATTTTCAGAACAGAAGGTTTTCCGTGTCTTCTGCCTACGCTGAGTGCAGTTTCAATGTCCTTGGAAAGATGAACATGGAGTCTTTTCATAGGCTTCAGTCCTTCCTTCAGGATGAGTTCCAGGTGCTTTTCCGCTGTTCCATGGTACAGAAACTCTGGAGGTATTTCCTTCTTAAGCTCCACATCCGTCTGTATTGTATGTCCCTGACTGGCTCTGATTTTTTTTCGATCCGGACTGAGGGAAAACCTTTTCTTATTGTTTTCCTGTACTGTTTTTTCTATGATCTCAAAATTCAGATTCAGAGAGGATTTTTGGATGATTTCACTTATGTCTGCCCAGCCATGTTCATCAAGCACAATCCCGATGCTTTCGGGACTGTGCCTGAGAATAAAGCTTAGAAACTTGCTGACCTTTACAATATCAGACACTTACTTTCTGTCTTCAATAGGAGAGTAGGTTCTGTTCATTTCTCCTTTGTAGATCTGACGCGGTCTGGCTTTTTTGTAGTTTGCATTGATTCGAAGTTCTCTCCAGTGTGCCATCCAGCCGGGAAGCTTGCCGATTGCCTGCATCAGCGTGAACATATTCTTCGGAATTCCCAGACTGAAGAAAAGCACCCCGCTGTAAAATTCCAGATTAGGATACAGATTTCTTTCCTTGAAATACGGTTCATTGATCAGATATTCTTCGACTTTCAAAGCAGTTTCCAGAACAGGATTCCTGTATTTTCTGCTGAATTCATGGAACACTTCTCTGGCTGCAATTGCTCTTGGACTGACAGTCTTGTATGCAGCGTGTCCCAGGAACGTGGACTGAGTGATGATTTCTGAACCTTTGAGTTTTTCAAAATAGGCCTTGCAGTCTCCTCCGTTTCTGTTGATGTCTTCAATAAGTTCCACCGCAGCGACACTCTGTCCGCCTTCTCTGGAGCCCCAGAGTGCTGAGATCCCTGCACTGACTGAAGCAAACAGGTTTGCCTTTGTGGAACCGACCAGCTGAACCGTAGTCGCAGCCACATTCTGTTCATGGTCTGCATAAAGAATCCAGAGCTGATTCAGTATTTTGTCAAAGTATGGATCCACTTCATATTTTTCAGCAGGGACAGAGAAAACCATATGCAGGAAGTTCGTGCAGTAGGGCAGTCTGTCGAGAGGATAGACGAAGGGCTGACCAATCATTTTCTTATACGAAAATGCCGCAATCGTTCTTACCTTAGCGAGAAGTCTAGTCACATGATCGACTCCTCTGTCCGCAGACTCTTCGTAATCGTCAGTATAATAACTCGAAAGTGCCATCACCATTGTGGAAAGAATTGCAAGAGGGTGTGCCTTTCCGGGAAACCCGTCAAAAAGATTGATCATATCCTCATGAATCATGGAATGTTTGGACAGTCGGACGGAATAGTCGTTGAGCTGCACTTTATTTGGAAGAGTTCCGTAAATCAGAAGATAGGAAGTTTCCACAAATGTGGAGTTTTTTACCAGATCTCCGATCTGATAACCTCTGTAGGAGAGTTCACCCTTTTCCGAGTCTCTTCTGGAAACCCTGCTTTCTCCTACTGCGGTATTGAAGAACCCGGGATCATAGGAAACGAGTCCTGTTTTTTCATGAAGTGAAGAAATATCGATCCCTGATCTTCCGTCAGTTCCAGTCAATACATCAAATTCATATTTCTTTCCATCAAAATTCAGTTCAGCTTTATTGGACATAAATTCTCCTTGGGGACATCGGACTCTTTACGGCAGAAAAAAACAAGTGTTTTAAGAGGAGGGATAGGGGAATAGGGCACTGAGTTCACGGAAATAATGAAGCTTCGATAAACGCAGCACAAGTTCTATCAGCACTTCCAAACTAAAGATTATTTCATTCGCATTCTCCCAACGCGTCTATTGTCCTTTGTTAGTCTGAATGAGAAACTGAAAATTTTCCTCAGAACAGTGACAGTATTCCAGCAGTGCAGACAGGGTATCCGAAAGCGACAGTTGAGTCGCTGACACGGACTGACTTCAGATCCCGGACTGAGTCATTTTTCAAAGGTGCTCCATAATACAATCTGAACATCGAAAGGATTCCATTTTGGTTCTGATGTCCCAGGTCAGGACAGTTCTGGAAAAACCGTCAAGGACGCGGACATATTTTCTTTCTTGAATTCAATCACCGCTTTCCGCTCCTCAGGAGTGGACCGGTGACTTTTAGGAATGTTCT
>DAORDI010000469.1:0-2516 GCA_035345895.1 Leptospiraceae bacterium
TATCAGCCCGTCAGTAAGACTTGACAGACTCACTGCGCTTGTCAGCCGAAACGACAATATCAAAAAATTCATTGTCCATATTTTTAGCATTGTACTGATTTCTTTTCTACTTTACTCTCTTTTGTGTAAGGTGAGCTACTCATTTATAACTACTCAAATTTATTTTCCGCTGAGTTGTTGCATTTATTTTATTTCGCCCCTTGAGCAATTTTTTCCAATAAGGAAAGTCTTTTGTCCTCAGGAGCATATCTGAAATAGTATTCTTTGAAGACAGGTAAGTCTTTTGTAACAGTTTCTTTCGATGGGTGTCTGCTTATGTATTCCTTAAGAAACTCATTAAAGTCCTTAAACTGAATTCCTGGATGTTTCTTCAATGACAGCATAACGCTAGGGACATATGCAACAATTTCCCCATAGCCAATCATTCCATCCATTGAAATTTGATTGAATCCGTGATCCCTGTCGCTGGGAGGTTTGGCTAGCCTGAGATTTACTCTTCTGTCTCTTAAATACTCTATTGGTGCTTCTTTTTCATGTCCAGGCATTCCTCTCTCTTTGACCTCTTGAGATGCAATAAAAGAATCAGTCAATCCAGAAACAGCTTCAATAGTTTCAACCGGATTCCAGTAATAAGCCAAAAGAGCCTCAGCTCCTAAAATGGCAATTTTTGCTTTGGATTCAACTAATGCAGTTTTATGCTGTGCAGCCTTTTTTTGCATATTGTGCACAAATTCGATAGGATAAACTTTATATTCTTCTGAAATACCGCGAATATTCGGATATTTCTCCCCTTTATAAAAGTCGTACCTCAATAGTACCGTGACAATAAAAAACAGAGAAATGAATGTAGGGGCATAAGTCATTTTCAAGAACCGTGCAATTATTTCATTTTTGGAATTGAACAGAATGCAGAGGAGATACTTTTCGGTCAGAAGGAAGAGAAGGGGGGTGATCGGGATGATAAATCTAGCGAACATAAAGTCTCCTCCAAGTTTGAACAGATAGAAAGACCAGGAGAAAACAGTGATTAGTGCAATGGTGCTCCCAACATCCTTGCCAGTATTCCTGTATTTTTTTCCAATAAAAACGTAAAGCATCAGTATCGGAAGTATCAGAAAAACCCAGTAAGAAACAAAATAGGTATAAAGATAGAAAGCACCTTGACTCCAATAGGAAAGATTGCCTGATTTTGCGTAAAATGTATTGGGGAAAAATTTACCATAATAACTCCATCTGGCCATCCAGTAGGGAATAAAAACAAAGGCAAAGAAGAAGTTGGCAATGAAAACTCTCTTTGCAACTTCGAAAATTTTTAAATAAAACTTGCTTTTTGATTGGTCGGTAATAGCAATGTTATACTCCAGAAACAGGACTGAAAGAGCGGAGATTCCATATATCAGAAGACCATCCGGTCTTGTCATTGCGGACAGCACAAGGAGGGTCAGACCTGGCAACCCTCTGATTTTTCGAATTTCAGTTTTCGATTTTTCAGAGAAAAAATTCTCATAATCGGTTGATATCAGGAGAATACCATATGTGCAAAGGAAAGTGAAAAGCATCGTTTCCAGGCCTGAAGTGGCAAATATCTGTATATGTTTGTGCAGGGCCAAACCGCAAATAGACAGCGGCACGCTTGTCCAGTAAGCCTGCCAGTCTTTCGTACGGGTCACTGAATGTCCCCAAAGTGCAACGATAACCAGCAGCAGTACAAAAAGGAACAGACTGATTGCATTTGAATATATTATAGGGTCAAGACCTACTTTGATAAAGGGTATCAAGATTACTGTCCACAGAAAATTAGTAAAGCCTTCTACCCTTTCACCGTAATTAAATACTAAGCCATGACCATTCACAAAATTGAGTGCGTATCTGAAAGAAATAAAAGCATCATCACTGACCCAGAATGATTTTACTGCACTAAAAAAACCTGCAGACAGTGCAATGCTGAGTAAAATAAAATGTACCATTTTATTCATTACTGCAGTTCCTTGCCAGCACCTGTCATCTTATTCTGTGTAAAACTGATCGAGCTTTTCACTCACATCTGTAATGGAAGGATTGTCTTTCAGAAACTCGCTCAACAGGCGGATTGCCTTATCTTTCACATTCAGCTTATAGAAGAGAAGATCTGCCATTTCGAGGATAGGTCTTGGATTGATAGGATCTTTCTTATGCAGATCCTGGTAGATTCTCATAGATTCTTCGTAGGCTCCCATCAGGTTCAGAGTAGACGCCTTTCCGAGAAGTGCATAATAGTCCTCATTCGCCTTGAGGATCATATTGAAACATTCCAGAGCCTTCTCAAACTCTCCGAGCCCTCTCAGACTGTCTGCATATCTGTTGATGATGAGTTTGTTGTGAGGGTCGAAAGCCAGGATTTTTTCCCAGTAGAAAATTGCCTTCTTGAATTCCTTCTTTCCCCTGTAGGATTCTGCGAGTCCGTAAAGGGCAAAGAAATTATGTTCATCCAGCTTCTGAGCTCTTTCGTAATATTCCACGGCCCTGTCAAAATCTTT
>DAORDI010000470.1:0-2503 GCA_035345895.1 Leptospiraceae bacterium
CCGCCCAAAATAATCTCAAAAGCTGTCTCCGAGAATCAGAATTCCAATTCTTTTTTTATTAATTCCAAAAGTTCTGAGAGTGTTTTTTTGTCCATAGCGAAACGGATGCCTGCAGAAGCAAATAATTCAGGGAGGGACAGTGATCCTCCCTTGGACAGACCGTTCATGTACTGGAGAATGGATCTGTCAGAACTTTCCAGGCTGTTTTTCCAAATCTGAAGAGCTCCCACCTGCGCGATTCCATATTCAATGTAATAAAAAGGAGACGTATAAACGTGAGGATACTGCCATCTGGTGCGTTCAATTTCGGAAAGACCGGACATATCCAGAAAGGGCTGGAACTTTTTATTCAGTTCCTGCCATTTGTCCCCTCTCTCCTTTCTTCCGTTTTCCTTTGCCGTATAAACCCAGTGCTGAAAGGAATCGATCATAGACATAAACGGGAAGAATTCTACAATCTTCACTAGCTGTTCTTTTTTCACCCTCTGAATGTCTTCTTTTCTGTAAATAAAGTCAAAATGCTTCCTGCCCAGAAGCTCCATAGACATTGAAGCCACTTCCGCAAATTCCAGAGGGGAACTTCTGTACCCTTTCAGAATCTGTTCCCTGCAGAGAAATGCATGAAAGGAATGCCCTGCCTCGTGCAGAAGAGTCTCCACATCCCTTTTCGTCCCGACTGCATTCATAAAAATGAAAGGGACTCTCCTTTCTGTCAGCTCCGTCATGTACCCGCCCGGCGCCTTTCCTTCGCGGCTGGAGAGATCCAGAAGTTTTTCCTTTCTCATAAACTGAAAATAACTGCCGAGTCTCGGATGAATCGAATCAAATATTTTCCCGGTTTTTTCCAGAAACTCTTCCTCACCTCCAAAAGCCCTGATCTGCTCTTTTGCATCAGGATCTACGGAAATGTCCCAGGGACGGAGAGAACTGATGCCGAGCTTACTGCATTTTTCCTTAGTCCATTCGGAAAGAAGCGGGGAAATCGTCTCTGCTATTGCATCATGAAAACGCAGGCAGTCAGACGGAGTATAGTCAAACCTGCCCCCTGCGACAAATTTATAGTCTCTGTAATTGGAAAAACCTGCATTGGAAGCGATCTTTGCCCTGGTATTGAGCATTTCATCAAAGAGATTTTCGAGGTTTTCCGCATCCTGAAGATGGACCCCTACCCTTGTCCTGTATGCCCTTTCTCTTAAGTCTCTGTCGGGGCTTTCCAGAAAAACATTGATCTCCTGCATTGTTCTTCTTTTTCCTTCGAACTCAGCCATCCAGGCACCTGTGATTTTCTGATAGTTCTGAGCAAGAAGAGAATCTTTCGTATGCAGACTTATGTTCTCCTCTCTGTAAATTTCCTTTTCTGATCTGACCTGTTTTATAAAAAGGGCATAGTATTCTGAATTCAGCTGATTCAGTGCAGGCGAGGAAAGAAATTTCTCCTTTACCCTGTCTTCATAGACCTGACACAGAGGAAAGATATTTTCAACCAGATGCAGATAGTCCTTTTCTGCCTTTTCATTTTTAGTATCAGAGGTCATCCCCACATAGCTCAGTGAACCCGCTTCGTCCACAATCGCTGCCAGTTCCGACCATTTCTCTGTAAATCTTTCCAGCCCCTCTTTTGTCTGAACGTCTTCCTTCAGGAACTCAATGTACTCTTTTTCGAGCTCCTCTCTGTTTCTTGGATCAAAGGTTTTTGAAAAAAACTTTCTCTCGTATTTTTTTCCTGTTTCTTCTGAATAATTTTCTGTAATAAAACTCATCTTAACTCCAAATCCATTGAACTGTCTTCACCTGCGTACAGTTCCTTATATTTTTCTTCAATCATATCTTTTGCGTTTCCCAGATGATATCTGGTGTTTTCGTAGGTTCTGGAAAGTTCGTAAATTGCTGTCGCCTGCTCCTGATTCAGCCTGTCTTCAAGAAGAAGGTTGAACAGAGTGAGATATCCGACTGCAGACTGCGCCTGATTGGACGATACAGCAAATCCGTAAAATTCTCTGAACTCCAGAAGACTGAAACTTGTGATCAGACTGGTCACCAATTCAATGACACCGCTCGGCACAGCCTCTGTGATATTCTGAATGAACCATCTGAAAAGAGAATAGGATTTTTCATTGTCCATATCGTTCAGAATATAAAACGTTCCGATGATCCCGCTCGGATTTGTGTCAAAAATTCCAGGCTTTTCCATCGCTTCTTTGATGATTTCCTTGAAAAGAAACCAGACCGCGATTTCATCCTGAAGGGCTTTTTCCTTAAACTCTTCCATCAGTACCTGGAACTGATACGAGCCTGCCGCTTCCTCAAGTTCCTTCTTGTACTCAAGAGCCTTCTTTCTGACTTCCTCTTTCATAACTGCGGTATAGGATTCTTAGACCCTGAAAAATTGCAATTTTAATTCTGTCGTCACGGATACTGACAAAAGTCTCTCTCACAAATTCCATCTGAACGACCTGTCATTTCACAGAAAAACAGCAGAGAACGATTGAATCATTTTCAAAGG
>DAORDI010000471.1:0-2500 GCA_035345895.1 Leptospiraceae bacterium
GTCTCTGCCAAACCCGCCGTAAAGGAAGGAAAACATTCTCTGACTCTGCAGTGGATTGAGGGCAAGGGTTCCATTAATTTCGTAAAGAAAGGAAAATCCGAATTTGAAGTGAGCGGAGAGCAAAAGTCTTCCAAGACGGAAGACTTTCTGAAAATGGAAGGGGTCATTCAAGTCAGATCCTCCACTGAGCTGGAATTTACAGGGAAAATTGAAACACAGGTTTCCTATATCAATGACGGAAAAGTATGCGTGCGTGACGGGAAACATACTTTCAAGGCATACGGAAAGAGAAAATACTGGAGAATGCAGGATAAGATCAACTGCGACGGAAAAGTGACAGATTATATTGATATATATTTTCAATAGCTGCTTGACCGGCCCGGATAAAAAAATGAATCAGTTTAGACTGCTGTCTCTCTTAAGTGATGATAAGATACGCAAGTATATGCCGGTGCCTGAAATGAAGGATCTGCGGTTTGGGAAGAGAAGTCAGGAGGGAGATCAGAGATGAATTTATCCGGGAATAAGCATACATACAGGACGAACAGAATTCTTCTCCTGATCTTTTTCTCAGCAGTTTCTTTTTTTTTCTATTATATGTTTACTTATTACACGTATGCAGGAAGATTTTTGGAAACCTGCTATTCTTTTTTTCATATTCAGAAGATATTCAATCTTTCTCCCCTTGATCTGAATTTTTTTACAAAAATTGCAAGAATCTTTTTCGCACTCTATCTCGGATTTTATTATGTTCTCTTTTTCGGCAGGGTGCTGGAATATTTTTTTTCGAGTCTGGTTATTTATCCTGAAAATAAGTCTGTATATTATATTCATTCAAATGGATTTTTCCGAAATATGAAATATCTTCATTCTGAGTCAAAGAATCTGGAATACTGTGACAATCTGCTTCTCAGGATTTTCAGAACGGGTCATATCAGAATTCATACTGCAGATTCTGAGGTCTGGAGCATAGGATACATTTACAAAGCAGGGCAGGCATTCAAAGAAATTCTCAGCTGGGTGTAAGGAATTGCTTCATCCTGTTTTAGTCGGAATCGGACTTGCACTTTTTTACGGAGTGCTGCTGTTTGCAAATCTTCAGAGATTTCTGGATCACGATCAGGCCGTTTACGCAATGAATGTATGGTCCTGCAACGGTTATAAAGGCGACTATTTCATAAATCCTCATCATCTGCATTTTGAGGCAGGCGGGTTCTGGTTCCATACCTTTCTGAATAAATTCCCGGAGTATTTCAGCGACAATATCATGTTTCATCTCAGACTCAGGTCACTTCTTTTCGGAATGATCGGGGTCTTTGCGATGTACTTTTATTTCTGGCTTGTCAGCAGAAAAATATTCATCTCAGTCTGCATCACTCTCTGTGCAGCATTTACTCACGGATATCTGGACTACTCTGCGAAAAACGATACAGGCATTTATCCTGCAGCCTGGCTCTATGTAATGATGATATTCGGGTATTTCATAAAATCCACAGATCATAAGTATTATATACTTTCTATGGCTGCAGGGTTTGTGTTTTACCTCGGAGTTATGGCTCATGAGTATATGCTGTTTGCCTGCGTCAGCATTTTTTTCTATCTGCTTATTCCATCCGGTATGTCTTTTCCGGGTATCTCTTCCTTTTCTGTCCGCACAGAGAAGGAAAAATACACTCCAGGATTTATTCGAAAAACCTTTTCACTGTTCCTGATTTTTCTTTTCTGCTTCATCCCGACAGCACAGACTTATCTCTGGGGAGGAAGAATTATTTTCAAGCTGGAATTTGATAATAAGTATTACAGCTTTCAGAACTGGCTTTTCGGATATCTGCTGGGATCACCCTATGGAAAAGCTGCCGCAAAGTTCAATCCTGAACTTTCCTTCAGAGGTTTTACGGATGCACTGTTTGCCAGAACGGACGGAATCAACTATAATCAAAAACTGGACTTTCTTTATAATTTTATGAATGCCTTTGATCCGGTTTCTTTTACTCATACAGCAGTCATTTCGATTATTCTACTTTCTGCCGCAGCATCATTTTTCTTTCTGCCATTTCTGCTGAAACGTTTCGGAAGAGAGTATATTCTTCTCATTATGAATATCATCTTTTTCATATTCATCGGAATTGATATAGAGCCTTATTATTTTGAGTTCTGGATCATTCCTGCAATGCTTGCCGTTCAGATGGCTGCATTTCTGTTTATCTGGATTTCTGAGAAGGCAGAATCTTTTGAGATTATAAAACAGTTCAGATATGTCCTGTTCTTTCCGTTCATATTATTTGCTTCGCTGATTATTCAGCATAATTACAATTATGAGCTGAAGCTTCATTCCAGAAACTTTCTTTCAGAAGCAGTTTACGGAAATCTTCCGAATCACAGGATAGAATATTTCCGTTATAAGTATCTTTATAAAAATCCTGAAGAACCTTATAAAGAGATTGATTCAAATGTAAAGACATTGCCTTCAGTTGAAGATATGAAAGTAAGGAGTAATTAA
>DAORDI010000472.1:0-2351 GCA_035345895.1 Leptospiraceae bacterium
TCTTTCTTTTGAGTGCCCTGCTTTTCAGAATCTGACTGAGAATTCAGATTTTATGAATGCTGCCTGTGATGTAAATGCTGTTTATGAACTGGAGGCTGAAAAGGCAGGTACATACAGGTTTGAGTTTATTCTTCCTTCCGATCTTGAGACCTCAGTGAGCATGAACGGTGAAGCATCCATGAAAATAAAGCCATTGATTATCAAAAAACTTAATGAATCCGAGAAGGAGATCTACAGGGCTCATCCTGAAATGTGTTCCGGTCCCTGTTCAGAAAAATCCGATACAGCACTGTACAGAGTAAGTTTTTCCGGAACGCTGAAAAAAGGTCTGAACAGAATCAGTGCAGGATACAGACAGATCCTTTCTCACAGAGAGACAAAATACGGATATGCTTCCTCAAGTAAATGGGCGTCCGGACTCAGCTACGAACTCTGGCCTCTGAAGGAATGGAAACTGGCTTCTGATTTTCAGATGAATGTCCGTTTTACTGTTCCAAGTCCCGGTTTTTTCAGTTCAGCAGGCACCGTATGTACCGGAGAAGATTTGAATTTTCAGAAGTATCCTTTTTCCATACTGAAAAAAGAATACAGTAAGTCTGAGACTGGAACATCAGGAATGCCTGAAAGAACAAAACCCAACCATTTTTACAGTCTGAAGGAAAAGAGAAAAATCAGTGAAAAAGACGGTAAAATTCTTTATGAAGTCAGTTTCGGAAATTCATTTCCGGACAGGATCAGCTGTTCCTACGGTCACACTAAGGAACACTAATTCAGCAGATATAATGATGCGCCGACGTCTGAGACTGTTTCAATAGTCCCGGCTGATTCTGTTTTTTCATTCAGGATAAGGATTCTTGTCTTCACTGTGTATCTGATCTCTCTGGGACTTGCGGAAGGTTCAGTGTAATATGCATAAGCGGTTTCCGGTTTTTTCGGAAACTCATATTTGCGGACAGGAGGGTTCAGTGACTGCAGACGGATGACTGCATATTCATATCTGTATTTTACTGAATCATTCAGTCTCATACCGTCTATCTTTACGGAAATCTTTTCGTCTTCCGTTTCAATGAGCAGGAAGAAATTCCTGCACCTATTTTTAAAGAGATCTGTTTTTAATATTCCCGCAGGGTAATCATTGTTTACATCATAGGCGATATCTGCAAAATTTTCGCATGGAATCCTGAACACATGTTCTTTTTCCAGAGTGGAAACAGATCTGTCCGTTCTGATTTCCTTCAGAGCGTAATTGCTGTTCACCCCGGGTGAATATACCGCAGAAATGCAGGAATTGAAAAAACTCAGAAAAAGCATAAGCACACAGATTCCGGCAAAGGATGACAGTTTTAATTTTTTCATAATGACAAAATCACTGAACAGGCTGACCTGTCAAGTTCAGGAAAAACCGATTTGGTTTCCCGGAGCAGATTTCCTGTCCACGGAAGATTTGAGTCACACTTTCATAACATTAAATATTATCTGCACTAAAATGATCTTTGTGATCATTGCAGCCGGAAATACCAGAGAGTATCCGTAATTCGGAACACTGTTTTTGGCTTCAGCATTCGCGTAGGCAATGCAGGCAGGCTGAGTCTGCATTCCTGAAACAATTCCGAGAAGAAGAGGAAACGGAATTTTCAGAAAATACCTTCCTGCAAGCATCATCAGACCTGTATTCAGTGAAGTGAGGATAAATCCTAATGATACAAGAAGCAGTCCGTATCTGGAGAAGTTTACTCCGAAGGAGAATCCTGCCTTGAGTCCAATGCCTGCCAGAAAAAGCACAACCCCTGTCTGCCTGAGAGTAAGGTTTGCGTTGTACGACATTCCCCAGATCAGATTTCCGGTTCTGCCTATATAACCGAGAACCAATGCGACAATCAGGGGGCCTCCCGCATAACCCAGACGGAATGAGGCTCCTCCGAAAATAGGAATTGGAATCTCTCCGAGCACCAGTCCTATTGCAATTCCTATCGACATACTGATGTAGTCGATTTCAGAAAGACTGTGAAAAGAGTCTCCGAAGTATGCAGACACTTTTTCCATATCCTCTTTTGCGGCCACTACACGGATCCTGTCTCCTCCTTCGAGAACGGTATCATTTGAGGGAACAAATTCTGTGTCTCCTCTTTTCACCCTTGTGATTGTTGCCTGGAAACGGCTGTGCAGATCGAGTTTTTTTATAGTAAGTCCTATTACATCCGGGTTTGAAACAAAGATTCTTCTGAAGTCCAGATCAGATCTGTCATCATAAAGATGTGTATGATCGTGCACTCCGAAAAATGCAGTTTTTTCCCTGAGTTTAGTTCCCACGAGAGTGATGATGTCATTTTTTTCCAGAACAGTTTCCCCTG
>DAORDI010000473.1:0-2330 GCA_035345895.1 Leptospiraceae bacterium
TTTTTCTTCCTTTTTTTCCTTTCCTTCTTTCTTTTTTTCTTCCTTGCCGCTCGCCAGAAGCTGTGCTCCTGAACTGTTCTCCGGATTTACGATCAGAGAGCCTTTCCAGGACATCGATATCATCAAAACAGCCAGCAGTCCCATTTTCATAAATGTCTTCATTCTTCTTTCCTTAATTATATTAAACATGATAATCTGTCTCAATATCATGATTGAATTTATTGAATTCTTTCTGAATTCATCTGAAACAGACTCCTGACTGTCACAGCTGTTCCTGTCTGCAGAACAGTCAACTCTTTTACAGGAAATTTCTTCCGTGGTTAAAGTTTGCAAAGTCTCCATTCATCTGGCATTTGTCTGAACGTGACCTGTATCCGCCCATAAGAACAGAGCTGAACAGGACAGATTCAGTAATCAGCGGATAGAACAGTATGCATTGACAGTATACTGCATCAAATTCAGTCATGCGAGTCAATGCAGATAAAAATCATAGCAAAAAAACAAAACTGTGGTTGATTCAAACGGAAAGAAAAAAAGAGACTGTAAATGACTGCGGTGAAAGTGATAAGCGAAATTGGGTAGTCTGTGAAGCTTTGGTGCAGTTTCTCTTCAGTCAGACCGAAGAATATTCGGCAATTACATATTAAAATCAAGGAGTATTTCCCTATGAAAAAAATTCTATTCTGTTCGATTTTAGTTCTCATTGTCTTCTGCAGGCAGGAATCTGCAGACAAGACAGTCAGCCAGCCAACCCCAGCAGCAGCGACAGCGACTGTTTCTGAACCTCTTGTAATTTCTGAGGCCTGGGTAAAAGAAGCGAATGCTGCAATGAAAAATACAGGCGGATTTCTGAAGATTGAAAACAATTCAAGAGAAGAGATTTCACTTGCTTCTGCAGAATCCGATATTTCCAAGATTGTGGAACTTCACGAGACAGTCATGGAAAAGGAAGTGATGAAGATGAACAGACTGGAAAGCATAAGAATTCCTGCAGGTTCTTCTGTTCAGCTGAAACCAGGGTCCCTTCATATCATGTTCATCGGACTGAAAAAAGATATAAAGGAAGGGGAGGATGTGAAAATTGTTCTGAATTTCAGCGGAGGCATCAAAAAGGAAGTCAGTGCCAAAGTGAAGAAACTTGAAGGAATGATGGACCATCATCATAAAAAATGACAATGATGCAGATGATAAAATATACAAATATCATTTTAATTCTGTATTTTGTATTCTCTGTCCTTCAGTGCAGAAACGGCAGTCTGTCCCGGGAAAATCTTCCGGGCGGGGATTTCTCTCTGACAGATCAGAACGGGAAAATTTTTCAGCTGAGTTCTCTCAAAGGAAAAACAGTTTTTCTGTATTTCGGATATACCTACTGTCCGGATGCCTGTCCGATGACTCTTGCAAAACTGAATGCAGTGTACGGAAAACTGCAGGACAGAAGAGATCAGCTCCGAATTGTATTTGTGAGCGTGGACCCGAAAAGAGACACTCCCAAAAGACTGAAGGAGTATCTGGAATATTACAAGGATCTGTCTCCGATTGGGCTTACAGGAAAGGAAGAAGAAATACAGAAGGTCGTAAAACTCTTCGCAGGTTCCTATAAAAAATCTGATTCAGTAAAATCGGAAGAGTATTATCTGGTGGATCACTCCACTTACACTTATCTGATTGATTCAGGCGGAATCACCCGGTATCTTTTCAAACACGATGATTCCGTTGATACGATTGCGAATCTTGTGAAAGTGTTTTTGAAATAATCCTAACCTGCTGATTTGGATCGGAAATATTCAATCATATCAGTGACAGGAGGACTTCCCTTGATTCTTCTGATGAGAGATGCTGCCTGTCCTCTGTGGTAGGTGGCATGGTTTGCGACATGAAGTAGGATCTCAAAGAGGGGAGTGCTGAAATCCAGCCCCTTCAGATTCTTATATGCAATGTCTGCCTTGAGACCTTCTTCAGTCAGTTCATTCAGTATTTTTTTATAATCAGAATGTATCCTGCCGGAAAGATCCATATAAAAACGGATATCCTTTATTTCCGATGCAGGCAGAAAGGGATTCACTTTTCCCTGTATTCTTTCCAGCCAGACCTTGTCTGCTCCGAGGATATGACCGAGTTTGTCTCTCACTGATCCGCACCCGTCTCCTAAGTCCCTGCAGAATTCCTCTTCTGAAAAATTCTGCAGTTTTGCAGTAAACCGTTCACTTGCCCAGAAATTGTAGTCCCAAATTCCCAAGATGTCTTCTTTCATTGTTCTCCTCAATATTTACTGACTCACCTTACGCAGGTGGGGCGTTTTTGGCAGGAACGCCTGCCGGCGGCTTGAG
>DAORDI010000474.1:0-2279 GCA_035345895.1 Leptospiraceae bacterium
ATCTCACTATCAAACTTATCTAGGTGCTTTATTAAGTCTTTTTATTATTGGAATTTATCATCTCGGAATTTATTATCAAATCAGAAAGGAAAAATTTTCACTGTATTTTGCATTGTTCTGTCTGATGGTTTTTCTCCGAATCTGCCTTACAGGAGAAATGGTTTTTTCCTATCTTTTCCCCGAATTTCCCTGGACCTGGCAGATCACATTTGAATATCTGAATTTTCAGGCTGCCGTTGTCTTTGGACTTCTTTATTTTGCAACTCTGTTCAGAAAAAATGTACTGCAGTGGACAGAGAAAGGGTTTGCCGGAGTTTTCCTGGCATTGGCTCTGTTTACCCTGCTCACTCCCCCTGATATCTTTACTCAGTCCCTTTTTCTGCAGGAGATGCTGATCTTTGCCATAATAATCTATGCCGTCATCATCCTTATTCTAAGTCTGAAAAGAAATCAGGACGGGTCCTATGTTTTTGTCTTCGGACTTCTGCTGCTGGGTTCAACAGTATTGAACGACATTCTTTTTGTTGCAGGAAAAATTGAAACTGGCCTGTACTCTCCTTTGGGATTTTTCTTCTTCATATTCACTCAGGCATTCCTGATATCTACATTTTTCAACAGGGCTCTCGTGAAAGTTGCAAACCTTTCTGAAAAGCTTCTGGAAACAAACCGATCATACGGAAGATTTGTTCCTGTGGAATTTCTTTCCATCCTTGGAAAAAAAGATGTAACGAACGTCGGTCTTGGCGATGTAATCGAACAGGAAGTCAATCTTCTCTTCTGCGACATACGGTCATTCACTGCACTCAGTGAAAAATCAAAGCCGACTGAAGTATTCAACTTTCTGAATTCCTATTTTGAGAAAATGAACGAACTGATCATTAGGTATGAAGGAATCATAGACAAGTACATCGGAGATGCAATCCTTGCTATTTTTCCAGGCAGACCGGAAAACGCAGTCAACTGTGCCATTGAAATGCAGAAGCTGCTCAGAGATTATGATTTTTTTCTGGGAAATGAAAAGAAAAAAATTTCTGCAGGAATTGCAATCCACCATGGACAGGTGCTCCTCGGAGTGATCGGCGGGCAGAAGCTCATACAGACTACTGTAATTTCCGATGCAGTAAATACATGCGCAAGACTTCAGTCTTTGACCAAGACATACGGGGTATCTGTCATCATCAGCGAGACAATTCTGAACAACCTGGATGATCCTGCTGATTACAGAATCCGTTTCCTGGATCATGCTGTTGTGCCGGGAAAGGAAGAGACGATTTATGTCTGCGAAATATATGATCATGAATCAGAGGATCAGATCAGGCTTAAAATTCAGTCCAAAAGAGCATTTGACCAAGGGATAATGATTTATCATACAGGAGATCATGAGAAGGCATGGAACAGCTTCATGGAGGTACTGAAAATCAACCCCCAGGATTCTGCTGCAATCGTATATATGAACAGAGCGGCCACTTATCTTGTTCAGGGAGAAACTCTGATTTATGAATCCTATGATAAGCTTGTCAAATGGGACAACAGCTGGGAAACAGGGATCAAGATCATTGATGAGCAGCATAAAATGCTTTTTGACATCATAAATGATCTGCACAAGGCAATGAAACTGGGAAGGGAAAAGGAAATACTTTCCCGAATTTTTAAAAGTCTCAGGATGTACATTTTCACCCATTTCAGAGTGGAAGAAGAACTGATGCACAAATCAGACTATCCTGATTTTACCGGACACAAAAATCAGCATGATCAGTTCATTCAGTACATAGAAGTCATGTATTCGGCGTTCAGAACTCAGCAGAAAGAAGTGACATCCGAAATTCTGGAATTCCTGAAAACCTGGCTCACAGCGCATATCATCAATGAGGATAAGCAGGGTTATGTGCCTTATATAAAAATTGAAAAAGAAAGCAATGCGCTGAACATTATGGATGTCCGACTCTGAAGATGCAGTCATTCGAAGAAGATAAAAACTGGCTGGAAGAACTTGTCGGGACTGATCTTCCGAAGGAAATTGCGGAAATGTCACCGGAAAATCTTCATGCAGTCAGACTGTTCGTAGAAAGTTTTTACAACGAAAAAATGAAATCTATAAAAAAAGCCATTTCAGCAAATGAAGTGACGCTTAAATTCATACCGAATTTTATACTGTTTCAGATTATAAAAAAATTTTTAGATCCCTCAGCGGCAGCCCTTGTGGCAGAAAGCATCAGTGTTTCTCTGATAACTCCGATAGTGTCCGGTCTTGAGCCCGATTACATTGCTGAGACTGCTGT
>DAORDI010000475.1:0-2252 GCA_035345895.1 Leptospiraceae bacterium
GCCAGCTTAACGACAAAAGGGCATCAGTGAAAAACATAAGTGAAAATGAAAGAAAAGCGAAGGCTGCAAGTCAGTCAGAAATAAACACAATCAAGGCCGCACTTGCGGACTATGAAGTTGAAAACGCGCTGAAGAGTGCGTAGTTCAGGAGGCTTATATGCCTGCCAAAAAGAAAACTGCCGCGAAGAAGAAACCGGCAAAGAAGAATGTCCCTGTAAAACAGGATAAAGTGACCATCCGTAAAAAGAAGGTTGTGGTTGAGGAGGGTTCCGATGGAAACTCTGCAGCTTAAGATTAAAAGAATCGGTGATCTGAAAGGACAGATTGCAGTGATTCAGTCAGAGACGGATGAGAAAATCCTCAGACTGAAAAACGAGATGTCCGAAAAGATCAAACCGCTCGAAGAGGAAATCATTTCCGTCTCCAGAGAGATCAAGTCTCTCTGTGATACGGACAGACCGAAACTCTTCACAGATAAAAAGACTCTCAAACTGGAAACAGGCGAAGTCAGCTACCGCATCGGAAAATCCTCAGTGAAGACAAAATCAAGTGCCAAGCTGATCGAGAAGATTCTGGAACTCCATGACCTGACAGGTCCGGTCGGAAAACTCCGGAAGAAACTCGAAAAGATTTTCCTCTCTCTTGATGTCAGCCTGGACAAGACAGCGATTCTCAAGAATCCCCCGAAGGCCAAGGAGCTCATCAAAGTGGATGTATCAGACGGGAAGGAACGGTTCTACATTAAACCTCATTCCACTGATACTGAGCTGGAAGTAGACTGAAAACAAAGCCGGGCTGACTTCCGCGTCAGCCCGCATGGAGAACAGAATGCCTGAGTCAATATACGTGCACAACGGCAAGCACTTCAAAGAAGAATCGGAATACTATGAAAGCGTAGTACAGAACGGAGATGTCAGGAGCGCAGTCACCCTGGCCGCCGCAAGATTCTTTTACAGAGAAACAGAAAAACTGCAGAACCGCATCAAAGAACTGGAGAACAAAAAAAATGAATTTTAATGATCTCAGAGACAACGTAAAGACCCTGCTTTCGATGCAGGGAATCGCATACATAGCAGACCAGAGAAAGGAGCTGAATGCACTCAATGCATTTATGATGGACGGGCATACTCCCGAATATGTCTGTGAACTCCTTGGAATGCTGATCAAAATCAAGAAACATCCGGACTATGCAAAGGATAAATTCTGGATTGGAGCCGGAATCAATATTGCCGGAGCTCATTCCTATCAGGTCCAGATAAGAACAGTGTATTCCAGTCTTTTCCCTGAAATGGAAAAGGTGAAAATTGAAACAGCTTCCCCGACAGAGAAGCCTGATCCTCAGACTGTCTGGAAGACTTTTCTGGACTGGTGTTCCAGGGAGATGAGTGACAGAACATATCTCAGCTTCACAGTCCTGAATGTCCGCTTCGAGGAAAATGAGGTCTGGTCAGATGATGAAATCAATCCATTTCAATACAATGTATTGCATAAGTGGTTTCTGGAAAATGCACCGCACATCCTTTTCCGCAAAGGAGTGAAGCCATGAGAGAATATCCAATACTCTTCAATTCCGAAATGGTGAATGCCATCCTGCACGGCACAGCAAATACAAAAGCAAAGACCCAGACCAGAAGAACAAAGGGACTGGAAGAATTTGAAATGGGAGGGGATAAGGATTACTGGAATTATGAAGGAATAACAATGCACTGCAATTCAAGAGATCATCATCAATTCACAGGAATTTCTCAGGAAAGAGAAACCGTCTGTTGTCCATATGGTGGAATCGGAGACCGTCTCTGGATAAGAGAGACTTTTGCGATTAAAATACTGCAGCCAGGAAACAATATAATTTCTCCCATTGAATATATCTATAAAGCAGATTATTCAGAGGATAAAGACCGAGACCTGATCGGAGTCACAAGATGGAAACCCGCAATCCATATGCCGAGAGAAGCATCCCGTATCACTTTAGAAATAATGGATATTCGATTGGAAAGACTTCAGGAAATTTCAGATGCTGATGCGATTGCAGAAGGAATCGTCGCTCGGAACTATTCTGCAAAAGAGGCATATCTCGAACTCTGGGATTCAATACACGGTAAAGATGCTCATAAACTGAATCCTTTCGTATGGGTTATTGAATTCAAGAGACTGGAGGCGTTATGATTATCTATGGAATCTATACTCCTTCAATTAAGCAGGAACTTGCAGAGTATTCGGAATCACATCAGGACAGCTGGTTTACGCTCAAT
>DAORDI010000476.1:0-2211 GCA_035345895.1 Leptospiraceae bacterium
TGCTGAGAGGAATCATTTCATAATCCATTCCAAGTATTTCAAAAGCACCGTATATGCTGGAATGTTCCAGTCCGGAGACATATACAGTCAGTGCGTTGTACTGAGAGAATTTCAGACATCCGAGAATCAGAAGATTGGCCTCGGTTCCTGTAGAACAGAATACAATTCCCTCTTCCTTTTTACCGAAAAGTCCGGCAAAATACTTTCTGGTTTCCTCTATCAGCCCCTGTCTTTGCATTGAAAACCGTCCTGCTCCGGACGGATTGTAATAATGAATGGAATAATCAATGCAGGCAGTGCTCAGGATATCTGCAAAAGGAGGATGAGTTGCGTTGTAGTCAAAATAGCAGATGTTTTGAGATATCATAAATGAATCTCGTCTGCTTCTCCCTTCCTCCCAAGACCGATCAGTGTTTCTCTCAATAGAACCTTGAAATCCTGAAGAAGTTCGAAATAAACAGGTGCTCTGTAATTCTCCCTTTCATCTATGCTTGCCACCTTGATCTTCAGTTCTTCAAGAACGGTAAGCGCATCCTTCAGTCTGTTCAGACGGAGAAGACATCTTGCAGTGTAGAGTCTTGCTTCAAAGATCAGACCCATAATTTCACCGATATTTTTGGATTCTCTTTTTATGGCAGGATCAAAATCAGATGCAGCGAGGAAATCTTCCATTGCCTCATGGTAATGGAAGGGATCTTTTTTTCCGAGTTCATACAGAATCTTTCCTCTTTTCATCCGGAATTCTTTTTCATTTTTGATCTGACCCGGATCAGTGGAATTGCCGAGCACAAAGATAATTCTCTCCAAAAGCCTGACTGACTCCAGAGGTGAAACAGTTCTGATGTTTGTGTCCATCAGAAGATTGGTCAGACCTGTCATATATTCATTCAGATTCGGAAGTTCAGATCCTTCGAATGCTCTTCTCTTGATTTCAGAAAGCACAAGACTCAGTTTCTGTTTTTCCGGATAACTTTCAAATTCTTCCTTTCTGGTATTCTTTCTGATCTGATTTTCCACATAGGTTTCGGAATCATATATGTATGTGGAATAGGCAACAATTACATCTGAGTTCCTGCACGCAGCAGGTGCAGTTCTGTGAATTCTTTTTGCAGCAGTGATTTCCGGTCCGGCATAATTCAATGCTCTCTTATAATAGTCCA
Organism: Leptospiraceae bacterium; assembly: GCA_035345895.1. Lineage (GTDB taxonomy): Bacteria > Spirochaetota > Leptospiria > Leptospirales > Leptospiraceae > DAORDI01. The sequence continues at coordinate 1,161 of DAORDI010000476.1, forward strand.
GTGCACTCAGGATTTCTCCTATGCTTTCCTTCCAGAATTCCTTGGGAACAGTTCCTTCACCTAATCCGTTCCTGCTTACCCCGTCGACCTTGGTGAATGCAGAATTGTCCGATGTCCAGACTGTATTCTTTTCATACCAGGTGGGATCGGCAAGTACCTCATCTCTGCTGCTGACTTCCTGGTAATACTCGCAGGCAAGTTTCATTTTTTTCAGAAACTGATCTGTTTCATCCATAAATTTTTTTTCATCTTTTTCCCTTCTGTCCAGAATCAGTTTAGAAATAATCCTGTCTCCGTCCTTAATGAAGCCGTTCATCACCTTGGGCGAATATCCGGAAGGAGAAACCTTAATGACAAACCAGTCGTACAGAGACTGTCTGTAATAATAAACTGCAGGGAAACAGAGTCCCCAGAAAATAAAAAGGGCAAAAATAAATACAGCATTGTCTCTGAGAATTTTTTTCAAAGAAATCTTCCTTCAGTACTATTCGTCTCTCATGCATAAATTCTGCAAACTTTTTAAATTTTCCGGAAAATTTGATTTACTTCTGAAGGAAACAGAACAGTCTGAAAATACTATATGCGTCTACTTTTTGCCTTTCTTTTAATCTCCTTCAACCTAAGTTCAGACACTGTCTGCGAATACTCCGCTCAGGACGGTGACAAGGAATTTGCTCAGGCGGACTTCCTTCTTTCCAAAGCGATGGAAGCGCAGTCCAAGGCGTTCTTAAGCAGAATTTCCAGGGAAGAAAAAAACGTTCTGCTCGAAAAATCGGCAAAACTTTTTTCCATTTACTTTGAATGCAAAAAGTCGCAGAATCTGATCATTCATCCCAGCAGTTATTTTCTGAACGGACTCAATTTTTTTGATCTCTCCAAATTTGAGGAGGCAGCTCAGAATGCAGAGCAGTCTCTTCTGATTGATCCAAAGTACAGGGACGGAGGGCTTCTGAAAGCGAGAGCAAACATTATGCTCAAGGATTATCCCAAGGCACTTTCCGCACTCGAAAACATTATCTCCTTCTATCCGAACGATTCGGATATGCTGTAC
>DAORDI010000477.1:0-2185 GCA_035345895.1 Leptospiraceae bacterium
CAAAACTGCCAACAAGGAAATTGTATTCCGCAGATTCGGAAAAGCCAAGGGACTTGACGGCGGAAAGTTTACAGGGAATCCAGTGCCTTTCATTCATCAGGACAGAATCTATGTCTATGACGGAGAAAATTATTTTCGTCTATATTCTGACATATTCGGAACAGTGATTGAAGCGGCTGAAAAAGTAAAATCATCCCCTTCCGCATCAGGCAGGTTTCAGTGGAGAAACGGAAAACTTTCCTATGAAGGTGTTTCTGCAGACATTCCTGAATTTCCGACGAGCAGGACAGGAATGACATGTTCGGAAGGCACTGCCGTTTTCTTTTCTGCATACAGTTTTTCACTTCTGATTGCGGGCGTAAAAAAATATGCCTAAGATGACTGAGTCGGAACTCATTGAGAAATGGAATGAGAAATGGGAGGATGCACTTGCTCTTTGGAGCAGGTTCACTAAACTGAAGGATCCTTTTTATTTCACGGGGGAATCAGGAAAGAAAAAGAACAAGACTTCTGAAGACTACAGCGATACTCTTGCAATGATTCTTCTGGATGAGCACAAGGTGGTCATCAATACAAAACTTGTATTTCATTACGGACTTGAGGATTTCCCAATGGAGATCCTGGGGCATGAGATCGGACACCATGTGTACTGTCCGGGGGATCTGACCGGACACGGAAGAATGCTCGGCCGGGTTGGAAAGGCACTTGCAGATCAGAAGCAGCATGCACCTTTCATTTCCAATCTTTATTCAGATCTTATGATCAACAACAGGCTGAAGCAGAACCACGGACTGAGGATGGAGGAAGTGTATAAAAAGCTCAACCAGAAGAAACAGGACAGTCTCTGGCAGCTTTATATGCGAACTTATGAAATTCTCTGGGCACTTGAAAGCGAAACCCTTGCATTCGGGGTCTCCGAAAAGACAATTGAGGCAGATGCTCAGCTCTGCAACAGGATCATCAGAAGTTATGCAGAGGACTGGCTTTTCGGAGCCGGGAAATTTGCAGCAATATGTTATAATTATCTGGTTGAAAACAAAGCCGGAATGTGCATGAAATGTTCCGGTGTACTGATGGACACAAAGGGTGCAGGTGCAGGTGCAGAGATCCCGGACGGAATCATGGACATAGATTCGGATGAGCAGGATTCAATCACGCATCCTCTGATGGAAAATGAAAGAAAATCGGACACAGGCGGATCCGGCGATATGAAAGGGCCTTCATCCGGTCAGTTCAGAGAACCGTTTGAAATCGGTCAGATTCTTTCTGATATGGGAATCAAGTACGATGCTGTGGATCTTACGATCCGGTACTACAAGGAAAGGGCAATCCCCTATCTCGTCCCTTTTCCGGTGAAGGATATTGCTCTTGCAGGAGAACCGATCATGGAAGGAACAGACCTTTGGGATGTAAGCTCTCCTATGGAAAATATCAACTGGTTTCAGTCGGCTCTTAAGAGTCCCGTTCCCATCCCGGGATATACACTCGTGGAAGATTTTTTCGGAATGGATACCGGCAGGGAAAAGACAAAGGAACCTGTCGATCTGGACATCTATGTGGACTGTTCCGGCTCCATGCCTAATCCTGGATATAATATATCCTATCTGGCCCTCGCAGGAACAATCATCTGCATCTCAGCCCTTCGAGTCGGAGCCCGTGTCCAGGCGACTCTCTGGAGCGGAACCGGGGAATATCATACTACAAAGGGATTCATACGTGATGAAAAGGAAATACTGAAAGTAGTCACAGGCTACATTGGAGGTGCGACTGCATTTCCGCTGAACCTTCTCCGTAAGACATATCTGGAATCCTATAAGCATGACAGAAAATCCCATATCCTGCATATATCCGATGAAGGAATCGATACTATGCTCGACAAGGATGAAAAAGGCGGAAAGGGTACAGAGATTACTGAGGAATCACTGAAGAATGCTGGGGGCGGCGGCACAATGGTTCTGAACCTGTATTCACCTGCAGAATCCAATGCAAAACTGAAAAAGATCGCCAAGATGGGTTATAAGATCCACAGAGTCAATGACTGGGAAAGCCTCGTCAAATTTGCATATGAGTTTTCGAAGGAAAAATATACGGAGGCCGGGAAATGAAAGAAGGACCGGAACTGATTGAGCTTCTGGACAGACTCATGGACTGTCCGAAAGAATTCTATTCGAGCGACAGAGCTTAC
>DAORDI010000478.1:0-2163 GCA_035345895.1 Leptospiraceae bacterium
ATTCTGTTTGTTGACTCATCATCTGCGAGTATCACATCCCGAAGCACCGGCTTGGCAAGGCTGACTGATTCAGGTGCACTGGGAACCTCTGCCGAATCCTCGGAATGAGTGCACCGAGGCAGTGTGATTTTCAGTGTAAAAGAGGAGCCTTTCCCGAAAACACTTTTGACTGAGATGCTCCCGTTCATTCTGAGAGCAAGTTCTTTTGAGATCGACAGTCCAAGTCCGGTCCCGGAAAAATTTCGTGTAGCAGACGAGTCTGCCTGAACGAATGGATCAAAGACTGTGCTGAGTTTCTGCTCCTCAATTCCGATTCCGGTATCAGAAACTGTGAATATGAATTCGTCAGCAGAACTGCCTGCTTTTATTTTGAGTGCAATACTTCCCTTTTCTGTAAATTTGACTGCATTTCCGAGCAGATTGGTCAGTATCTGGCTCAGTCTGAGAGAATCTCCGGACACAGATTCTGGAAGACTGATTTCTGATTCAAAAATGAAATCCAGGTTCTTTTTAGATGCAAGTACAGAAAAGATATTTTTTAATGTTTCTATATTCTGTTTAAGATTGAATTTTCTGTTTTCGATATCCATTTTTTCGGATTCAATCTTTGACAGATCCAGAATATCGTTTATTAAAGAAAGAAGATGGCTTCCGGAAGAGGAAATGATCTGAAGATATTCTTTCTGTTCCGCTGTCAGTTCTGTTTCCCCAAGTAAATTAGAAATTCCTAATATAGCGTTCATTGGTGTTCTGATTTCATGACTCATATTTGCCAGGAATCTGCTTTTGGCCTGGTTTGCCTTCTGTGCCTGTTCATTCTTTTCCATCAGCTCAATATAGAGCTCCTCGCTTGCCATAAGAATGAATCCCAGAGATATGAAGTTTGTCACCAGAAAATGGGAAAGGAACGCACTGAAATTTATCCAGTGAGGAGAAAGAAGACTGAAGTCGGAATGAAGAGATGCATAAATTCCTCGAACGAAAAAAAGAAAGGAACATACAAGGAAAACAATGCCGTTTGTTCTGAAGGAAAACCTTGCGGACTTTTTTCCGGAAAGAAGGGCGAAACTGCTGACTGCGGTGAGGATGCTGATTGCAAATGATGCGGACACAGCAGCGGACTGAGGTCTTTCCTGGAAATATAAAAACAGAACCAGCATTCCGAGTGTTACAGATGCTGGGATAAATCTGCTGTATTCTTCCATTTCAAATTTTTTTATTGCGATGTACATCATGGAAAGAGCAGTCATATTCAATGTGCCGCCGATGACCATGGAATACATCGGATGGATGATACCTCTCAGTGAGAGAAGCAAATAAACAAGTGCATAGAGAAGTGATCCGGAGGCCCAGATCCTGACACCTTGAATGGAGGGCGGAAGTTTGAGACTCAGATAAAAGAGCATTGTTCCAATTATTGCGGAACTGGCAGACAGGACAATCAGTAATGTTCGAATATCGAGAGTCATTTTATCTTTAAAAAAATGCAGTCAGACAATACTGCCGGAGAATCTGAAAGATTCGAGAGTTATGCCTGCACAGATCTTTTTTGCTATTGAAAATAAGTCTGAATTAAAAACCAGTTCTTTTCTGCGAATAAAAGAATTATTCACTGAAACTGCATTAGACCGTATTTCAGAAAAATATGAATGAAAAGTTCTGTCTAGTGTAAAAATAAAAGAACTGAATATATAAATCCTTACTTTCATTCTCATCCATTGCCGGCATCTGTTTTAACTTTCATTGGGAACTTTTACTGCGGATGCCGTTTATGATTTCGAGTACCTGCTTCTGGGTTTCCCGGATATCGTTTTCGTATACAATTTCCGAAGTCTCTCTGTCGCATCCTGGACAGTTCGGACTTAACCGCCATGCTCTGATAATGATAAATGAGTCATTATTGTTTATTTCATCAATCAGATTCATTTCTCTGTCATAAACTGCATATTTTGTATTTCTGTTTCTCGCATCAATGACCGGAAATGTCCCTAGGCTGATTATGCTTGCAAGCGTAGAAAATCCGCTGATATGAGACCAGAAAAAACTGCGTTCAATTCGAAAAGTGTCTATCGGCCTGCCTGTAGAAAAAAATTTCTTCATCGATCTGAAAAAATCCGGATAAGCGGCCACTTTTTTATAACCGCTAGGAACTGTTTTTTTGCG
>DAORDI010000479.1:0-2127 GCA_035345895.1 Leptospiraceae bacterium
ATTTCCAGATCAGTGACAGGAGATGTGTTCAGAAGTTCCATTGTGCCCTTTGTCTTTTCTTCCACGATTGAACCCATGGAAAGGATGGCCATGGAGATGATGATTGTGCTCATGAAGGAAAGGAATGTGACGATGGTTGCCTCATCGTGAGTCGATCTGTCATTGAAATTGAAGATCAGCACAAGAAGAGCATTCAGAAATGCGGTTCCTCCCAGAACGAGGGGAGCCATATATGTGCTGAAAAAAACTTTTATTTCCTTAAAGAAAATCCATTTTATATTGTTCATAGTTCCTCAGATATTGTCCATGAAAATTCTCTCAAGTGTGAGAGTCTGTCTTTTGAAGAAACCGATCTTCAGACCGGCCTGTTTATATGTGTCCAGAAGTCTTTCTGTAAAATCAGGAAGAGTCACCTTCAGTCCGAACGTCAGCCCGCCTGAATCTTCGAGCGTTTCGACCACCTGCACTCCAGGATCAATGCTCTTCAGATAACTGATGCATTCTTCCTTTTTCTTTCCGGAAAGCTGCACTTCCAGAAGAGCATATTTTGCCAGCTGAATATCCAGCTCTGCGGACTTGTAGTCGTGAGTGATTTTTCCCTGATGCAGGAAAATAAACCGGTCGCAGGTCTTCTGCACTTCAGAAAGAATATGACTGGAGAGAAGAACAGTATGCTTCCCCGCAAGTCCCTGGATCAGATTTCTCATATCCAGAATCTGCTTAGGATCCAGTCCGGAAATCGGTTCATCCATAATGATGATCGGAGGATTTCCCAGAAGAGCCTGAGCGATCCCAACCCTCTTTCGGAAACCGAGAGAAAGATGACTGATCACTGTATCCTTCACTCCGAGGAGATTTGTCATTGAAGAAACTCTTTCAATTTCGGAGCCCAGAGCATCCTTGGAAAGTCCCTTGATCTTCCCTGCGTAGTCCAGGTACTCACGGACAGTCATTTCTTCATAAAGGGGCGGAGTTTCAGGCAGATAACCGATCTTTTTTTTGGATTCCATCGGATCGGTGAAATTGCTTTTCCCGTCGATCTGAACCTCGCCTTCGGATGGCACAAGAAAACCTGTAAGAATTCTTATTGTAGTAGTTTTTCCTGAACCGTTCAGTCCAAGAAGCCCCACAATCTCCCCTTTTTTCAGGGTAAAATTCAAACCTTGAATGGCAGTCTTATTGCCGTAATTCTTAGTCAAATTTTTTACTTCAATCATTGAGTCCTCATTCTTAATGACCAAAGTATAAAAAGGCGAATGTCTGAAAAATGAAAATTTTTCTCAACTTAATGAAAAGTCTGGGATTCAGGCAGGTCAGAAGTTTTGCAAAATCCTAGGACTGCCCGCATCAGCCGATCGGTTTTCTCTTGACAGAACAAAATGACAATATCTTCTTTTGAGGTATGGATAACTGGGCCCGAAAATTTCTGACTGAAGAAGAGTATCTGAATCTTGAAAGAAATTCCAGTTCAAAAAATGAGTTCTTTCGTGGAGAGCTGTTCGCTATGGCAGGGGCGAAAGAAAAACACAATCTGATCGTAACAAATCTGATCAGAGACATAAGCACTGCACTGAAGAAAACTCCCTGCAGAGTATACCCCTCCGATATGAGAGTAAAAGTATCTGCGTCCGGGCTGTACACATACCCTGACATTTCTCTAGTCTGTGAAAAACCGAAATTTACAGACGGCAGAAACAACACCCTCCTGAATCCTTCTGTCATTATTGAAGTTCTCGCAGAATCCACGGAAAGTTATGACCGAGGAAAAAAATTTGAACTCTACAGAACTCTTCCTTCCTTGAAAGAGTACATACTAGTCTCCTCAGAGCAGAAAAAACTCGAAAGTTTTCTGAACCGGGCAGACGGCTGGATGATGCTGGAATCGATCATCGGAAATCACTTTCTGATCAGATCATTGAATATATTTCTGGATATAGAGGATATAGCCCGTACCACACGAAATGATATATTTGATTTGCTTATAAATCAGTCAAACGGCTGAAAATTGGAGCCGTTTTATTGCGTTTCGTATGAAACTGGCTATATATATGACAAAACGGAAATGGATGCAGAGAGACTGAAAAACGTGGATTAAGCTGAGTCAGTCAGAGTTTAAGCCGGCCGATT
>DAORDI010000480.1:0-2103 GCA_035345895.1 Leptospiraceae bacterium
AAAGAAGTTTTCCTGAGTCAGCAGCTTTTCACAGAAACTGGTCAAATGAACGGAATGGAAAACTGTTTTCAAAACAGGAATGGGCGTACAGACAGAATATATGGCAGACCTTGCAGAACACAGAAGATCATAGAAAGAATATTGTCATTGATTCAGGAAAAGTAGGCATAATGTTTTCCCACAATATTATAGATCAGGCTTATCATTGGAATGAAAATACCTTTCTTCTGAGAGGAAAACATTCTCATGATCTTTGGCGGCTTGCACTCGATTCTGCGGAAAATGCATTTTCTCTGCCAGTGGCTTTCAGTGAAGAAGATATTCGGATAAAAGAATGGATATTGCAGGAAAAAGCTGAATTCAAACTTCATAAGAATAATGATGATAAAAAAAACTATTTTTCCGAAGACAGGAACGGAAACAGAATTCTTTCTTCAGGCCCTGAAATTCATGGAGAAATACTGAATGAAATCAGGAATGCTGAAAAAAATGAAGTCACGGAAATCCTTGCAGCGTCTGCCTATTTCTCCGATCCTCTGACACTCAATGAACTGAGAAAGGCAGGAGAGAAATGCAAAGTGAGGATTCTCACTGACAACTGTCATGCTTTGCCGTTAAATTTTATACTAAGAGTAATTTTAAGAAATACAGTAAACCTGTTCTGCATTGACAGCTGCAGAAGGTCAGAACGAGTGACTCTGAGACTTTTTCCATCTTCTCCTAAAGAAATGATGCACTGCAAGGCGATTGCTTTTCTCGGAAGGGAAAGAAAACTGATCGCAGGACAGGCAAATTTCACACCAAACTCTTTTTCAGGAGCCTGGCTGGAAACAAGTATTTATATAAAAGATGAAAAAATCATAAATCAGTTTATAAGACAGTTTGAGAAACTTTGGAACAGGTCTGAAGAAGTTCACAGATATAATGAAATGAATTTTATTGAAAAAATATTCAGAAAAATTCATGCTTCAGTATTTTTCCTTTTTCTGAAAATTATGGGTCTGGCAGGTCTGCGATATTGAACATTCCTTCACCAATTCAGTATCTCAGAAATGTATCAGAAACTCTAGGCTGTCCTGTCTGGATAAAGAGGGAAGATCTGATGGAGGAAAGCAGTTTTGGAGGGAGCAAGGTCAGAAAACTGAACAGGATTCTTCCTGAAGCAGAAAAGAATGGAGTCACTGATATCATTACTGCAGGCACTACAGGATCACATCATATTCACGCAGTTTCTGTGATGGCGAAAGAAAAAGGTTTCGGCGTACATACGGTGCTTGCCGGACAGCCCGCACTTGACTATCCTGAAAAAGTATTTGAACTTACTAAATTGGAAAAACCCAGTATAACCTATTCTTCTTCAGAGACTGCCATCCCTTTGAAAATGTTGATGCTCTGGCTGAAACTGAGAGCACAGGGCAGAAAACCTCTTATGATCGGGCCGGGGGGATTCGGAATTCAGGGAGCAGGGGCATATGCAGAAGCCGGGATCGAGCTTTTTCTTCAGATGAAAGAAATCCGGACTGAATTTGATGTTCAAGTCTGTGTATACGGAACAGGGGGAATCACTGCAGGACTGCAGACAGCAAAACAGATTCATTCTGAACTTCCACCGGTATATGCGGTTCAGGTGTATCCTGGGATCTGGAACGGGAAAAGTTATATCAGGTTTTTCTCCTCAAGACTGAAAAATAAGTATTTTTATAAAAAATATGATGATCATGGTCTGATCATTACAGACAGATATATTGGGAAAGGTTACGGGACAGAAAATCTGAACTGCAGTGAAGCAGCGGCTCTTTTTCAGAAAGACGGAATCTTTCTGGACCCTGTTTATATGGCAAGAGCCGGTCAGGCAGTCATTGATCTTTCCAGAAGTCATCGGATGCAGAAGGGCATTCTACTTTGGTATACAGCTCCGAGACTCTGATGAAAGATTGCATTCAATGATCAGTATTCTTTTTCCGTAAGATCAGCGCAATTCCCAAAAGCGTCAAAGGAACAGCCAGCAAGTTCAAATTTACCCATCCTAGCATTTCATGGAGTCTGCCGGAAACTGCCACAGACAGTGCAGCAGAACCAGTCACAAAAAAATCATTCAGTGCC
>DAORDI010000481.1:0-2085 GCA_035345895.1 Leptospiraceae bacterium
TCAGGAGGTTTTTCTGAATAGTTTTTTTCTTCCTTAGTTCTTGTGATGAAGGATTTGAATACAGTTCCTACAACTAGTGCCCCGCCTGCACCCTGTATGGATTTTCCCATCGCATCTGCATTGATGAATGCGGCAAAATCCCTGCCTTCCAGAGAAATAAGATCTGCCGCACAGAGATCTCCTCCAATTTCTGCTTCCCTGTTTCTGAATGTGAATCTCTTTTTCTGTCTGATGATTGTATCAATATTTATGTTTTCATATACTGTATCAGACTGATTCAGCGGTTTCAGCAGGAGGGATGTGAGAAAATAGTCTCCGTCCTGATGCTCTTTGAGTTTCTGAATTTCTTCCAGACTGTTCTTCAGTTCGATTGTTTTTTCATCGACGAGCTTTTCGAGATGCTTCTGGTAGTTCAGAATCTCATCTTTCATCGACAGAAATACTTTTCCAATTTCTCCCAGTTCATCCTTTCTGAAGGTATCCACATTAGGCTGAAATTTTTCATCATCCAGATTGCTCATTGCTGAATTGAGCTGTCTGATTGCATTTATAATGTTTTTTGAAAAGAGATAGGATACATAAAAAACGGAACTGAAAAACAGAAGGGCTGCAATGCCGAATATCCTCCATATCTTCGCGGAAGCCGTATGAACCTCAGTCTCGTCAATCATCACTGCAAATGACAGATTTCTGTTTGAGAGACCTGCAGACTCGTACGGAATTTTAATGAGATAAAAATGTCTTCCTTCAAATTTGACTCTTTCGCCGGAATTCATACTGTTCAGGTTTTTCCTTTCCTGAAGAAACTGCATCACTGCATCATCGCTTGAAGCAAGGATCTTGTTATTTTCCATAACTGCAAGTTTCACCTGCCATCTGCCTGTGATCCCTGCCATAAAATCTCTGTCTACTTTCTGTCCTAAAAGTACAGTGCCGCTTCTGTAAATCGGTCCTGTTGCCCTGAGTCCAAGACCGCTGTGACCCAGTTCAAGAGTGGATGTGATTTTCCCGGCCAGAGCCTCCTGAATGATCTTCTGATGACTTTTGTCATCTCCGAAATCATTCGGCCTGTGATAGCGGTAAACAACCTTCCCTGCCTGATCGCCGATTTCCATAATGTCTATTTTATATTCTTTTTTAATTTTATTATAATATGCTGAATCCTGCTTGAATATTTCCCTGTTGAGAAGTCCTGCATTCAGAAATTCCAGACGGACCGGGTTCGATACTGTTTCCTTCAGAATAATTTTCAGGAATTCCTCCCTGTCATGCAGTTCCTTTTTGAAAGCATTTGACAGTTCAATTGCTCTGTTGTTCTGAGGTTCGTCTTTTACTGCATCAATCAGTATATAAAATGAGATCCCAAGCGCTGATATAATGATCAGCTGGCTCAGGCCGAGAATTGAAAACAGTTTCTGTCTGATAGTCATAGATTTTATCCTGAATCCATTATCAGCACTATTGCAGCAGTATGATTACAGTCCTGTGAAATAAGAAACAGTATAAATTTACGATTCAGTTACAAAAGGGATTTATCGGATGAGAGAGGAGTATGGCCCTCTGCAGAGAGAAGGCCTTTTACAGAATTATTTTTTTTCAGTGCAGGTAATTTCAGTAGTGCCTTTGCGCTGAGATGAAAACTGCTTTTCAGCCGTTGCTGCATCTCTGTAATATCCTGCAAATTTTACTTCTTTTCCTTTCAGTTTTCCTACACATTGGTAGTAAGGCTGTTTTGCTGATACGGACACTGCCGCAAAAGAAAGGGATAAAAGAATCGCTGCTGTAAGTTTCATAAACTCTCCTGAATGTTTATTTTTTAGACTGAAGACTTTATAAAAAGTTCGATTTTCGTTCTCACTGAACTGAATTTGCCGGCAGACAAAACTCTTGACTGACCTCTCTCCACAATTGAAACTGCCTATTATGAAGAGACTGCCTTTGGGAATTCAGACCTTTGCGGATATGATTGAGGAAAACTGTTACTATGTGGATAAGACAGAGTTTATCCGCAGACTGGCTGATATAGGCAGATACTTTTTTCTGAGCCGTCCCCGCCGATTCGGGAAAAGTTCTTTTCTGGACACA
>DAORDI010000482.1:0-2080 GCA_035345895.1 Leptospiraceae bacterium
AGAGCTCCGGCTCCTATATTCAGAAGTTTTGCATACAGAAGATTGAATTCGGCCGCATACGAAGAAGATTTCTGAGATCTGAGATCCTTTACAAGCCGTGTCCCCGAGTTTCCGTCACTTGCAAGACAGGATGTTTTTCCTTCATGACATTCATCTCCTGAAGCACCTGCAATGTTTCCTGCTCTTCCGAAAAAATGAAGTCCAAGTTTCAGCTTCTCAAATTCCTGTTCAGCAGAGAGTCTTCCGACCAGATCATATCCTGAGGAATTTGTATTCTGCATCTCCCTGTAGCCTTCTCCGTTTACAGCACCGATATGTGCACTTAAGAATTTCCATTTTGCAAGAGCACTGACTCCCAGATCAGCCGGAGCCGGGGAGAGTTCAAGAGATTCCAAAGGCCCTCTGTCCACATACCTCCAGTTCCAGTAACCTTTCCACTGGGTGTAGGTTGAGGGAAGTTCCTGAATTCCAAGAATAAAACGGATTTCCAGTTCATTGAATGAAAGCTTTTTCTGAACATTGGCCCGTCTGAGAAGAAACGCATACGGATTTGATTTTGTTCCGCTGTCCGCCTTCGTGTCGGAAGAAAAAGTGCTGCTTCTGGCAATTTCTCCCCAGAATTCTGCGGTAATTCCCTTGTCCTCCCAGTCCTTGCTGATCATCAGCAGTGTCCAGGGGGAAGAAAAACCTGTTCTGTCATCTTTTTTTGCATTTGAGAGGCCTGTATCAGAATTTCTGACCCTGTACCCGTACGAAGGAGAAAGAACTGCACCTACTTTCAGGCCGAAATAGGCATCCGGTTCGTCCTGTTTTGCAGTGATGATTTTTTCTGCAGATGCACTGAAAGGAAAGCAGACCAGCAGAATGAGACATTGAACAGATTTCAATAAAAAAGTTTGTTTCATGGCAGATTTGAACTCAGTATAAACTGCACATCGAAAATGAAAGTGATTTTCATTGCGGTGAAAATTTGATTTTCAGGCCATGGATCAGTTTAATCCTGCTTTTCTTTCTGCATTTCTACAATAAAATATTCCCCGTTTGCACCTTTGCAATGGATATCAAATACCGCCTTTCCGAAAAAAAGGAAGCTCAGGGATGTTCTCTGAATTTCTGAATGTCAGTTCCTGAATCTGATTTACAATGTTTTCCTATTTTTGCAAGGCTTTTTTAAAAGGTTCGCTTCCCCCGATCTCCGAACGCTAAGCCCCGATCCCCAATCAATGATAAAAAAACCTTTACATTCGAATTCCTGCAGTGATAATGGAGTCAAACAGACAAGGAGTATTTATGATTAGAAAACTGACCTGTCTGGCTTTGATTTCTGTGCTGTTCTATCACTGCCAGGGAAAGGAAAAGAATAATTCTTTGCAGACACTGTTTGCCCTTCTATTTTTGAAGCAGCAGGCGGATACTGCGGCATCATCATGCACTACTTCAGGAGCAGATGATCCTTTTTATGCTGACCAATGGCACTTGAACAATGACGGAACGAAATCATCCTCTGTTTCCGGGGAAGATGCGAAGGTTCAGGCTGTCTGGAACAGCGGGAATTACGGAGCCGATGTACTCGTTGCAGTGGTGGATGACGGTGTGGAAGTTGCACATGAAGATTTGAAGGACAACGTTTCCTCAGCTGTTGCCGGATACAATTATGTCAACAATACAACGAATCCAAGCCATACCAGTTCCAGCAGCGGACATGGAACGAATGTCGCCGGCGTGATCGCAGCAAAAATGAAAAACGGTCTCGGTCTGAGAGGAGCTGCTCCATGCGCCAAGCTGACCGGTCGGAATATTCTTGAATCCAATTTGACTACATCGATCATATCTGACTCTATGACAAAGGATATCGCAAGCATTGCAATTTCCAACAACAGCTGGGGTGCAACAGACAGCACAGGTCAATATGCCGATTCAATGGCAAGCACTACCTGGAAATCTGCGATTGATACAGGCGTAACCACTGGACGCGGCGGGAAAGGAACCCTGTATCTCTGGGCCGCCGGGAACGGAAGTGAACCCCTGTTTCCAAGTCAGGCTGCACTCGAAGCAGAGATCGTGGACAATTCCAACCATG
>DAORDI010000483.1:0-2067 GCA_035345895.1 Leptospiraceae bacterium
ATCATTACGAATGATAAAGATTTCGGGAATCTCATCTTCCGCAGAAAAAATGAACATTCAGGAGTCATTTTCCTGAGACTGAAAGACGAAAGATCCGCAAATAAAATTTCCGTGCTGGAAAAACTTTTCTCCAGTCTGGATTCTGATTTCGGACATAAATTCATCACAGTGTCTGAAAAATCCATCAGAATCTCCTCATAGTAAAATATTTTATCATTTCTTCACCATCCTTTCCAAAACATTCAGTCTTTCTTCCACAGATAAGAGCTTCTGCTTCAGCTTTGCATTTTCCAATTTCTCACGATCTAAATCCTCTGTCGCTCCGCGCAGCCGAAGTGACAGTTCCTTGACTGCCTGCACAGTCAGAATCGGAAGTCTTTCATAGTGAATTGCTTTCAGACCATTGGAATCATTCTCCACCATATCAGGGAAAATCTTCTCCACATCCTGAGCCACAAGACCATACTCCTTCTGTGTTCCGAACTTTTTATTCGGATATTCCTCGCTTCTCCAGTGGTATGTTTTAGGTACTAATTGGGATACTTTATCCAGAACAGATTCCATCGGACGGATATCCTTTTTCAGCTTCTCATCCGAAGAACAGGTTCCTGTAATCGTCCCGCCCCCGAAATTCTTCAGACACCCGTTGGAGCCGCTTGTGCCTACTTTGATGTCGCCGACTACTTCGAGTTTTTCGGAAGGTGACGTTTGACCAATACCGACGTTATTATCGACAATAAATCCAATATCAGTTCTTAAATATGAAGTACTATGCAAAGCAAGCTTTCCATAGGTCGTTCCATCTATCTGCAAGTGCAATCCATTTTCATTCCAAGGATTAGCGCCAGGTCTGTTACTAAACAACGGAGAGCCAAGAATTCCGCCAGTTGCTACAAATTTACAAGACGCACAAGCCCCAGACGGATTAGTTGTGCCTATGCTCACTGCTCCTGCATTATAATATATATTACTTCCACTTGTCGTCCACTGCGAACTCGTGATTCCTTCTATCGCTGTTTTCAGACTTGCAAAATTCGTATTGATCTGTGATGCATCCACTACATTGCCGGATGAAAATGTATTAATGGTTCCGGTCACTGCGACTGCAAGAACTGCGGATGTGGCAAGTGTGAGGATGATTCCAAGGCCGATCGAGATGCCTTTTTTAAAACCAGCGAGGTCGATAAAATTTCCGGCCGGGACCGGTTCGAAACCTATCCCTACGGAGCCGACTCCCTTGTTCTCTGAACCCTGAGTGCCAATTCCTGACCCCTTTCTTTTAAAAATTTGTTTCATAGTGTTTCTCCTTAGTTTTACTTTTTTACCTCACCCCGCCTCCGGCACCCCTCTCCACTCCTTACGTCGCAGAGAGGGGCTGAGGTGGATGCTTTGCTGTGATCCAGAAGACTTCCTCCCCCTCTCTGAAACGGAATTTTTTCCCGTTTTGGAGAGGGAGTCGGGGGGTGAGGTACAACTCTGTTCGGCGGGGCTAGGGGATGAGGTCCTTCGAAATTTTTTCCAAAACCTTTTCCAAGTTAAAAATGACATCATCATTCGAAAAACGAATGAAAATGATTCCCGTATCTTCAAGTTCTCTTTGTCTGTATTCATCATAATCCTTCTGCAAAATATGAATTCCTCCGTCGATTTCCACCGCGAGGCGGAACTCTGGACAGTAAAAATCCAGAATGTAACTCCTGATCGGATACTGACGTCTGAATTTCAGTCCTGACAGTTTTCTGTTCTTAATTGCATCCCAAAGCAGTTTTTCTGCAGGAGTCTGCAATTTCCTCAGCATTCTTGCTGTTTCCTTTTTGCTCATCATGAAAATAGAATATATTTATATCTAAATGGATACAGTATATTCTTTTTTTGCCTATCTAACCTCACCCCGCTCCGCTACCCCGGCGAGGTTTTACAGAGCCTTTCAGGCAGCAGACTTTCAAAGCTTGGCGGGTAAAACCGAGGCCTGCAGCTAGCTTCCACGTTTGGCGAGGTTTCGCCGTACTGGCGAACGGGCGGCACTCCTTACGTCGCAGGATAGCCTCCCTTGCTCGCAAATTTTTG
>DAORDI010000484.1:0-2064 GCA_035345895.1 Leptospiraceae bacterium
TTTCAGCTAATGAATAATAGACTATATGAAAATTTCATTAGAAATCTGGGTAATATTGTATGTCAGATTTTGAATGCTTCCGGAGGGAGAACTGGCTTTAAGAATCGAAGGATGATTGGAACTTTCTATTTTCTGAACAAGTTCATAACTGTCCTTTAAAATGCATTTCTGAAAGAAGGAAACATATTTGCTTCTGGAAACTTCGTTCAGTCTGACAGCATCTATTTCCGCCCTCTCATCCTCCTGCAGAATGAGGATCTTTTCCGACGCCTCCAATTTAGAAAACTCAGAATGTGCAAGCCAAAGATAAAAAGATTCAGACACTTCCAATACAGAAATTTCCCAATGTTTATTATAAAATAGAATTTCCATCCGAGTCTTCTCCCTGATTCATAAATT
This sequence comes from Leptospiraceae bacterium, assembly GCA_035345895.1. GTDB lineage: Bacteria > Spirochaetota > Leptospiria > Leptospirales > Leptospiraceae > DAORDI01. The sequence continues at coordinate 400 of DAORDI010000484.1, forward strand.
CACTTTCAGGAATATTTTCAGCCCAGGCGATTCCATACTCTTTCCTGTGCCTGTCGAAACAGTCCCCTCTGTCTTAACTTAGAATCTCACCTTACGCAGGTGGGGCGTTTTGGGCAGGAACGCCTGCCGGCGGCTTGAGAGCTCGCAAACTTGAAAACCGCTACCGCCCTCGCCAAAAAGATGGCTAAACTCCCGTTTTTACTGATCCATTAGATTTTTCTAATGTTTTCTGAAAATTACAGCAAAAATAATTTTTCATATGCCAGAGGACCTCTGTCAAATCAAGTTCATCTGTAAGTAAGAGCTTATCTTCAGCAGACAGATTTTGAGCTTGCACAGTCGAAAGGCTCCTTTGCGAAACCTTTACTCTCAAAAAAGCGATACAGAAAGGGATATGCCAACGCCGGAGAAATGTTTCGCCCCTTTTCCTTGCAGGGCAAAGGCAGAGAATATTTGCAGCTAGCAAGCGGGGGATAGGTTCAAGAGCCCTGCTGGAAACGTGTTTTTGGATAACTATATGACGAAGCTAAAGTGAGGGACTTTCATACCCTCTCTTCCGCGTCTCCCGCGTGAAATATTGCTTTTCATACAGTCTAAACTAAATCTCTCTCCCTGAGAGAAATATATAGATCTTATGAAAATACAGTCAAAGATATATGAAATCAAAGAGTTTAGTATTGATACGTATTACAATTTTACTTTTAGGAACAGGATGCGGATCATTCGCGGGTAACGACTCTACTGCAAATGAAAAGTTTTTTGAAGGTTGGGCTGGGCCACCGGAAGATATGGAGAAAAAACCATATAAATACTTTTATACGAGGAGAGTAAATAGAGCCAGCCCTAAATCTGTAGAGAAACAAGATCCTGTCAGGATGCGAGAAACATGTACAAGTGGCGCTGCACTCACTGCAAAAGCGGATTTTATGAGAAAAATGATAGGTGAGGAATTTATGGTTATCTGTCAAATAGAGGATAGAGATGATGATATTCCTAAAATAATAGTAGCTGAATACAACAACAAAGTAAAAGGCATAAAAACAAGAGAGTGCCGGCCATTAAAAGAGGCCAAATCCGAGATTCCCGGAATGGAATGGGAAGAATGCGAATGCTTATGGTATGCCAAAGTCCCTGGCGGAAAAGAAGCGATCAAAGCCAGAATAGCAGAATTGGAAAACAGGAAATGAATACCATTCATAAAAAAACTTATACATCTAAAAGTTCATTGCTTCTGTTTGCTTCTCTCCTGCTTTTCGCAGAAGGATGCAGGTCTTATGAGAGAAATCTGGATGGATATTTTCAGGGCCACGATTTTATGGAAGGCTGGGCCGGTGCTCCGGAAAACCCGAAAAAGAAACCCTATGATTACTTTTATATGACAAAACGCTCTGACAGCACAAGGATTGGATTTAAAAGAAAAGCAAAATCCTCCCTGCAGGAGTCCTGCATAAGTTCTGTATTAGAAGCGAAACCGGATTTTATGAGAAAATTGATCGGTGAGACTTTGACCGGTGCTGAAGGTGTTTCAGATATTGAATCTGCTGGAAAGACTGTTCTGGCTGAGTACAATTCTAAAGTAACAGATCTGAATGCTTGGAGCTGCAGACCATTAAGACCTGCGGCACAAAAGACTCCAGGCATAGAATGGGAAGAATGCGAATGCAT
>DAORDI010000485.1:0-2046 GCA_035345895.1 Leptospiraceae bacterium
CCCCAGTGCAGATCCCCGGAGCAGTAGGGAATGAATACCATATTCCAGTCATTCATCGGATTGGATGCATTAGAATAATCTAATATTCCATTGAACAGGAACTTGATCAGATAACTCGGAGAACTGTCCAGTTTGTTAAAATAAGTGGGAGTATAATCTCCCAGACAGTTTTTGGAGTCCCAGCAGGCTCCGCCGCCCATAAAATTGATCAGAAGATTCTTTGAATTTCCTTTTTTTACCAGAAACCGGAATGTCTTGTTTCCATCTGTTCCTGTACAGGCAGGTTCATATTTTCTGCTGACATTTCCAGATGCAGATTTGATTGTAATTTCTCCTGATGAGGGAATCACTTCAGTGAAAGGAGTATACAGAACTGCTGCAGTGCCTAATACAAGTGTCCTGTTCATTTTTTTCTGTTTATCCAGAGAAGGTTCGGCCTTGCAGGCAGCGATAAGAAAGAATATTGCAGTGACAATTGTTCTGATCATACGATAAATAGTACTGCAGATTCTTCTTCCTGTCAAGCAGGTATTCAGGTGCAGGAGCGGATTGCATCCATCAGTTTGAGAGTATTTGGACAGAAACTGGAAAGTACGGCCCCCGCAATGACGGATACAGCTGCAATCACTGTAAAAGGGATCCATGTCTTTTTGAATACACTGCCGATCCAGTTGCCGGTTCCGAACTCCTTAGTGCTTTTTAAAAGTCCCGCCGCAAGGAATACTTCAAAGGATGCTTCCGAGAGTATCATAGGAGCTTCATAAATCAGATACACGGCTCCGCCGAATACAGCCAGAATCAGTGCACCTGCGACAATCAGAACAAGAATCGGTCCGGCCGCATCCCCGTCAATGTCCAGATCAAATCCTGAACCTGAGCCGCTTCCCGATCCGCCTGAATCCGAAACAGAAGCTGCAGCCTTTACGGCATCGCCCGAACCTCCGCCGTCTTCCCAGGAAACTGTCCCGCCTCCGCCTCCAAATTCACCGCCCTTTCTGGAAATCTCTGCTCCGCTCTCTGCGGTCTTTTCGGCCGATGATGAAGAACCGATGCTCAGGTCAGTGATGGTAAGATCCAGAGAACCTGAACTTGCCTCGGATTTCCTGTCTCCAGGACCGATATAGGCGAGCCATAAGCGTATATATATAATGAAAAATAAATAAGATATAATTACAACGGAAAGATATCTCAGCCAGATCGGATTCAGACCTGTCATAAAAAGAAGTTTTGAAGAGAGAACCCCTGTGAGCGCTGTGCACATCAGTATGAGACTCATATGGATTCTGAGCGGAACTTTATTTATGATGAAGTTTTTGTATCTTGAACCGATGTCCCTGATTCTGCCTGTTTTCTTTTTCTGTTTTCTGCTCATATTATTCCTTTTCGAGTTCGGAACTGATCCTCTGCGAATCCCAAAATTAAAAAAGATCTCCCGGTTTTATTTGAAACTCCCGCATCCAGTTCCCTGGAATGATGATTTCCTGTTCATGAAAAATTCTTGCGGTTCTGTCAGGATAATAAACCTGAATAGATTTTCTTTTAGGATAGACAATCCATACTTCCCTCGCTCCATACTCAAGATAGTCCTCTATCTTTGTGAGCAGAAGTCCGGCATCATTGGAATCAGAGACAATTTCCACCATCAGCGGAAGAGACTTAGTCGGAATCTCATCCTCAGGAAGGGCAGTGTCGCTCCAGCCCAGATCAAATGAGTATCTGGTTTGATCATTAAACTTTATCCCGGATTCACCTCCGTAAACTTCACCGTATCCGTTCTTTCTGATCCAATCTAAGATGATGCTTCCCAGTTTAAGCAAAATTCTTCCATGTGCAGGTTTGGTATATGTCATTTCAACTGCCTCTCCCTTGTACATCTCAAACCGTTCCCATTTCTCTGGATTTTCTTCCATCTCTGACATCGTAATTGCGGGCACAGTGCTTATCATAGTCTCATTATTTTTGGGAAAAAGAAAACTGTCAACAGCAAACCCTCAGTCTTCAATTTCGTGAGTATTGGAATAAATCTCTGAAAGTGAAATGGACTCC
>DAORDI010000486.1:0-2040 GCA_035345895.1 Leptospiraceae bacterium
TGAAACCGATATGCCTGCCCGCAGTTTTACCCTCTTTGTTCTCTTTCCATTCAAAACTCACAGGACGCAGATTCAGTACTTTTTCTAAGGAACCTTTATAATCAAAGATGTTCTTTTTCAGTCTCTCATCACTCAGATTACTCCAAGTCCCTGTATTATTCCCTGCAGTGCCTGCCACGTGGAGAAGGGCGGTAGGCGACGTTGTACCGATCCCGACGTTACCTGTTCCAGTGACACGGACTCTTTCCGTACCTTGTAATGTAGTATCATTTGCTGCTGTATAGATAGTCACTGTACTTGCAGCATAACCAGCCAGTGTGCCACCACCAATACTAATTCCTGAATCATTCGTTCCAGCTGAACCTGTTGATGTAAACCAAGTCAGAGGAATATATGGAGCATTCGAATATGAGAGCATACCTAATCGAGCATTTTTTACACTGTTATTGTTCTTATTAGAATGAAAATATGCCATTCCTTGTGAAGTAACAATATCCAACCCTGCATCAGGAATACTTGTACCAATACTTACTGCTCCTGCATTATAATATATATTACTCCCGCTGCTCATCCACTGCGAACTTGTGATCCCTTCTATCGCAGTCTTCAAACTCGTAAAATTTGTATTGATCTGGGATGCATCCACAACATTGCCCGAAGAAAATGTATTGATGGTTCCTGTCACCGCGACTGCAAGAACTGCGGATGCTGTGAGTGTGAGAACGATGCCCAGGCCGATGGATATGCCTTTTTTCAGTCCTGCGAGGTCGATAAAATTTCCGGCCGGAACAGGTGCGAAACCTGTCCTTACGGAGCTGATTCCCTTGTTCTCTGAACCCTGAGCGCCAATCCCAGATCCCTTTCTTTTAAAAATTTGTTTCATAGTGTTCTCCTTTGTTTGTGATATAATGTATTTCATAATGCACTTTTACCTCACCCCGCCCTGGCACCCCTCTCCACTCCTTACGTCGCAGAGAGGGGCTGAGGTGGATGCTTTGCTGAACTCCAGAAGGCATTCGCCTCGGATTCCCCGGCGACCGAAGGGAGGCCTGCCAGGGCGAGCTTGCGAGCGGGCGGCTGTTTCAAATCTTTTCTCGCCTCGACTGCGTCTCGCGGGGCTAGGGGTTGAGGTACGCCCCCGTTTTTCCGCTTGGACAGACACTGCTTCCGCAGAATTCTTCAAATATGAGCTCAGAAGAACTGCTGAAACGAATTACAATGAATCCTGACATTTGTTTCGGGAAACCCTGCATTCGGGGGATGAGATGGCCGGTCGAAATCGTCCTCGATTTAATCGGTTCCGGAATGAGTTTCGAAGAAATTATAGCAGACCATCCCGAATTGGAAATACAGGATCTTCTTGCCACATTAAAGTATGAAGAGACAAGAAGTTTTTCTTCTTGACTGACAAGGCAGAGGTTCAGTAAACTTAAGTTTATGGAAACATTGATTCTTGAAATATCTGATCCCAAAGATAAAGAAGTCATTCTGCTTCTTGCTGAGCGTCTGCACTGCAAGGTAGTCAGTTCTGAGGATAAATCGTCCAAAAAAAATTCTGCCAAAGCGTTTAAGCATCTGGAGAATATAGCAAAAATCGGAAATCTGAAGAAGTCGATTCCTGACCCTGTAAAATGGCAGAAAGAGATTCGAAAAGACAGAAAACTTCCCGGCAGATAAGTTATGCTTCTTGACAGTAATGCCATTATTGCTTCCACAGCACTGATCCATAAGATTCCGCTTGTTACTGCAAATGAAAAAGATTTTTCCTGGATCAAAGATCTTACGATTATCAATCCTCTGAAAAAGAAATAGTGATTGTGTTCATTCTTTGAGGTTGTGCCCAAATAATAAAAGCCTGCAAACCAATTAGAATCTCTGTTATTAGATTTCATTTCTTCCTTGCCGTTGCTAACTGCATCCTTTCGAGCGCATTCAGTCTTTCTTCCAGCTGCCCAGATACACGGCCTTGCGTCCTTACGGAGTCTGTCAGAGATTTGATTTCTTCCCGCAGACGCGCGTTTTCCTTTTGAGAAGCAGTAT
>DAORDI010000487.1:0-2031 GCA_035345895.1 Leptospiraceae bacterium
ATGATCCCTGTCTCAAGACCCATCTTCACAATGTTTCTGAATATCACTTTGATGTCGTCCGCAAGCATTGCCCGAAAATTCGAAAGAGTCTTATGATCCGGATTCTGTCTGCCGCTTATCCACATAAATGCTATGTTCTCAGTCAGCGCCTTTTCCAGTTTCCGGCTGGTATATATTTTCTTGATGAAACCCAGAAGCCATACCTTCAGCATCATTCCAGGATGATAGGCGCTCACTCCGCCTCCCTTGTATTTGGAGACAATCGGACTCAGATCCATTCTGTCCACTATCGCACTCACAAGACGGGCAATGTGATTCGGAGGAAGATAATCTTCCGTGCTTGGCGGAAACAGAAAATCCTGCTGCATCTCATATTTCCTGAATGTCACCCTGTCGTGGCGGGAAATGTTCTTTTTATCTGACAGCGACCCTTTTATCAGCTCTTCCATACTTGCAATTATATTTTCCTGTTTATTTTTGGGTACTTTTTTATGCTTTTACACAACCCCAAATCCCTAAATACTGCATATTTTATCATAAATATAAAAGTTATTGATTTTTGGAATCTGACAAAGTTACACTTATTACTATGATGCGATAAAAACGGTGAGTTTAGGATTCATTATTTTTCTTTCTCATTTCTGAAAAAGTCAGCTTCACAACTCCGATGACTAGAAAATAAATTCCCAGACCGAATACACATCCAAAAAGAAGAATTGTTGTAAGGCTCATTTCAATCTCCAATTGACTCCATTATACTCATTTCCCAAATAACACAAGCGAAAATTTGAATCCTTTTCTGAACTAAGGCAATCTCACCGCAAAGCGGTTCGCGGGCAGGGTTGTCTGAATCATTTAAAATCCAGCTTCTCTGCACCGTCCCAGTCGGGAGCAATTCCGTTCTTGGAATAATAGGAGCATCTCCCGAAATAAATTTCAGCAGCCTTGTCTTTAGGATCTTCTTTAAGAACAGATTCAAATTTTTTCTTTGCAGACTCGAAGTCTCTTCTGAAATACAGAGAAATTCCATCTTCAAACAAGGTCTTTGTCTTCAGTTTCAGATCAATGATCCTCTTTGAGTTTCCGTTCAGAATTTCCAGAATCTGCACTGCCTTGTTCTTTCCCTTGACTTTCACAGTATCCACCATTCTGTAATGATACTGTAACTGCTCAGCCTGACGGCTTTGCAGTTACTCTTAACCCACGTTTCACGTGGGATGGTAAAGCCTACCGGCGGTTTAAAGGGACTGCGTCCCTTTAAAATCCCTGCTTTTTATTTATAGTATAATCATACTGAGCAGTTGTAAGCCAGCAGTGAAGAGGAATAGGATTTAGTCAGAATCTTGAGTCTCGAAGCTGTGTTCACTGCCTGCACATGAGATCAGGATGGGGAGGAGGGGAAGGATTTGGATTAGACGATTTTTCATTAAAATGAACTCCTTGTATTTTACCTCGCTTCGCTGCCCCGGCTCGTATCCCGGCGAGCATAGCGAGGCCTGCGGGGGTTTTGCCCTTCGGGGGAAAGGGCGGCCATAACGATATATGATGCTATGGAGAGAGGAAGCTTTCTGCTGAAGCCACAAGTATCAACTTTTTAATTAGATATTTAGGGATACACTATATCCTTATTTTTCCTTCACGCAGATGAGGTTATTCGATTTGTCTTTTATAAAAAGCCTGATGTTATATGATTCATCTTTGGACGCAGGATGCATAGCATAAACTTTACATATTTCAATACTCTGGAAATAGGTTGGCTCAGTTATCCCTTCAATAATTTTCCAATTCAATATTTTTTCAATACTTTGAGGTTTTGTGAATTCATATGCAAATCTTGGTGAATTACCGGTGTCTGTAATATTCCAAAAAGTCTGCCTTGCGTCGGTCAGAAGAAACAATTCAGGGATGAAATTTAATGTTCTTGAAAGATTGGCTTCAAAGTGGATTCCAATACCGGCTGAACCCCATAGGTTCAGTTTAAAGGCAGAATTCCATCCATTTTTTGACTGACAGGTCTCTCTGAATCGATAT
>DAORDI010000488.1:0-2023 GCA_035345895.1 Leptospiraceae bacterium
AAATCCCGCAAGCGTGGAAGTTGCTGTTTTTTCTGATTCATTAGATTTTCCTAATACCTTCTGAAAATTACAGAATCTAGATAGCATATTGTATTTGCGTAAGGAGATTTAGGATAACTCAAAATCTTGAAATTTTGGTCCCGTTCTTTTACTCTGTCAATCGGGTTCATTGTCTGAATCAGAGTATAGCTCTGTCTGACAGCTTTGTCAATCAGTTTGCAAAGCGGGAAGAAACGCCTAATCCCCAAAAAAGAAATTGCATTCACAGTCTTTTATTTTTGGATTGAACTATGGCTAAAGAAAACTTGAAGATCGGCTCTCCGTTTGCCGCAAATTCTACAAAAATACTTCTTCTTGGTTCAGGGGAATTAGGAAAGGAATTCGTTCTCGAAGCACAGCGTTTCGGGATTCATGTGATGGCAGTGGACAGATATCCGAATGCTCCTGCAATGCAGGTCGCTCACGAATCCAAGGTCATCGATATGCTCAATGCTCAGGAGCTGGAAAAACTTGTGCGCAGTTATAATCCTCATTATATAGTACCTGAAATTGAAGCAATTTCCACTGAGACTCTGGTCAAGCTGGAATCGGAAGGATTCAATGTAATTCCTTCCGGAAAGGCAGTCAATCTGACAATGAACAGAGAAGGCATCCGTGATTTTGCAGCCAAGGAGCTTGGGCTGAAGACATCCGCTTTTGAATTTGCGGACAGCCTGGAAGATTTTCATGATAAAGTAATGAAAATTGGCATACCATGTGTAGTCAAGCCGATCATGAGTTCCTCGGGAAAGGGACAGAGCATTATCCGCAATGAATCTGAAATCGAAAAAGCCTGGAACTACGGTCAGACAGGAGGAAGGGCAGGAAAAGGAAAGATGATTGTGGAAGAGTTTATTCCTTTTGATTTTGAAATCACTCTTCTTACTGTGCGTCACGCAGCCGGGACAACGTTTATGGATCCGATCGGACATCTTCAGGTGAATGGCGATTATGTGGAATCCTGGCAGCCCCAGCCGATGAGCGAGAATGCTCTGAAAAAGGCAAAGGACATTGCGGAAAAAGTGACTGCCGGTCTCGGAGGATATGGCATATTTGGCGTTGAGCTTTTCGTCAAAGGGGACGAAGTCTATTTCAGTGAGGTGTCTCCCCGCCCTCATGACACAGGGATGGTGACAATGATCTCCTGCACTTATTCTGAATTCGCTCTTCACGTAAGAGCAATTCTGGGACTGCCGATTCCTAAACTGCGTTATCACGGTCCTGCTGCATCTGCGGCATTCCTGGCAGAAGGGAATCTCGACGGTCCCGAGTTTGAAGGCTTCGAAGAAGCAATGCAGGATTCAGACACTTCATTCCGGCTCTTTGGAAAACCGGAAGTCAAGGGAAAAAGAAGAATGGGCGTTGCTCTTGCACTGGCAGACAGCATAGAAAAAGCCAGAGAGAAGGCCCGGGCAGCTGTATCTAAAATAAAGGTTATATGAAGGAAGAGTTTCTCTTATCTCTGCAGAATTCCTCCGTTTCGGCAGAGTCTGCAGAGTCTGTTTTCAGAAGACTGCGTGATATGTATTCTGAACCTGAGAGAAGGTACCATACTCTCAGACATATCAGAGACATTCAGTCCGGAATCATTGAATACAGGAATCTGTTCAGTCATTATGATGCATATATATTTGCATGTTGGTATCATGATGCGGTCTATGATTCAAAATCGAAGACAAACGAAGAAGACAGTGCTGAGCTGGCTGTGAGAGAACTTTCCGGTCTCGGTATCCCTGAGAAAACAGTTCTGCTCTGCAGGGATGCGGTTCTCTCCACCAAAAGGCATATTCCCGTACCCGAGACTGAGGAAATGAAGCTGTTTCTGGATCTGGATCTGAAAATTCTGGGTGCGAATGACGAAAGATACGAGGAATATAAGAAGGAAGTCCGGTTTGAGTATTCCTGGGTTCCGGAAGAGACTTACAGAAAGGAAAGAGCAAATGTAATGAAATATTTCTTAAAAAGAGACAGGATATATTTCACA
>DAORDI010000489.1:0-1943 GCA_035345895.1 Leptospiraceae bacterium
TAATGAAGGAAGACCTGATGTTGTTCAGATCAGCGGGGGAGAGCCTACTGTTCATCCGGATTTTTTTGAAGTGATGAGAATTGCCAAATCAAAACCGATACGGCATATAATGCTGAATACAAACGGAATCAAAATAGCAAATGATCCTGATTTTGCCAAAAGGCTGTCTGAGTTTGCTCCCGGCTTCGAAATCTATCTTCAGTTCGATTCCTTTCAGGAATCTGCGTTAAAAAAACTCAGAGGAAAAGATCTGCGTTCTGTAAGGGAAAAGGCAATCCAGACACTGAACGAACTGAATCTGTCCACAACTCTTGTAGTCACTCTGGAAAAGGGAATCAATGATTCTGAGATTGGAGAAATTATTCAGTTTGCACTGAATCAGAAATGTATTCGAGGAATTACATTTCAGCCGACTCAGCAGGCCGGCCGAACAGAAAATTTTTTGGAATCAGGAAGACTGACGCTTTCCGGTGTCCGACGTGAAATCATTTCTCAGTCAGGAATTTTTACAGAAAAGGATCTGATTCCAGTCCCATGCAATCCTGATGCACTGGCAATGGCGTATGCTCTGAAACTGGACGAAAAGGTTTTTCCTCTGACAAGATTCATCAGTCCGGGCGACCTTCTCGAAAACAGCAGAAATACAATTGTATTTGAACACGATGAAAGAATGAAAAATCATCTGCTCAGAATATTCAGCACAGGAAACTCGGTTGAATCACTTGAAGAAGACTTTCACTCCCTGATGTGCTGTCTCCCTACAGTGTCTGCTCCCGGGCTGAAATATGAGAACCTGTTCAGAATTATTATAATGAAGTTTATGGATGCTTATGATTTTGATGTGCGTGCAGTGAAAAAATCCTGCGTACATATGGCAGTGCCTGACGGACGAATGATTCCGTTTGAAACAATGAATCTTTTTTACCGACAGGCTCTGCTGAAGACTGATATGCTGAAAAGCGGTATATAGATAAAATTAATTTAGATTTCTATCAGGTACAGCAGACGCAGCCAAGAGGAAATGTATAGTACCCGATATCTGTCTTCACTGTTGGAAAATCATTGCCCTTTTTTTTGGAAGGTGCACATCTTTTTGCAGTAAAAACTTCAGACAGGGACTTCAATATTTTTTTTGAGTCTATTTCTTCCACCATCGGAGCCACATCACTGGCTTCCAACGTGCATACATTTTTTCCTACGACGCCCAATACTTCGCTTCCGTACCTTTCTACGATATCATGCGGATACATTCCAAGTGCCAGATCCAGAGAACCGAATGTATTACTGAAAATAGACTGCACCTCATATAAGAGAATATCCCAGCCGAAAAGGTACTGATCAGCCGATTTTTTCTTTTGAAGATCTTCAAAATCTTTTGCACTGTACTCGCTCTTAATATATTCCAAAAATGCCTTTTTCTCATTTTTCTCTGAATTTTTCAGAAGATAGTCAATAAAAGACACAACGTCTTTTTCTTTCATTCCTATGCCGTACATTGTAACTGCACCTGACCACATACTTGTAAATGCCTCCCTGTGTGCTGGAGATTCTCTGAAAAGGGAGAAATCTGTCAAGCTGAACTGAAATGACTGTTTTTACTGGATGGAATGAAACAAATCATCACTCTTAGGAAGTGAAATCGGAAATAATACTCAACAAAAACTGAAATATCTGTGTCGATGGCAGCAGCCAAACTTGAACTATTCTTCGGCAGAGATGCAAATAGTTAAAACCCAGTTAGGTTTCCGCAGAACCAATCTGTTCACCATCAACCAGTGGGAATTAAAATCATTACGAACCTTTCGTTTATTCAAGGGCTGATTCGCAGGAACTCCTGTACAGGTCAGGCTCCACTGATCTGTAGGAACTCCTGCTCAGGTCAGGCTCAGCTGATCTGTAGGAACTCCTGCGCAGGTCAGGCTCTGCTGATCTGTAGGAACTCC
>DAORDI010000490.1:0-1935 GCA_035345895.1 Leptospiraceae bacterium
GGAAAACCTGCACGACTCCGCGACGGATCATAAAAATCTCATCACCGTCATCGCCGATACCGAAGATTTTTTCTCCTTCCCTGAAACTGTGTTCATGAATGCATTTTCGGAGAGCAGCGATTGTTTCCTCGTCAGTTCTGTACAGAAGTTCTATTTCAGTGAGATCGAGTGCCTTCTCTTCCGTCTTCGCAGGTGCACCGTACCATCTCAGCAGACGGTTTTCCATCCATTCGATTGCATCATCCTTTGTATCAAAGATTCTGATCCCTCCTTTCTCACCGTTGACCAGACCGACGTCAGTGAGGTATTTCAGTATATCCTGGCCTGTCGGAAGACTTGGAGGCATATCACTGAAGAGGAGACGGCCTTCATGCTCCTTGAGTCTGTCATACATCAGTGAAAACAAATGAGCAGCAGTATAGTCCAGTGACTGCACTCTCTTCATATCGAAGAGAATAAATTTGCAGTGTTTCAGATCCTCTTCAAGCTGATTGAAAAGATGATCTGTTGTGCCGAAAAATAAATTTCCCTGAAGTTCATACACTGCGGCTTCCGATCCGTATTTTTCCAAAAGAGCCAGTTCAGGTTCCAGCCTGTATGTTTTTGAAGAAATATCTTTCAAAGTAGCTCTTCTTCTGAGTATGGAAATCCTGATCTGGTCTCTCATAAACAGAAGAATGGAAAGTCCAATTCCTGTTCCGGAAGCTGCAATCAGACCGAAGGATTCCGCCGCCAGAACAACAGCTGCGATCACTGCAAAGTCAAATCTGGTTTCCTTTGCTTTCAGAAGCCGGAATGCCTTCCAGTCAAACATCCTGAATGCGACCACAAGAAGAATCCCTGCCAGGGCGGCAATCGGAACCCAGGCAATCAGAGGGGAAAGTACGGCAATTGCAAGAATTGTGAAAATTCCTTCGATTACTCCTGAATGAATTTTTCTCCCGCCGCTGGTGACATTGACCAGTGTAGCTCCCATTGTGCCTGCTCCCGGCAGTCCTCCTGCCGCAAAGGAAACAAAATTTGCAATGCCCTGGCCTAAAAGTTCCTGGTTGGAATTATGCCGGGTCTTGGTCATCGCATCCAGCACAACGCATGTTTTCAGTGAGTCGATGGAAAGAAGCGCAGACAGTGCAACGGCGGAATACGCTATATGTTTCATATCATCAATTTTGATATCGGTGACTGCATGAAACCTGGCAGCTGCAGTGTCTGTAAACGATGCAGTTGTTCCGATATGACCGATCAGAAGCGAATTGGACTCTGTATACATCAGTTCTGGGATGAAAAGTCCAAGCAGAAAATATCCTGCAATTCCGGAAAACAGCCCAAGGATTGCAGCAGGAATTTTTTTTGTAATTTTGGGAGCTGCAAGCATTACAGTCACAGTGATCAGACCGACTGCAATTCCGGGAAGTTTCCATTTTTCAGGGGATATGAGTCCTTTCAGAAGAGTCACATCCTTCGGCAGTCCAAGAAGCTTAGGCAGTTGACCCAACGCAATGATGAGACCGACGCCGGAAAGATATCCGCTGACAACCGGAAAAGGAATATATTTTATAAGACGTCCCCCCTTCAGCACTCCGTACAGAATCTGCAAAACAGAGGAAAAAAGGGCAGTCAGAGCAAGCAGACCAATGATTTTATTTGCATCCAGACCCTCTTCTGTCAGCTCCAGTGCAAGGCCGGATAGAACTGCTGCAGCAGGAGCACAGGGAGCGGAAATCAGGGCAGCCGTTCTTCCGAAAAGAGGAGCAATCACTCCCATTGCAGCAGCCCCAATCATCCCGACAAATGCCCCCTCTCCCACTTTTTGAGGAGAAACAGCAGAGTAGACCAGAACACCGAATGCGATTGAAGAAGGAAGAGCCACGAGCATTGCTGCAAGCCCTCCCCAGATCTCATTCATCAATGAATGATTTTCCTTAGCGTTTTCAA
>DAORDI010000491.1:0-1927 GCA_035345895.1 Leptospiraceae bacterium
ATCAGTAAAAACGGGATTTTTAGCCAGCTTCCAAACCGGCGAGGGCAGAGCCCTTAAAACCGCCGGTAGGCTCTCTGCCAAAAACGCCCCACCTGCGTAAGGTGAGTGAATAATACAATGCAGGATTTTTCGATTCATCTTCTGATCAGGGCGCTGACAGTTTTTTTCATATTTTCCATTCTTGGGCAGTTTCGGAAAAGAGCTCCTGTCGAGGGTGCTGTCATCAGATTGTGGTATCTGATAGGGATATCTCAGTCAGCTTTTTTATTTTATGTATTTGTAAAGGAGCTGAGATTTCCTTTTCCTTTAATCCTTCTGACAAAATTTCTTTGGCTCGGTTTTGGATACTATCTGTGGCTGTTTTCAAAGACGGCAGTCAATCCGAATTTTAGAATTTCAGCATATACCCTTCTCCCATTTTTTGCAGTGCAGTTTTTCGGGCTGACAGCTACCAGGCTCGGAAATCAGACTGTACTGCCGAACGGTATCCCAGTTTCAGAAACTGTGGGACTGTTTTTTGGAATCACATCTGTCCTGCTCGAAGCCCTTCTCGCAGCTGCTGCACTCCGCAATATTTATATCTCCTGCAGAACGGAAATGCAGAACAGTATGCTGTTTATAAAGAAGTTTTTCCTTGCATCTGCCGCCACAGGCGAGCTGATGATTCTCGCAGTAATACTGATCAGCAGGGGAGAAGACCTGTCCGTTTTAAGAATGTGGGTTGTTTCTCTCTTCCATTTTTCTTTTGTATTCACTGCCTTTCTGCTTTTTCACAGATACCCGTTTGAGAGTTCAAAAAGGAAAATAGAAAAAGATGCAGATCTGGATCAGAGCTTTTCTTTTCTGATAAATAATGATAAAAGTATTCTTTATAATGATATAACTCTCAAGGATCTGTCGGAGAAAATGAATGTTCCTCAGTACAGACTGAGAACCTACATAAATGAGAAACTGGGATTCGGAAATTTCAATCAGTTTTTAAACTATTACCGGATAGAAGAAGCATGCCGGCTGATGAAGTCAGAAGACCACTCAAAAACCCCAGTTTCCCGAATCGGTCTGATTGCAGGTTTTTCCTCCAACAGCACTTTTATCAGAGTGTTCAAGGAGCTGAAAGGAAAAAGCCCAGGAGAATACAAAAAGAGTCTTATTGCATAACTTTCTTCAGTTCTCCCGTTTTATATTCTCAAATTTTCAAATTTAAAGAACCGAGAACCATATCCGTTTGACAGACAATCTGAAACTGATATAATACTGAACAGTCAATATCAGTGATGAATTTTGAGGAGAAGGTTATGAACAAAAGAAAAAGTATTATATTTTTATTTATCTTTTCTCTGATTTTTCAGTATTGTTCAGCTAGAGGAACGGTTATAACAAATGAGAAAGGTCAGATCGTTGAACTGCAGAATCTGGAATGGAAGAGATGCAGCGAGGGTCAGAAAGACGACAGTTCCTGCACCGGAGAAGCAAAAGAACTAACTCAGGACACTGCCAAACTGATATGTCAGAAACTGAATGAGAATGGCGGTTACTTGGGCAGACAAGGCTGGCGGCTTCCGAATAAGGAAGAGCTTCTAAGTATAGTTCAGTGCAGCAGAGGACAGGAGGGAACGGATAAAAGCGTTTCCTGCAAAGAAAACTCGGATTCCCCTGCGGTTGATTTGCGTGCTTTTCCAAATACAAAGGACGGCGGTTATCATACCAGTTCTTCAGAGTCAGGCATAAAAAATCATATCTGGTATGTGAACTTCAGTGCTGGAGCATTGCTGAACGGAACTAAAACACGCGAGCTTTCTGTCCGTTGCGTCAGATCAAAATAAGCAGAAAGCAATCAGGTTCTGTATGTTTAACTCACCTTACGCAAAAGAGAGTAAAGTAGAAAAGAAATCAGTACGATGCTAAAAATATGGACAATGAACTTTTT
>DAORDI010000492.1:0-1924 GCA_035345895.1 Leptospiraceae bacterium
CGTGAACTCAGCGTCCTCCGTGCGACCTTATTCTTCCCGCTTGAGCAATGAAGAACTGAAAAATTTTCACACAGAGTGCGCGGAGCACACGGAGAAAAGAAAAACCTCCGTGAACTCAGCGTCCTCCGTGCGCCCTTATTCTTCCCGTCTGAGCGATGAAGAAATTAAAAGGATTCACACAGAGAGCACCGAGCACACGGAGAAAGGAAAAATCCTCCGTGCGACCTTATTCTTCCCGCTTGAGCAAACTTTAAAGGAAACGTATGCTGGATACTGAAACAAAAAAAAGAATCGATGATGCGAGAGACATACTTGTAGGCAAGGTTCCTGATCCCAAAAGTCAGGTGGAACAGATTACAATTGCTTTGGTATATAAATTCATGGATGATATGGACAGGGCATCTGCAGAGATGGGCGGCAAAGCAAGTTTCTTCTCCGGCGAATACAAACGTTATTCCTGGTCAAAGATTTTTGATCCTAAAATCGGCGGCACAGAAATGCTGAATTTATACAGCGAAGCTCTCATTAAACTGAATCAGAATTCGAATATTCCTCAGCTGTTTCGGGATATTTTCAAAAACGCCTATCTTCCCTACCGTGACCCTGAAACACTGAAACTTTTCCTGAAAACAATCAGTGAATTTACTTATGATCATTCGGAACGGCTGGGAGATGCATTCGAATATCTTCTGTCTGTTCTCGGTAGTCAGGGCGATGCAGGACAGTTCCGAACTCCCAGACATATCATTGACTTCATGGTGGAGATTACTGATCCTAAGAAAAATGAAACGGTTCTAGATCCTGCCTGCGGGACAGCAGGCTTTCTTATATCATCTTATAAATATATTTTAAAGTGCAATACTAAAAAGAAATCAGGTGATGAGCTGAATACTGCGGAAAAGAAAAAGCTTCTTTCCAATTTTAAGGGATATGATATATCCCCCGATATGGTCAGGCTTTCTCTTGTGAATATGTATCTGCATGGATTTGTGCAGCCGGAGATCATGGAGTATGACACTTTGACAAGTGAGGACAGATGGAAGGAATATGCGGATGTGATTCTCGCCAATCCTCCTTTCATGTCTCCAAAAGGCGGAATTAAACCTCATAAAAAATTCTCTGTTCAGAGTAATCGAAGTGAGGTTCTGTTTGTGGATTATATTGCGGAACATCTGACTCCGACAGGACGGGCGGCTGTCATTGTTCCTGAAGGAATCATTTTTCAGAGTGCGGGCGCGTATAAGCAGCTTCGTAAAATGCTTGTGGAGAATTATCTTTTTGCTGTTGTATCTCTTCCTGCGGGAGTATTCAATCCCTATTCAGGCGTAAAGACATCCATTCTCCTCATGGACAGAAATCTCTGCAGCAAAACAGATTCTGTTCTGTTTGTGAAGATTGAAAATGACGGGTTCGGTCTAGGTGCTCAGAGAAAGGAAGTGTCCGGTTCTGATCTTCCGAATGCTGTAAGTGTAATTAAAAAATGGAAGAATATCATTCACTCGGACAAGCAGGATGCAGAAGAGCTGAATCCGTTTTTGGAAAGCGGATTTGCTTTGATCGTGAAGAAGGATAGGCTGGCAGAGAAGGAAGAATACAATCTGACAGGGGATAGATATAAGGTCACACAGAGAGCACAGAGCACACAGAGCTGGCCAATGGTAAAACTGGGGGATGTGTGTAAATTGGGAAGGGGGTTTGCATTTAAGAGTGATGATTACGTTTCGACCAATGGTATATTAAATTTTAGAGTCACTAACATAGGGAAAGATGGCAAGCCTGACTTGACTGATGCAAAATATCTACCATCTAAATTTCAGAAAGATTATGATGAGTATTTATTAACAGAAGGTGATTTTGTAATTGTTATGGTTGGTGCAACTACGGGCAAAATTGGAAAGATAACCAAAGAGATTTTACCTGCATT
>DAORDI010000493.1:0-1921 GCA_035345895.1 Leptospiraceae bacterium
AGGGAGAAAGCCTAGGAGGACAGTTTCTTTTGGCTTCAGAGATTCCGGGCAAGTCGGAGTTTCTCGAAACTCTCCGGTATTTCAGAACGGAACTGAAAAGGCTGGGGGTGAATATTATGCTGAACATACAAGCGGACATTCCTTTCCTGAAAGAACTGAATCCGGATGTGGTGATACTTGCTGCAGGAGTGGTACCCAGAAAATTCTCTCTTCCTGGAATGGATAAAATTCCGACCGGCACTTACACTGATTTTCTGACTGGAAAATTCAAGCCTGGAAAAAAGACTGCAGTGATCGGCGGAGGGGGGATCGGCGTGGATGTGGCGCATAAACTTGTCTCTGAAATACGAAGAGATATTGATTCCTACTATAAAAGATATAATATATCTTCCTATAATCAGCCTGTGATTCAGAAAAAGGACAGCGGAAGAAAGACTGCAGTTTTCAGGAGAAACGGAAAACACGGTGCAGGTCTCGGTCCGACCACATTCTGGGCTCTGAAGCAGGAGCTGGAATATGACGGTGTGGAATTTTATCAGGGACTTCAGTACAAGGAATTTAAGAACGGTTCTCTCATCTATGAGACAAAGGACGGAAATACTCATTCCTTTGAATGCGATTCTGTCATCATCTGCACAGGTCAGGAAAGCGAAAATTCACTTGCAGAAAGCCTGTATAGAGAATTTCCTGATAAAAAGATTTTCGTTGTAGGCGGAGCCAGGGATGCAAAAGGCATTGATGCAAAAAGAGCATTCCAGGAAGGCCTCGAGGCAGCATACGGAATAAGCGGGGAAAAATGAAGAGCGAAAACTATTTTACGGACGATCATGATCTGGTAATGATTTTTGAACACTTGATTCCCTGGAAGGACGTTGTGCTGAGCGTCGAAGGGGCAGAATTTGAAGATCACAGAAGATTCCTCGAAACAGGAAAAGAGAGATTCAGCATGGCCCCTTCGAACGAAAAAGAGGCAGTGGAGCTGTACAGATCGGCACTGGATTCTCTAGGAGAATTTTTCGGGTATGAGGTTTCTCCTTTTTCTGCCCTTTTTGACAGGGAAGGGCTTTCCTATGAAAACGGGAAGGTAATCTTTCCTGAGGAACTTGTCTCTGTCTATGAAAAATTCCGAAACTCCGGGCTTATGCCTTATGCAATCCCCAGAAGTTCAGGAGGTCTAGGTTTTCCTGCAGTCCTGTCTGCATTTTATGCAATGATCATGAGCCGGGGCGACGTTTCATTCAGCATGACGGTGAATCTTCTGAATCTGGCACAGATTGTTTCCAGGTTCGGGACAGAGGAGCAGTCTGAAAAATATGTCATTCCCGCTTCTGCGGGCGATACTCTGTTTGCAATGTCTCTCACTGAACCGGACTACGGTTCTGATCTGAACAGTGTGAGGATGAGTGCAGTCAGACAGGAAGACGGTTCCTATATTCTGAACGGAACAAAAAGATTCATTTCCCAGGGATGCGGTCTCGGTCAGTACCCTGCACTTCTTCTGACTCTTGCGAGAACTGAAAAAAGTTCCTCAGGTGCAAGGGGTCTTTCACTCTTCCTTGTAAAAAGCACTGATGTGCAGATCGCAGGAATAGAAAAGAAAATGGGGATTCACGCATCTCCCACCTGCGAACTTGTATATGAAAACTGCAGAGGGGAACTTTTAGGAGAAGAAGGATTCGGTCTCACAAGATACACACTGGGGATGACAAATTTTATGAGACTCGGAAGTGCATCCGGCGGTGCAGGCGGGGGAGCTGCAGGATATTTTGAATCTGAAAAGTACTGCGGTGAAAGGATTCAGTTCGGAAAGCCGATCGGGAAAATTCCTGCAGTGGCGGAGATGCTGAACAGACTGAAAAGAGAGACAAATGCAATGCGTCTTCTCGCACTCGAAGCTGCATACTCAGTGGATATGTACCAG
>DAORDI010000494.1:0-1898 GCA_035345895.1 Leptospiraceae bacterium
TATTTATGCCAGGAATGGAGAAAATTTCATCGGCTCTTATAAAAAAGTCGGATTCGCAAATGCAGGTGTTGTATCCATTATATCAAAAGACAGAGCTCTCGAAGAAGTGTATAACATTCAGAGAAGAAATATTATATTAATGATTATATCTATCTTGATTGTATTTTTTGTGGTATACAATTTTGCAAAACAGATTACTAGACCGGTTCTGCATTTGGTCCGTCTTGCAAGACAGATACAGGAGGGAAATTTTAATGTTTCCGTGGCATACAGATCCAAGGATGAAATTGGACTTCTGGAGGAAGCTTTTCAGGAGATGAGTGAGGGGCTTGCTGAACGGGAAAAAGTAAAAGATGCACTGACAAAATTTGTTTCCAAGGAAATTGCAGAAAAAGCTCTCAAAGGCGAAATTAAGCTGGGAGGAGAACAGAAGGTCTGTGTAATTTTCTTTTCTGATATTCGGGGCTTTACGGCAATGTCTGAGAAACTGTCCCCCGAGGAAGTGGTGGAACTTCTGAATGATTATCTCACACGTATGGTTGACTGTGTAAATCTTTCACATGGGTATGTAGACAAGTTTATCGGAGATGCTATTATGGCGACTTGGGGCGTGCCTATTTCCCGAGGGAGCGATGCAGAAAATGCAGTGAATGGAGCTCTGCATATGCGGAGCGCACTGATGGAAATGAATGCTTCCAGAAAAGCAGAAGGCAGACCGGAACTCCGTATAGGATGCGGGCTGAATTATGGGGCAGTGGTTGCCGGCCAGATTGGTTCTAATGAGAAACTGCAGTATACAGTGATTGGTGACAGTGTGAATCTGGCATCCAGAGTTGAGTCTCTTAACAAACCTTTCGGCACAGATATACTGATTACTCAGGATCTTTATGATCAGGTTCAGAATATATATCGAACAGAGAAGATGCAGCAGATTAAGGTAAAGGGAAAAAGCGAACCTCAGACCATTTATGCAGTTTTGGGAAGATATGATGATCCGAACTGTCCTGAAACTCTGGATGAGCTTCGAGCTTTACTAGGCATAAAGCATGATCCGTCTTCCGAGGGTCTGTCTGCAGCTGAAAATGAAGTAAAGTATGAAATTATATAATTTTAACATATTTAAGGAAATCAGTCCGGAAGAAGAAAGGAAAGATCAGAGAAAAACAAATACCGCAACACTTTCCCTTATTTTTCTTCTTGTCTGTTTTCTATATTGGGACAGCAATAAAGATCCTGAAATCGGAAACAGGAAACTGGTCGGAAAAGTTGCTTCTGCTGTCAACCAGACTGAGCGGAAACTGGGTGCGACAGTGGTCTGGAGGAAGATCATTAAGGATTACTCTGTTTATAATTATGACACGATCAGAACTGAAGCAGATTCCAAAACTGTCATTGAACTGACAGACGGAACAAAAGTCACTTTAAATGAAGATACGATTATCTACATTAATACAAATCCGGAGAAACTGGACATCAATCTGATTCAGGGATCTATGACTGTTGATACGATGAACAGAAAAGAATCTGAAGTGGAGAAGATCAATATTGTTCATGGGAATGAAGTGATTAAGGTTGACAGAAGTTTTCTGAGCATCAGCAAAAAGAAATCCAGTTCTTCCCTGAACCTGGAACTGAAAGAAGGAGAAGCTCTTCTCAGAAAGGAGGACAAAGAATACATTCTTCAGAAAGGGAATACCGTTATTTCCAGGAAGGACTTCATCAAGGAACTGAATATCCAGTACCAGGGAGTGCCGGATGAGCGCGTTCTGGCTCAGGATTTCAGAAAAAGTCAGGCAGAGAAGGGAAGGGTCGGCGGGGTTCAGATCGTTAAATCCGGAAATCAGTATATTCTGCTCGGTCAGGATGACAGGGGTAAAGTAAAGGAAGTCCGGATAGAC
>DAORDI010000495.1:0-1896 GCA_035345895.1 Leptospiraceae bacterium
CGGGAAAATTCCTGCAGTGGCGGAGATGCTGAACAGACTGAAAAGAGAGACAAACGCAATGCGTCTTCTTGCACTCGAAGCTGCATACTCAGTGGATATGTACCAGCATGAACAAATCCGTATGGAAAAGAAGGGCGTATCTGACAGAGATATCCGGAAAAATGAAAAGATACGGACCTGGTCGGGAATTGCTTCCATCCTCACTCCAATTGCAAAATACTACGGTTCAGAGCAGGGGCAGGCCTGTGCATCCACTGCAGTTCAGATTCACGGCGGAGTCGGCTACACTGAGGATTTTGACGTATCCAGACTGTTCCGTGATGCAAGGATCAACACAATTTATGAGGGCACAAGCCAGATCCAGGTGAGAATTTCTTCCGGAGCATTTCTCGCTGGAATGTCTGAGGAGGGAGGTTTCCGAAAATATATGAACTCATTAAAAAAAGATATAATATATTTCAAGGAAATGATTTCAGAACAGTCTGATCTGATGGAATCCTGCATCTCTGCCTACAGGAAGATCACGGATGAGGAAAAAAAGGAAAGAAGGGCTGAGGATCTGATCAATGCAGCATCCAGACATATCTGTTCGGTTCTCTATGCAAGAGCGACGGAAAAACTGAATGAAAAAGGACTTGCAGAAGACTGGAAAAATGATTTTCGGAATTACGCTCTCGACAGCACTGCGCTGATGAAGGGGGCTGAATACAGGATATTGAGGAATTGAAATCTTTGTTTTCTGATTGTCGGACAGGATGCCTTTTGATCAGGGCTGAATTGCGGATGATTCTTGTCCTGTCTGTTTTTCTTCTGCCTATTTCTTCTCCAATTTTTACTGAAAACATATTCTTACTGGGGAAAGAATTTGGAATTGACGTTTCCAGGATTTCCCTAAATGAACAGGAAAAGCTGAGCAAGGTTTTTATGTTTATTGATTCTTTTCAGACAGAAAAACTTTATTTTTCAGAAAAATTCTACAGAAAAAGATCAAAATTTCAAAAACTGTTCGGATTTCCTTTCAGCGGCAAAAAACTGAATGAGTGGATTCTTTCTCGAATAAAAAAGATAAAAATTCAGAAAATCAAAGACTATACTGCTTTGAATTCAGGAACAGAACAGACCCTCTCTGATTCTTTTCTTCAGCTTTCAGTTTTAGAACAGAGCATTATTCTTGTGCATGAGGCAAGGCATTCAGACGGAAGAGAGTTTGCGCATACAGAATGTCCTGCAAATTTTGCCTTTCTAAGTCAGCGAAATCCTGAGGCAGTTCTTTCTGAACTTTATGCCTGCGATGACAGAGAAGACGGTGCTTACGGATTTTCTGCAGCTTTTTTATTTGAATTAATTGCATACACAGGAAAAGATAGAGAAAACCTGATCGGCAGGTACAATTCTGAACTGTCAAGAATTGTCATTAAAAGGTAAGGAATCGTCGAATGCATATTTTATCTGTAAAACTTATTATACTTCTTACCATATTATTTTTTCAGACTGGATGTTCTGCATCTGCAAAGTTTAAGAAACTGTACAGCAGGTCTGAAAATCTGTCAGACTTTTATCTGATAAGACCGTACTCACCGGCACTTGCGCTCTGGTCATTCAATGTGAAGCTGCTGAAATACAGAGACAGATTCAGCTCTGCCGAGACACCTGAACTTATCAGAGATTTCAGTCTCAGGGTCGGACATTACATACATTTCAGGCTTCCTAAAGGACAGTATAAAATTGTTTCACCCTATTTCAGAAATTCCGAAAAGATTGTATATGTTGACGGAAAATCGGAAAAGTTCATTCATTTTAAGCTTTTTTCGGAAGGTTTTTTTTCAGGTGCTGAACTGTATTTTCAGGAAATTGAAAAAAAGGATGCACTTGGATTTCTTCTGGAAGGAAGCAATA
>DAORDI010000496.1:0-1850 GCA_035345895.1 Leptospiraceae bacterium
AGACAGGGGGCTTAAATATTTTTCGGCAAATATATTTCTGGGGAGCGGAACCTTGGTTCACTGGTTTTACGGAAATTATATTCCTGGTCTCGTTTCTCTTGCCTGGTTCTCTTTTTTCCTATATACAGTTCTGCTTTTTTACAACGGCTCAAAATGGGGACTGCTTCTGCCCGTCTCTGTTTTTATGACTGTTTCCTCCGGTTGGCCTCTTCAAGTTGCGGCAATGGGGCTGGTTTCAGGACTGTTTTTCTTTTTTCTTCTAATTCAGAAATGCAGGCTGGCGGATACCGTACGTTTTTCCTTCCTTATCCTGATTGGTCTCCTGCTTTCTTTTCCTGCCTTGATGCCGTTCTGGGAATATGGAAAAACAGCTGCTCGATCTGACTGGAATGTTTCTGTAAGTCAGTGGACAATATGTCCTTGGTATTCTTTTCAGTTTTCAAACCCATTTTTTGAAGGAAGATTTATGTGGTGGGACGGAAAATACAGAATAATTAAGACACCTATGCTTTATATCAGTCTGTTCTTTATTCCATCAGTTTTGGTATACCTCAAGTCCATATACAAATATGGATTGTCCTTTCAGTTCAAAGGCTTTCATAGGAGATACCTTCTTTTCTTTATGTTCACACTGATTTTCCTGCTTGTTCTGGCATCACTCGCTCCTAATACAAATTCATTAAGATATATGTTTCGTTTCCTTCCTCCTGGGGTTTTGATTTTTTCTGTCTGGACAGGAATTTATCTTTCACAAAAAAGAAATGTTCTTGATAAATTATATCTTTTTGCGGGCATACTCAGTAATCTTTATGCTTTTCAGTTCTTAGTATCCGGAAAAATAAGAGATTCCCTAATCCTCATAGCGTTAGGTATCATATGCATTCTGCTTTTCAAATTTTGGAAATTTCGGAGAACTTCAAATTTTTTTCTTTCTTTGATTCAGATCCTTATTTTTCTTCTTTCAGCTCCTTTTTTTGTCTCACCGGATACATTTATTCATACTCCGGCGATTAAAAAAAAACAACTGGGCTTGAATTTTCATGGCTCTTCTGTTTTTATAAGAGAGTATTATGCAGATTTTAAGAATTCCTATCTTGGAAATGCAGCACTTCTTTACGGAATAAAATCATTGAACGGGTATTCTCCGATGGTAGACAGAAAAATATTTGAATATATGTGTATGGATTATTTTTCCAGAATGAAATGTAAAGATTATTCATTCCTTTATGAAAAGGATGCTGCAACAGGAAAAACAGGAGCAGATCTGTTTGATCTGAATTTTATTCAGATTCTGGGCAAGCTTGAAATACTGGAATCTTATCTTGGACGTTCTGGCTGGAAAATGGAAACAATTGAGGGGGCTGAAAAAAGATATACTCGGAACAGAGATCAGTCCTTGCCGGACGGAATTTCAAATCTGCCTAAAGGACTGGATTTAAAAGATGTGAAAGTCGGGGAAAATGCAATTTCATTATCTTACAGAACATTGCCTGAATATACGGCTCAGCCTTTGGTTTTCAGCCGGTATTTCTGGAAAGGACATACTGCATACTTGGATTCCTCCGAAATTCCAATTATCAGAGTACTGGACTTTTTTCCAGGAATTGTTCTCCCTGCATCGCCTGAATTCAGGGATCTGAAAATAATGTACAGACCTCCGGGATTTTATCTTTCTCTGTCAATGGTTTGTTTTGGTGCAGTCATATATATTATAATGGGATTGAAAATAGGAGAGAAACGAGCAGTATGACTCAGCATTAATTCACTCTATTTTATTTTAGACTCGATCATTGTTTTTAATTCCTCTGCCAAGGTTTTGCTGTCTGAAGACTTGACCTTCTCTGCAGGAA
>DAORDI010000497.1:0-1828 GCA_035345895.1 Leptospiraceae bacterium
CCGATTGGATGAAACAGGGGAATATCCTATGGATATTCTGAAAAAAGCCTGGGAAGTAGGATTGATGAACCTGCACATTAAACCCGAATACGGCGGATCAGGCATGAATGATTTTGAAGAAATGCTGACTGCGGAAGAACTGAATTATGCCTGTTCTGGTGTGGCAACTGCAATCCTTGCTAATAATCTTGCTTTAGCCCCTGTTCTTTTGGGCGCTGACGAGTATGTAATGAAGAAATTTATTGAGCCGATAACTCAGGAGTTCACTCTGTGTGCGTATGCAGTGACTGAACCTGGTGCAGGTTCCGATGTTGCGGGCATCAGAACGACAGCTGTTCGTGTAGGAGATGAGTATGTCATCAACGGAAGCAAGCAGTGGATTACAAATGCCGGTGTCAGTGACTGGATGTTTGTGCTTACAAAAACAGACCCCTCACTTGGTCACAAAGGAATGACCGGTTTTATCATAGATTCCAAATCCCCTGGTGTAATCATTGGGAAAAAAGAGAAAAATATGGGACAGAGATGTTCTGACACTCGTTCTGTCACTTTTGAAGATGTGAAAGTTCCCAAGAATCAGATGATCGGCAAGGAAGGCGACGGATTCAAGATTGCAATGGGAGCCTTTGATCATACTCGTCCTGCAGTTGCAATTGGTGCAGTAGGCGTTGCAAAAGCCGCTCTTGACCATGCTGTCCGCTATGCAAATACCAGAAATGCATTCGGCAAACCGATATCAGCAAATCAGGGAATCAGTTTCATTCTGGCAGATATGGCGAAAGATGTGGAAGCCGGAAGAATGCTCTGCTGGCAGGCCGCCTGGCTGATCGATCAGGGCTATAGAAACACGTACCAAGCTTCCATAGCCAAGGCTTTCTGCGCTGATATGTGTGTACGTGTCTGTACTGATGCGGTGCAGGTTTTCGGAGGATACGGCTTCAATACAGAATATCCTGTAGAAAAACTGATGAGAGATTCAAAGATTTTCCAGATTTATGAGGGAACTTCTCAGATCCAGAGAGTCATCATTTCCAAATTCCTCAATGACGGCAGAGGGATAGAGAGTCCGAATCTCTGAGAGTGCCTGTTTCGGTGCAGTATTTTCCGGTATTTCCGTACTGCACTGAATTTTCTTCTGAATCCGGGAAAGGAAAAATAAAACATTGAAAAACAAGGGAATTTTTAGAAGGCTTCTTTCCTATTCCCTGAAGTACAGATACAGGTTTTCTTTAGGTATATTTTTTGCACTTTTTACCTCACTTTTTAATGCTGTCTCTCTGACTGTTCTCATTCCTCTGTTTGATGCACTGGGTTCGACTCAGAAGCAGAAATTCCAGATGGAATTCACGTTTCCTGAAAAAAAGATTCTTTATAAGGAAATGGTAATGGGTTACGATTCTCTCGACGGTCTGGAGAAAATCAAAAGGGTTCTCATCAATGTAAAGCTGGAATCCAATGACTATATGAAGGACAAGGAACCGAAGGAAATTGTCTGGTCGGTATGCAAGATCATTATTCCGCTTTCTGTTCTGAAACTTCTTTTTTACCTGGCATCAGTATACTGTATTGCAACTGCAGGGTACAGGGCAGTGAGGGATATTCGGCAGAGACTTTACGACAAGATGCAGACTCTTCCGCTCACGTATTTCTATAAGGAAAAGACAGGAATGCTGATGAGCCGAATCATCAACGATGCAGAAATCATCGCAGCAGTCATTTCAAGCAATCTCAGAGATGCGATTATCAACTTTTTTTATCTGGTGACTCATCTGGTCATTCTTCTTTATCTGAATGCGGAGCTCCTCCTGATTGCAGCAGTGACTGTGCC
>DAORDI010000498.1:0-1795 GCA_035345895.1 Leptospiraceae bacterium
TTGCTATTTCAAAATTCTGGGAAAACTTGAGAAAACTGAAAGGTTTCAGCTGCAGGAGCAGAAAAAAGTGAGAAAAAATCTGCCTGTTACATCAAATGAGAGAAAGATCATAGATGGAGCAATCATTACATCCAAGACGGATACAAAGGGTGTCATTACATATGCAAATCCTGAATTTCTGGCAGTAAGCGGGTACAGTCTTGAAGAACTGATAGGAAAACCTCACAGTATAATGAGGCATCCGGATATGCCGGAATGGACATTTGAAGATCTTTGGAGCACTGTCAAAAATGGGAATTCCTGGAACGGGATCGTTAAAAACCGATGCAAGAACGGTGATTATTACTGGGTAGACGCAAATGTCTCTCCTCTTTATGAGGCAGGCCATATTATCGGGTACATTTCAGTACGGACTAAGCCCACTCCTGAGCAGATTCAAAGAGCGGAAAAAAATTACTGGGATTCAGCAAAAAAAGCTGATAAAAAATTATCTTCTATCTCGGACATAAAAATCAAAGACATTCCCCTGATAAACGGAATCTTTCTGATCTTTATGTTTGCAGTCCTTTCATTTCTTATGTATAATACAGTTTCATTATTATATATACTTCCTGCTCTTTTCGCATCATTTTTCCTCAGTCAGACATTTCTTACTTTAATACTGAACTCAAAGGAAAAAGCCATTCAGGAATGCATCAATGATCTTAAGCAGATTCAGTCCGGACATCTCAAGCATATCATCCAGGTAAGCCGAAAAGACGAGATGGGAGAAATTCAGAAAAACATCCGGTCTGCCCAAGTCGAAATTCGAGGAATGCTTTCCCAGCTGGTAGGAAGTTCACAGATTATCAATTCTATGATCAATGAGCTGAAAGAAGTTTTCGGTGCCATTCAGAACTCGTTCGACGAACTGAGCAAGGCAATGCAGATTCTTGCCGAATCATCTTCCGTCACAGCAGGAAGCTCGGAGGATACAGTTCTGAAAATATCTCAGTTGAACGCAAATATTCAGGAAATTGTATCGGAAAATCTGGAACTGAAATCTGAGTCTGAGCAGATGAATTTGAGTTCCCAAAAAGGAGATTCTGTATCCAAGGATGCGGTTTTAAAATTTTCCAAAGTACTGCAGATTATCTCAGCGGTATCCGGTGACGTAGAAGAGCTCGGAGAAAAATCCAAGTCCATTAATATGATAGTAGATACAATTACCAGAATTTCCGATCAGACAAATCTGCTGGCATTGAATGCTTCCATCGAGGCAGCCCGAGCCGGCGATTCCGGAAGAGGGTTCAGTGTCGTGGCTTCAGAGGTAGGTAAACTTGCAGAAGCATCCAGAAAATCGGCAAAGGAGATTTCAGCCTTTGTCGCAGGACTTCAGTCAAAAATTTCAGGAATCATCCATGATATCAGGGACAGTATGAAGGTTCTGGAAAACGGCTCCAAGGGAATGGAAAACATTCAGGCTTCAATGAAAGAAATACTGACACATTCGGAAAATACCTTTAAAAGAATGGAAAATATTCATATTATCACAGATCAGACAAAACTGCTTTCTGACAAAGTCAATAAGAATATGGAGAATATTGGATCGAAAACATCTGAGACAAGTTCTGTGATTGAGGAAATCAGCGCATCTACAGAGGAACAGGAAGCTGCAATACATGTCATCAGCCGAAGTGTTGCTGATTTGAAAGAGCTTTCTGATTCACTCAATTCTTCTTTGACGAAGTTCAAATTCTAACTCACCTTACGCAAATACAATATGCTGTCTAGATGCAATAATTTTCAGAAAGCA
>DAORDI010000499.1:0-1779 GCA_035345895.1 Leptospiraceae bacterium
ATCAGGTGATTTTTGCAGTATAAAATAGGAATAATACATTGCTCTTGTGTATTTTTCTGCTTTGAATGAATCTTTGGCGGAGTTCAAATAGGAATCCAGCTCAGGTTTACTGATCTGATTCTTTCCATCCTTGAATTTGATCAAATTTGAAAATGCTTCTTCCTTTTTTGTAATTTTTTTTAATTCTAAATCATGATTACATTTGACAAATTCGCTTTCCTTTCCTTCTTCCAGTTTTGGGCAGTTCTTACTGTCGGCTGACTTGTGAGACCATTTTACATAGTCATATCGTTCATCAATTGTCACGCAGTTTGAAAACAACAACGTTGTAAGTAATAAACCGGAAAACACAGTTTCAGTGAGAAAATAATGTATTCTTTTCATAAAGAATTTTCCTGTCTAAGAGATTTGAGATACAATTTTGAAAAATATAAATCGAATGCTTTATGATCAAACCAGTTCAATATGTATCTGTCGGTTTCTGCAGAAATCTGCTTAAATTCATAAGAAGCAGTCTGCATCCTGTCTGAAGTCCTTACGATTTTGAAACCGTAATCCAGTTGCATATCCCATTTTCCGAAACCGTCAGCAATCCAAAAAACCGGAAGAACTGCTGTGTAAAAGACATTCAGAATACTGAGGTTCGGAACCCTTGTACTGTAGTCCATTTTCAAGTTGGATTTTTCCAGATAAATGACTGTATCCACACCGATATCCCTTAGCCATTTCATTCCCTTCTCATTGATGTCATCAATTTTGGATTCTCCTGGATGGAAATCATCAGGGGAAAGTCCTAGTTGGTCTAGAGGAGTAAATTCAGCATCGAAATTTTCATTTTCATTCAGAACTTTCTGAAATGCTCTACCAAATGTATTTTCCGGATTAAAGTCCTGATATTCGGAATCATTCATATGCTTATCAAGACAGATTAAATTTGCCTGCAATGCAGTCATTCTCAGATCAGAATTTTGAAACACCGTAAACCTTTTAATTTGCATTCCATTGATTTTTTTATAGTCAAATTTTTCATTTATGTGCTCAGAAACGGAAGTGCAGGAATAACTTCCGAAATATATCAAGATTGAAGAAAAAACGAACCTGAGCTTAGAGAATAACGAAACTTTATATTCCTTCCAAATCATTTATCTGCCTCTAATGAAACTTTATAAAGGGATAATCGTCAACCAAAGATATTTGTTAAATACCCAATATTGGGTATTTTTTCAGAAAAAGGTATATATCCAAAAAAAAACTTGAGTTCTGAGATGAATGTCGATTTTGAAGGGGAAAATTGGATTATGTGAATGATGCTGGCAATGCAGTCAACATTTAAAATATATGGTTTGTGATAATCTGCCTTATATAGAACTTTTTTCGATTATCAAAAATAATTAATATCCCCAATATTGGGGATATTTTAGTGGCTGTTATCCGAATATCAGTCTGGAATCTATTTCCAGACCTGTGAGAAGTTTTGAGAAAACTTTCCCATCTGTTTTTTCTGTTGAGCAGTACAGTGAGTATAGTGCATTTTCCAATGTAAAAACTTCAATGCAATGAAGCTCCGGAAAAACAAGCCAGTATTCCGAAACGCCGTATTTTTGGTAAATTTCAAATTTTTCTTCAGTGTCTCTTGTGAAGGTTCCTTTGGAAATAATTTCAATCAGCAGATTTGGAACTCCGTGAATCCAGCCTTGTTCCTGAAAAATTCCCATATTTTCCTTTTTATACTGATTTTCATAAATAATTGCGCTTTTCCCACCCGGCAGGCTTGATTTT
>DAORDI010000500.1:0-1751 GCA_035345895.1 Leptospiraceae bacterium
AAGAATCGTACTTAGTAATGACGGGCATAAAATTTACAGTACAACAGAATCACCTTTATACAAAGGATTTAAAAGTTTAAAGAATGATTCTTTTCCGCAGTTTGAAAATACGAATCCTTGGATTTTTCTTTATCAGGAAATTATTGATCACTTTGATGGGAAGTCTAATCGAATCAAGGGTTCCCTATCTGCAAATCAAAGAATACTAAAGCTTATCAACTTGCTGTATTCTTAAACCAGCAGTGGAGTGAATCCTCTGATGCAGAAGCCTTCGTTCCTGTCTACCCCAAAGAGAGAGATGAGTTCCCACTTTCTTTTCTTTGTGAAGGGGTCATTCATAAGGATTCCGGCCTTCCTGAAAGCGGCTCCGAATTTGGCCATATCGAAGATCAGGAGAATGACGAAGAGAAGACATCTGCTTCTTCCTGAAGCAACGGAAAAAGTGCCGATTTCAGCCCAATCCTCGTTGAAAGGCCTGAAATTGACTTTCCTTAGATCCTGATTTTTCTTCTGATAGAGGGTTTTGAGGCCCTCCGGATTTCTCGCAAAACTGCGCAGAATGATTCTGAACCTTCTCAGAAGATGGGAAAAATAAGCAGGCATTCCGTTGAATCTTTTGGATCTCAGTTCGAGGTGTCTGATGAAAAAGGATGGGATGAGCAGTGTGGAAATTCCGCTCCCTTTCATAGGTATCTTCGTTCTCAGCTCCTCACTGAACATCTGTGCATTGAATTCTTCAGCAGTCATAATGAAATCTCCTGAATAACACTGTATTGGAAATGTCCGGATCAGCAGAAAAAAAACGGATCTTTCATCATAAAGAAAATTTTGTTTCAAAGATGCACATTCTCTGCAGGTAAGCCTGAGGAGATACTACGGAAGTCGGGGGATTTTTCGGGTAGTGAGCCCGTTTTGTGTGCTTACTCGGCACGCAAGTATCCCTAATTTTACTTTACAGAAGATACTTGTTTTTTTCCTATAGTGCCATGGCTGCTAGGAAAGTGCTTAGGCTGGGAAATCCGATCCTTAGAGAAAAAAGCGTGGAAGTGACCGAGGAAGAGGTCCGAACCAAAGAATTTAAGAAATTAGTCGGAGACATGTTTGATACGATGAGATTTGAGAATGGAGTCGGGCTTGCTGCACCGCAGATTGGGGTGCTGAAAAAGCTGGTTATTGTCGGCATAGAAGACGACAATCCAAGGTATCCTGATGCGCCAAAAATCAAAGAACAGATTTTGATTAATCCTAAGATTACTCCTCTTGCCGGAAATGGAAAGGGTTACTGGGAAGGCTGCCTTTCTGTACCTGGTATGAGAGGTTTTGTGGAAAGACCATATAAAATCCGAGTGGAATATCGGGATTTAAAATGGAAAGAACACTCCGAGATTATTGAGGGATTCCCTGCCATTGTATATCAGCATGAATGTGATCATTTGGAAGGAATCCTCTATGTGGACAGACTGAAGAACTCTAAGCTGTTTGGATTTACAGAAGAGGTGGATACAAACGGAGATGAACTCGATTAAGTCGGAATTTTCCCTCTGAGGAGCTGGTCTATATCCTTATCGTCATCATCTGTATACTTTGCCTTAAAATCATCATTATTCATTATCTGGAAAAACATATCCAGTTTTGCCAGCTTGAATACATTCAGGATCATCGGCTTAAGTCCGACTAAAACCAGTTCACCTTTTTTGTTTTTAATTGCATTCAGTGACTTGATTAAGGTTCCGATGCCGGAAGAGTCAATA
>DAORDI010000501.1:0-1682 GCA_035345895.1 Leptospiraceae bacterium
GGCTACAAAGGCGGCGGTCAAGGCGGGGGGTTCACACAGCCTCCTAAGGATAATCTGCCTATTGATACTTCTCCATCCACCAACA
This sequence comes from Leptospiraceae bacterium, assembly GCA_035345895.1. Taxonomy (GTDB): domain Bacteria; phylum Spirochaetota; class Leptospiria; order Leptospirales; family Leptospiraceae; genus DAORDI01. Next base: position 86 of record DAORDI010000501.1, read on the forward strand.
GAAAGAGAAATCCGAACAGTGCATTTGATAAGAAAGAAAAGACCAGTGTAGAGGGTCTTGAGAATTCTAAATTTTTCAAACAGAATATTAAAAAACAGCAGATTCCGATGTCGGGAACAACTGTACCTAAAGAAATTTCCATTATGGAAAACATTCAGGTCGGTGAACTGGCAAAAAAACTGAATCTGAAACCGAATGACGTAATCGCCAAACTGATGAAAATGGGAATGATGGTTACGATCAACAATGTGATCGACAGTGATACTGCTTCTCTTCTTGCAGATGAGTATGGATGCAAGGTCAGAATTGTTTCTCTTTACGAGGAAACTGTCATTCAGGAAGAGCAGGAGAATCAGGAAGACTATATTCATCGTCCTCCCGTCGTTACTATTATGGGACATGTGGATCACGGTAAAACCAGACTTCTCGATACTATCCGTGAAACTGCAGTCATTGATACTGAGGCGGGAGGGATTACCCAGCATATCGGAGCTTATCAGGTAATTACACCGAAAGGGGCAATCACTTTCCTGGATACTCCCGGTCACGAAGCATTTACTGCGATGAGAGCAAGGGGTGCTTCTGTAACTGACATTGTAGTGCTTGTTGTTGCTGCGGATGACGGTGTAAAACCTCAGACTGTGGAAGCAATCAGCCATGCAAAGGCAGCCGACGTTCCTATCATCGTTGCAATCAACAAGATTGATCTTCCTTCTGCAAATCCTGACAGAGTAATGCAGGAACTTGTAGGACACAGTCTCACACCCGAAGAATGGGGGGGAAGCACTATTGTCTGCAAGATTTCCGCTAAACAGAAAGTGGGAATAGAAAAACTTCTCGAAATGATTCTGATTCAGGCCGAGGTTCTTGAACTGGATGCCAATCCAAAGAGAAAAGCAAAAGGAACGATTATTGAAGCAAAACTGGATCCGGGCAGAGGTCCTGTTGCGACAATACTGATTCAGAATGGGACACTCAGAATCGGGGATCCATTCCTGGCAGGTGTTTATTCAGGAAAGGTCCGTGCAATGTATGATGATTTCGGTCACAATCTGAAAGAAGCTCCTCCATCCTGTCCCGTACTTGTCACAGGTCTGGATTCTGTTCCGGATGCAGGTGATCCGTTCGATGTGATCGGGGATGAAAAAGAAGCCAGATACATTTCTCAGCACAGGAAAGAATTCCAGAGAATCGGTCAGTCTTCCAATCTGATCAGAGTGACTCTGGACAATATGAATGAGTTCATACAGCAGGGTGCTTTGAAGGAACTGAAGATCATCATCAAGTCCGATGTGAGAGGTTCTTCTGAAGCGATCAAAGAAGCTTTGGAGAAACTTTCCAATGCTGATATAAAACTGACTGTGATTTACGCCGGAACTGGACAGATTGTCGATTCAGACATTATGCTTGCTTCTGCTTCGAATGCATTGATCGTAGGCTTTCATGTCCGTGCAAATCCGAGAACACTTGCCCTTGCTGAAAAAGAAGGGATACAGATTAAATACTACAGCATTATTTATGATGTAGTGAACGATATCAAACATTCTATGGAAGGAATGCTTGAGCCTGACAAAATTGAAAACGTCATTGGAAGTGT
>DAORDI010000502.1:0-1680 GCA_035345895.1 Leptospiraceae bacterium
GTACAGAACAATTCACTGTACCTGGCTGAGAAGCAGAATATAGGCATCGCGAGAGGAGAAATGATCACTGCATCCCTTTACAGAAATCCGGTGATCGGAATGCAGAATCAGTTTATCCGTCAGGATCCTCTGGGCAGAGTCAATTCTTCCATGAGTTCCTCCTATCTCCCTTCAATCAGCCAGAACGGTGTGCCGGGAGTCGTTCAGCTTCCTCCTGCAACCTCCGGCGGGCCGGTGGAAATTGCTCCGAGCGTAAACTGGGATCTGGACTTTGCGGGTTACGTCAGCACTCGTGCTGAAACGGCAAGGCAGGGCTTTCAGGCGCAGATTGCCGGTTTCGAAGATTTTGACAGACTGTTCAGACTCAGACTCCGTCAGAACTACTGGTCATACCTTTATCTTTCTGAACTTGTGAATTTTCAGAAAGATTTTTATGACAATTATAATGATCTTCTTCACCTGACTAAATTCCGTGCTGACAAAGGTGATATCTCTCAGCTGGAGTATGACAGGATTTTTCTGGAAAAGCTGAGAATAGAAAAAGAGGTGCAGGATGCAGAGATTCAGAGAGTGCAGGTGGCAAAGGAAATCCGCTTTTTTGCCGGAATTCCAGGCACTGCGAGCAGAAAGCTTAAGCTGAAGGGAAATCTGAGATTCTTCACTACTGCAGAACTCGGTGTGGATTTGAAAAACTATGATATGGAAAACAGGCCTGATCTGAAAGCGCATAAACTCAGAGTAAGACAGAGCAGACTGAATGTGGATCTGAAGAAGAAGGAAGGAACTCATTTCGGACCTTTTGCGAATGTGGGAGCAGAGATCAGGCACAAGGGAAATGAAACGTACACTGGACTTTTTCTTACAGTGCCTCTCAAGGTTTTTGACAGAAACCAGGGGGAGATTCTGAAAGCAGAGGAATCCTACAAGAAGACATCTCTCGAACTGGAATCGAGAAGAAAGCTGATTGAAATTGAAATAAGAACTGCGGTAAGAGAACTTGAAGCAAGAGAAGAGCTGCTTAGGACCTATACCAAAAACCGGCTTCTCGAAAAGAACAAGGAAGTTCAGGAGAAATCCAGAACTGCATATGTAAAAGGTGCATCCAATCTTGTCACTTTTCTGGAAGCGGAAAAAAACTATATCAATCTCCTGAAAGGATACTATGAACAGTTATATTTATATTATAATGCTATTGAGCAGTTTAGGGCGGCTGTCGGAAGACTGCAGGAGAACGGGAAATGAGTGATTCGGAGAAAATGCCGGTTTCTGAAAGAATAAAGATCCTCATTGCAGATGAGAACAGAAGAAAGTCTGCCATTTACTGGACGCTTGCAGCGGCTGCACTTTTATTTGGAATATTTTTTGTTTATAAAAAAATATCAAAGAAATCGGCAGTTTCCGACAAGAAGGAGGATGCAGCTTCATCCAAGAAAATAGTCATTCCTCCTGATGTACTGAAAAACCATCCTTTTACTTATGTCCGTCTGAAGGAAAGAGGATTTTACGAAGAGATTGTCCTTCCGGGAAAAGTCTCTTTTGATCTGGAAAAAGTGGCGAATGTAGGGTCAAGGGTTCCAGGCAGAATCAATATGGTATATGTCAAGGAAGGGGATATTGTAGTCAAGGGCACTCCTCTTGCTTCAATTTCATCCGTTGAACTGGGTTCAGCAGAAGCAACTT
>DAORDI010000503.1:0-1661 GCA_035345895.1 Leptospiraceae bacterium
GGTTTGCGGCAGCTTCAAGGTTTGCGGCAGCTTCAAGGTTTGCGAAACCGCCGGTGGCTCCCTGCCAAAAACGCCCCACCTGCAGCCGAAGGCGTAAGGTGAGTTATTAAATTCAGATCCACTTCAGCACATAGACAAAAAGGAAAATAAGGACAGCATCCAGAAGGAACATTCCTCCTATGAACTGTTTCTGTTTTTTTCTGTCCCAGTCATAACAGTACATTGCAGGAACAAAGAACGGTATATACACTGTAATGAAAACAGGGAAGGCTCCCCACCAGGGATAGACCCAGGTGAATATTCCGGTCTCCTTTGCGAGAAATATTTCTATAATGGAAAATAATGCAGCATTCGCAATTCCGTTGAAAAGGCGTGAGTTTATTCCTAATATTTTTTCCTGAGGATCTTCTGGAAGGAGTTTGCTTGCGGCAAGTCCTGCAATCGAAAACATCATTGAAATTTCAATTCCTACGCCGATCAGAATCAGATATGAGGTTCCTGCGGAGACTGTCCAGAGGGCATGGCCCGAAAAATGCTGGATGAGTCCATTCAGTATTTCAAAGAACCAGTGTATGGAATAAAGGCAGAGTCCTGATGCGATCCCCCTCCAGTTCTTTGCGGCAGCTTCATTGGAATACACATATACAACGAGCGCAAGAATGGGGATGATGTACCATTGAAAATTTTCGCCGCTCCTTAAGATTTTGAGTGCGGCAAGAGTCAGTTCGGGGTGATTCAGTTCCATAGTTACAGCTGTTTCATATATCCTTCAATTTTTTCTCTGGTTTCAGAGTCTGCTCCTGCTTTCAGAGAGGACTCAAAATCCGATTTCGCTTCCTTGGACTGTCCTCCTTTCATATGCGCAACTCCTCTGTAGTAGTATGCGGAAGAGATGTCTCCTCTGGGATAGTCTTCAATGTATTTCGTCCAGATACTCACAGCTTCGCTGAACTTTTTGGATTCCATCTGGATGATCCCTATGTTGAAAAGAGACTCCATTTTCTTTTCCGGATTTTCTTTCCTGGGAGAGTTCACGCTTTTCATAAAATAACTGATCGCCTTTTCCCTGCTGCTGATTTTATAATAATAGATTCCGAGTCTGAAATTGACTGCAACTCCCTCCGGATTTTTTTTGGCCTCTTTCAGAAGATCCTGTTCCAGGTCCTTCTTTTCATACACTTTTTTCAGTTTTGCGGTCATGATTTTGACGTCGGGCAGTCCGGTAAGTCGGTCGAGATAGGCACCGTTCTTGTCGAGAAACAGAATTGTAGGGTATCCCTTTACCTGGAACATATAAGGGATCTCAGGTACCTCATCTCCGTTGATTCTGACAGTGATGAAATTTTTCAGTTCAGATTCGACTTCTCTTGCAGGAAATATTTTTTTCTTGAGAACCTGGCAGTATCCGCACCAGTCTGTATACAGATCGATCAGAACCGGTTTCTTATCCTTTTTTGCTTTGGATAGAGCTGAATCAAAATTATCCATCCATTTCCTTTCCGCTGAAACAGAGAAGAATGGAAGGAACATAAACAGGAGCAAATATTTCATATTTTCACCGAGGCTACGCATCTATGATAGAAGTCTTCCTCAATTCTGTCTATCCCTTTCAGTACAAGTGCTATTTCACTGTCATTGAGTTCAGTAAATATAAACTTCCC
>DAORDI010000504.1:0-1652 GCA_035345895.1 Leptospiraceae bacterium
ATGCAGCCCTCTCCTTCAATACTTTTGCACCTGCTCCCTTAGGTGATTTTTTTGTAAACTTTCTGGCAGTCTCATCGGGAAATGAATAGGCGATGATTCTTTTCACTACTGAACCGAACTGGCTCAGGAAACTTCCGTTATTGTAGTACTGACCATATTTCTCGCAGAGAGCCTTCAGTCTCGGAGCAATCTCCTCATATCTGTTTGCAGGAAGCTCAGGAAACATATGATGTTCAATCTGATGACTCAGATGACCGGAGAGTATATAAAACAGTCTGCTTCCTTCGAGGTTTGAGGAACCTTTCAGCTGACGCAGATACCACTCTGCCTTGGTTTCATTTTGCAGAGTTTCCACAGGGAAAGTCTCAGTATGCTCAGTGAAATGCCCGCAGAAGATGATCGCATAGGTCCAGACGTTTCTCATAATATTTGCCATAAAATTCCCCAGCATAATCTTGGGAGCCATGATTCCTCCTAAAAGAGGAAACAGAACATAGTCCTTGAAAAGCTGTCTTTCCATTTTTTTATAATACACATCATTCAGTTCTTTTTTTGTGTTCCGGGTTCTCTGTTTTCTGGGAGTTTCCAGAAATTTGACGTTGGGTCCGTGTGAACCGACACCCCATTCAAATCCGAGACAAAGAAACACATTTGCAACTGACTGAAGCAGGTGGAGAGGTTTCCATTTCTGATCTTCGGAAAGGCGGATGAATCCGTATCCGAAATCATAGTCCTTTCCTACGATATTCGTGTAAGTGTGGTGCATATAATTATGGTAGAACTTCCACTGATCCGAATCACAGGAATGATCCCAGTCGAATGTTCTGGAATTGAGTTCAGGATCATTCATAAAATCATACTGACCGTGAAGCACATTGTGCCCTACTTCCATATTGTTCAGAATCTTGGAGATCCCGAGCATTCCTGTCCCTATTGCAAAAGTCACAGGATCCACACTGAAATGGATCAGAAGCCTTCCCATGATCTCATGATATCTCATTACATTATATACATTTCGTATATAATCTGCATCTTCCTGTCCCACCTTGGACTGGATCTCCGCCCTGATGACTTCCAGTTCTTTTCCGAAATTCTCGATCTCTTCGTCTGACAGCACTCTGCTGAATGTATTTACGTTTTTCATATGTTCTCCTTTTGGATATGGGATCCTGACGATCCGTTTTTTTAAAGCTCAAGCTCCAGATCTGATTCTGCTGTTGTCTGACAGATTCTGACTGTTTCTTCTCCGGAATAGGAAACTCCCTCGCTGGAAGAGGTTCCAGATTTCTTGACGCAGGCACAGGTATGGCAGATTCCCATCCTGCATCCGCTCGGAGGATAAATCCCGGCTTCTTCCAGCCCGTTCAGTATAGGCTTGTCTGAACTGATTTCCACGGTTCTGTGAGACTTGAGAAGACTCACCTGCACCTTTCTGCCGGTTCCTTTTTTCACCTGAATGAAAGAGGGGGCAAAATTCTCAAACTTCAGATTTTTCGAAGGGATGAATTCAGAAACAGATGTCTTCAAGGAAGAAGGACCGCATACAAAAGCCTTTCTGGAAATATAGTCAGGCACAGTTTCTTTCAGAAGAGATTCCGTCAGGAAACCGAAACGGAAATTCTCCGCCTTCCTGTCAGTCAGCACAATTTCGA
>DAORDI010000505.1:0-1642 GCA_035345895.1 Leptospiraceae bacterium
GCTATGAAGTCAAGGAACAGAACTTTCTTGCTTTTATACATCTTTCATGCTGTTGTATTTATCTGAGATATTTTTGAGACCAGTTCTAACTATGCCAAAGAAAAAACAGAAATCCTGCTGTATACGGCTCCGAGCGGAAAAGTAAAAGTGGAGATCTTTTTGCACAATGAAAATGTCTGGCTGACACAGGAAAAAATGGCTCAGCTGTTTGGAGTTCAGCGTCCGGCGATTACAAAACATCTTAAGAATATATTTGAAAGCGGTGAATTGCATAAAAATTCAGTTAGTTCCTTTTTGAAACATACTGCAGAAGATGAAAAGGTCAATAAAACCAAATTCTACAATCTCGATGCGATCATTTCCGTCGGGTACCGGGTGAATTCTGCTCAGGCAGCTCATTTAAGGATCTGGGCAACGGAACGGCTCAAGGAATACATCATCAAAGGTTTTACAATGGATGATGAAAGGCTCAAGAATCCGAATAATATTTTTGGAAAGGATTATTTTGAGGAACAGTTAGAGCGGATTCGGGATATTCGTTCCAGTGAAAGAAGGTTCTATCAGAAAATCACAGACATCTATGCACAATGCAGTGTTGATTATAAATTATACAGCGAAACGACAAAAGATTTTTTTGCGACGGTTCAAAACAAACGGCATTGGGCGATAAAATATAATTATCCCCACGCTCTCTGTCCCGCCCCTCCCTAGATATATTTTTTCAGAAAATTCTGCAGATGATGAATCGAAACTGTGTGGATCAGGATTCCGTTTCTTTCTTCCGTCCCTGTTTTGCAGTCGGAAGCGACCAGCACATTGATCCCTTTTGGATGCTGTTTTCTGAAAATCTGGATGTTCTTTGTACTGAAGCTTTTCTGTTTCCATTTGCATTCCAGAATGATCTGTCCATTGATAATCACACTTTACATTCAGTTCTACTATTTGTAAAGTCTGTTTTCATCAGTATTTTCTCCAGGAAATAATCTTTCTTGAACTCAGAGAAGCTGTGAAAAATCTGTATATGTATGAATTTTATACTGTCTCGAAACGAAACTCTGAAATCCGGCGAAGCGGCCGGGTACGGATTCAGAATTAAGAATCTGCTTCTGCTTGCATTTATTTTGGCTGACGTTCTGTACTGTACAACGTCGATTCCTTCTGTCAGACCGGAAAAAGTTCCTGAAAAAGTCACAGGACGACCTTGGTTTAATATAAGCTACTGGGAGAATTCGGATTTTAAATCTAGGACAAGAAAACTCTCAGTCAGTTCAGTGATCCTGCACAATACAGGAAGCAGATCGAATCAGGAGTATTTCAGGGAGACTGGAAAGGAAGGTTACGGATTTCATTTTTTCGTGGATGCGAAAGGGCGTACCTTCGGGAGCAGTTCTCCTGAAACTGCTGTATTCAAGCTCGTTTCGAAAATGGATGAGGGTGCCCTCCATCTGAGTTATGAGGGAACGAAGGAATCTGTTCTTGCAAACAAGGCGCAGATGAAGGCCCTCTCTGATCTTATGAGATATATTATAATGGAATATAAGGTGCAGAAGGACAATTTTGATGTTGCAGGGAAGAAGGGAATATTCACTCATTTCCAGGCAAAAAAAAGATACGGCAATTTTACTGATATGGATGAATGCGG
>DAORDI010000506.1:0-1633 GCA_035345895.1 Leptospiraceae bacterium
AACTCTGACGGACAATGTTCTGCAGCATTTCCGCCTGCTCCTTCAGTGATATGATTCTGCCTCTCTGCCAGAAAGCAAAAAGAATCAGGCCGAAAGTAAAGACAGGCCACGCAATACAAAATATATAAACATTGATTTCATTGTAGGTGATACCGAGCCGGGAAGCTGAATACTGCAGCAGACCGACGCATAAATCAAAAACTATGTCAACAGGTTTCTTCAGATCAGACTCCTTTTCTGAAAAGCCATTTCAGCAGAATTTTTTCAATATCCGATCTTACAACAGGCTTTGTGCAGAATTCATTTATACCGCAGAGAAATGCCTTTTCCATTTCCTCCCTTACCGTACTTGCGGTCAGTGCTATAATGGGGACATCAGTCCCTTTTGACGACTGTCTGATTCTTTCTGATGCAGAAAATCCGTCCAGTTCCGGCATATGAAGATCCATAAAAATCAGATCCAGCTTGAATTTTTCAGAAATCCTCAAAGCCTCTGCTCCGTTGACTGCTTCAAGGATTATTGCCTCTGGAAGGATACTTTTCAAAATTCGACAGATCAGAGACATATTCACCCTGTTGTCTTCGGCAGCAAGTATTGTCAGGCCTGTACCTTTCATATCTTTCAGACTGTAAGGACTGATATGCATTGATTTCTCAAATTGGTTTTTTTCCGGTGAGGTTTTCATCTTCAGATCAAAATAAAAAGTACTGCCTCTCCCTAATTCACTTCTTACTTTAAGTGAGCTGTCCATTAAAGAAAGTATCCTGCTCGAAATGGTAAGTCCAAGTCCTGCCCCGCCGAATTTTCTCACAGAAGACAAATCAGCCTGATAAAAAGCCTCAAATATTCTTTCCTGATTTTTAGGATCTATTCCAAGTCCGGTATCCATAATGGAAAAACGGACAGAAATTTCTCCATCATCCATTCTGTTTAACAGCTTCAGATCCAGCTCAACCGTTCCAGATTCAGTGAATTTTACCGCATTGCCCAGAAGGTTGATCAGTATCTGTTTCAGTCTGAAAGAATCTGCAAAGACACTTACAGTCAGGTCAGGATCAATATGAAGGGAAAGTTCAAGCTCCTTGGACTCCGACTGAGTCCGGACTGTATCCGCTGCAAATTTGCAGATTTCAACAAGATCACAGACCTCTTCATAAATTTCCAGTTTGCCTGCTTCAATTTTTGAAATATCCAGAATGTCATTGATGATTCCCAGCAGAAACTCAGAAGACTGAAGGATTGTATTTACATAGTATCTCTGCAGTGAATCCAGTTTTGTCGAAAGAAGCAGATCGGAAAACCCCATAACGCCGTTCAGCGGAGTTCTCATTTCATGGCTCATATTGGCAAGAAACTCTGATTTTACTTTGCTGGCCTGCTCCGCTGCGGTCTTTGCATCCTTCAGTTCTTTCAGAATTCTTACTTTCTCAGAAATATTTCTGGATATTTTTGATACTCCTATAATTCTGTTTTCGGTATCCATCAGAGGAGATGCAGTAATGGATACATAAATCTCATTTCCTTTTTTATCGAGTCTGACTGTTTCATAATGATTCAGTATCCTGCCGGAAAGGGTTTCATCAAAAATGAATTTCTCTTCCTGAATTCGGTCAACTGGAATGATTTTAGTTA
>DAORDI010000507.1:0-1621 GCA_035345895.1 Leptospiraceae bacterium
TATACCACAACGGACAATGCCACTGGTCTTATTTGGAAAACCTGTTCTCAGGGACTTAGCGGAGCAAATTGTGCTGCTGGAAGTGCCACAGTAATGAACTGGGCTGACGCGGTAACAGGACCGAACGGATGCAGTCATTTAAATGCGGTTAATGGAGGCAGCGGGTATGCCGGCATAAAAGATTGGAGACTCCCCTCCAAACAAGAATTAGGTACACTAGTGGATTACAGTAAGACAACCGGGCCAACTGTAGATTCAGATGCTTATATAGGAACAGTTGCAGGTTACTATTGGACTTCTACTTCTTTTGCCCCTGACCCAGATGTAACGAATGCTGCTTGGTATGTTGAATTCGGTGATGGAATGATTCAAGTAGGTTCTAAAGATAATAACTGGAATGTCCGTTGTGTTTCCGGGATACCGAAAAATTACAGCAGCAATTATACTGATAATGGGGATGGAACAGTTAAGGATAATGAGACCGGACTTTTTTGGCAGAAATGTATCCTGGGACAGGATAATGACTCTGATTGTTCAGGAACACCTCTGACATCTGACTTGGGATTTGGAATTAATTATTGTAATGGGCTCAATTTAGCTGGCAAAAAATGGCGTATGCCTAATGTAAATGAACTTCAATCCATTGTTGATACTACCTATTCCAGTGTATCTGGGTCAGCCATTGATGCCTCTGTATTTCCCAATCGAGCTTCCGGATATTTTTGGAGTTCGACTTCTTATGCAGTTCGTACCAATGGGTGGAATGAATGGGTCATCGCTATAGGGAACGGATTTTCGTTTGGTACGGTGGACAGTAATTCTGCATACATACGGTGCGTCTCAGGGCCATAACTCTTATTGCGGCCACATCAATTTTTGACCCTTCCACTGGAACATTTTCTGCCGGGATCACGCTTGGAAGCATAGTCGCGACTGGCGGAAATTCATTCAATATCGGCTCAGGAATTTATAACGGTGGAATTGCAGTCATTCACGGAAACATTACAGGAAATATAAGTATTATTTTTCCTTAATTATAATTGCATTAAAATAAAAAAGGAGACTCATATGGATCTGTTTATTCGCATAAAATATAAAGTTTTGGATTTTCTAGGAGGTCTGAATCAGGGACTGATTGTGACTCATCCGCTCCGTATTTTTCTTTTCTTTATTCTGATCAGCCCGATCCTGATTCCGATTGCTCTTGGGGGTCTTTTCGGTCTGCTTGTCTGTATTTTTGCACCTGTATCTCTGATAAAAACTGCGGGGTCTTTTGATATGACCCATTTTCCCGATTTAATAAAGATGCTTATGATCTGGATTTTTGGAGTTCTGATCTGCGGGACGAGTTTCATTATGGGGACTGCAGGCATTCTTGTGTATCTTGCAGATATGTACTGGACGGTATATCTTTCTATTTACGGAAAAATGGTGAAAGGACGGATTGTATCCTTCTGGAAGACCAGTTCCAGGGCAGGAAACAGCACAACTCACAGTGCTCACTGCACCGTTTCTTTTGTTTCAGATGATTCCAGGCAGGAAATCAGACTTTCAGGAGCAAGTCAAAGATCTTTTCTGCAGGAAATCCTGGAGATCGAAATTGAAAAAGAAAGGGATGTAA
>DAORDI010000508.1:0-1557 GCA_035345895.1 Leptospiraceae bacterium
AGTGTGAAGTGCCGCCACTCCGTTTACACTGTGGCTTCCGATCACTGAGAGATTTGCCATTCTCACATTCTTGCTTTCACCTTCCTGAATAATGGACATTTTGCCGAGCTCCCATTCGGAGAACTTGCCCGATCTTCTGGCTTCATCCATGAAGAAATAATTGATGTCATAAATAATCTGCATATGTCTCGGAAGCAGGTGTTCAATCAGTCCCACATTCCAGACCTCAAGAGCCTCAGGAAGAACTGTATGGTTCGTATAGGCAAATACTTTCTTGCAGATGTCCCAGGCCTTGTCCCAGTCCATATTTTCCTGATCCAGGAAAATTCTCATCAGTTCAGGAATGGCAATGCTCGGATGCGTGTCGTTCAGCTGAATGGCCACTTCCTCAGTGAATCTGTCAAAATTAGGATTGTGTCTTTTGTATCTGTGAATGATGTCCTGAAGACTGGCCGAAGCCATCAGATACTGCTGTTTCAGACGGAGGATTTTTCCCTGCTCTGTCTTGTCGTTCGGATAAAGCACCTTGGAAATGTTTTCCGATTTCTGCTTGTCCTCCACTGCCTTCAGGTAATCCCCGTGATTGAAATAATCAAAATTGAACTCTTCGGAAGACTTTGCCACCCAGAGCCTGAGATTGTTCACTGTATTTGTATTGAATCCGGGAATCGGAGTATCATGCGCCACTGCCAGAATGACTTCTGAAGGCTTCCAGTTCCATACAACCCTTCCTGCAGGACTGACCGTTCTTTCCACATGACCGTAAAAATTGACAGGATAAGACGCTTCCGGTCTTGGAAATTCCCAAGGATTTCCGTTGGAAAGCCACTGGTCAGGTCTTTCAATCTGGGAACCGTCTTCAATCAGCTGATTGAAAATCCCATACTCGTATCTCAGACCGTACCCGTATCCTGGAAGATTCAGAGTGGCCAATGAATCCATAAAACAGGCTGCCAGTCTTCCCAGACCCCCGTTTCCCAGACCTGCATCATGCTCGCATTCTTCAATTTCATGCAGATCCAGACCGAAATCGCTGATGACTTCCTGAACGATATTGTAAATCCCCAGATTCATAATCGCATTCATCAGTGTTCTTCCCATCAGAAACTCAAGAGAGAGATAGTATACTCGTTTAGGATTGTTTTTTCTGTAAGCGGCCTGAGTCTCATTGGATCTGTCGATCAGTATATCCCTGACTGAATAGGCAAGAGCCTTGTAAATATCGGAAACTGTCGTATTGTTTCTGTGTTTTCCGACAGTGTACTCCAGATGATGCGCAAGCATTTTTTCCAGATTGCTTTTGTTTATAATCTGTTCCCTGTCCAGTAAGTGCCAAAGTTTTTCCAATGATCCTGTTGAATGCATGATGTCTCCCAATGCTGATATAAAATTCTTGAAATGTAAGTCAGTCGCCTGATGAAAGACGATGCCGAGCCCCGAACCTGCGCCTGAATCTCAAAAAACCCGAAGTCCGGGCTGTCAGAGACACAGAAATTGCTGGGGCATCAAGGCATTCTTCTGCACAGTACCTGCATATTTTTTCAAAAACTCTTTGAA
>DAORDI010000509.1:0-1540 GCA_035345895.1 Leptospiraceae bacterium
TGGTAGAACTCCATATTGAGAATCTCAGCCCCTGCACGGTATGCCGCTGCAACCCCGTCGCCTGTAGCCACATCAGGATTGGTGCTGTGAAGATACACCTGCCCTGCTCCTCCGCTCGCAAGAATTGTCTTCCTTGCAAGAACCGGATACACATTTCCTTTTTTGGAATCCAGAACATAAGCTCCGTAGCAGATATTCGGATTTTTTTCCTGCTTCAGATGATGAGGAGTGATCAGATCCACACAGTTATGGTGTTCCAGAATGGAGATGTTCGTATTTCCCTTGACGGCGGAAAGAAGGGTCAGTTCAATTTCCTTCCCTGTTCTGTCATATGCATGAAGGATTCTGTTTCTTCTGTGACCTCCTTCGAGACCCAGATCCAGATTTCCTTTTTCATCCCTTGTAAACGGAACTCCCAGTTCGATGAGTTCACGGACTCTCTCAGGTCCCTCTTCGACAAGCACTCTTACTGCTTCCGGATTGCAGAGTCCTGCACCCGCTTCCAGAGTATCCTTCAGATGGATTTCAGGATTGTCCGTATTGGAAAACACGGATGCGATCCCGCCTTGAGCATAGTACGTGTTTGATTCATAGTCAAATTTTTTAGTGACAATGGTGACGCTTCCGAAACGGGCAAGCTTCAGGGCGCAGAAAAGACCTGCCACCCCGCTTCCGATTACAAGAAAATCTGTTTTTTTCTTCATTTCACATTCAGCATTGCATTGATGTAGTCAATTGATCTGAGAAGCTGATAATCAGGTTTTATAGGACCGGACTTCATCTGTTCCGCAGTCTTCTCTGCCTTGCCGTTCTTTGAAACCCAGTCCTTGTATTTTTCAATAGGGAAGTACTGCTTCGGTTTTGCTTCAGAAGGAATCTTAGGGAGATGATGCCACATATTTTCTTCTCTGTACTGGAACGGAAAACTTCCGTCTTCCTCTGAGGAAACTTCAATGTCCGGCTCGACCCCTACTACCTGGATTGTCCTTCCGGAAGGAGCATAGTACCTGGACTGCGTAATTTTCACTACATAATCATTATTGTCAGGAAGATCCAGAAGTTTCTGAACTGTAGCCTTTCCGAAAGTTCTTTCTCCTAGAAGAAGTCCTCTTCCATGATCCTTGATTGCACTTGCCACAATTTCACTTGCGGATGCAGACTTTGCATTGATGAGAACAATCACAGGAAGATTCGTAAGATCTTTTTTCGCTGCCTTGCTTTCCTCAAGCCCTCTTCCTGGACTTTTGGTTCCTACGATCACACCGCTTGTGATGAACATATCTGCTATGTCGATTGCCAGATCCAGATAACCGCCTGCATTGTTCCTGAGATCAAGGACAACTGCTTTCAGTTTATTCTGCTTTTTCTTGGCTTCATTGTCGAGTTTATGAAAAGTTTTTTCGATTTCAGTATCTGAAGATTCCACAGGAGTCTTTACAAAACCGGAAAGTTTGATATAAGCGATATGCTCGTTGTCCTTCAGAAGTCTTCCCTGAACGTTCTTGATTTCGATTTTGTCTCTTGTAACCTTGATTTCAAT
>DAORDI010000510.1:0-1484 GCA_035345895.1 Leptospiraceae bacterium
TTCATACCCCTTATTAAATTTGTACAAATTTTCTTAATTCGCAACAGACTCATGAGTGAATAAAACAATTTTACGTCCAGCCTCCGTCTCAGTCTGCTCTGTTATGCTTTCTTTCTGATTTTTTCTCTCAAATACAGAAAAGGTGCTTCTATCAAAGAGTAGGAGAAAAATGACCAGACAGTCACTGAAACAAATCCATACATTGCAATCAGTCCAAATTCAATCCAGCTGATTGGCTGGTTCTGTGAAATTTTCCTGAAAACTGCTGATCCGTTTGCACTTGAAACAAAAACTAAAAAATGCCATAAATAAATACTGTAGCTTAATCGTGCGATCGGCGTGAAAACACGAAATCCCATAATCCTGCTTGCAGCCGTTTCAGTATCCAGACAAAGAAGAAAAACAAGAGAATAACCCAGATTAAAGCCATTGTAGCACAAGACCTGAAAAAAAATTGAATTTACTTTATTTTCCGCCGAATGACTCAGAAAGAGGATGATCGCTGAAAAAATATAAAAAGAGGGTTTAATCAGTTTAATCTTTTTAATTCTTTCAATAATATCCCAGTTGGTATGAAGCTCCATAATTATAATGCCTGCAATGAGAGCATCAAACCTTGCATGGAGAGGATAGTGTGTATAATAAATTCTCAAACCTGCTCCGGCAAGGTCTGTACTGTAAAATGTGTAAAGTCTTGCAAGAAGAGGAATAAAATAAAGAGCCGCCAAGACGATAAGACGATGAGTTTTACCCAGTCGGAAATAAAAGAAGTGCATAAAAAAGGGAAGAATAAGATAGTATTTCTCTTCTACAGACAGAGACCAGGTATGGACATGGATTCCCTTTATATAGTCAGTCATATATAGAAAATCCATAGGCCATTTCTGATAAATCTCCAAAAGTGCACCGTAATCAGGACCTGATTGAACTTGGGGGGCTTTAAGCATTACTTTATAGGCAATCAAGGAGATAATCAAAAAGAAATAGTAAGCAGGAAAAATTCGGAATGATCTCTTCAGAAAAAAGTCTTTAAAATCAATCCGCCCTTCCCTTTTCCAGGAATTCTGAAGTTCTTTCGATATAAGATAACCGCTCAGAATGAAAAAAATATCTACTCCGGATACTGTATTTCCGAAAAAATTTTCGATGAGCGGATTCACATTAGGGATGTTTTTCAGGAGCGGCTGAATATGGTGCATAAGAACCAAAATGATTGCTGCCGATCTGAGTCCGTTCAATGATCCTATCTCATTTTCTTTTACCGTAAAAACCTGTTTAATTAGATCTGTATATTTCATATGAATGCAGGAATCCCAGAATAACCTTTGATGCTTTTAAAATCTTGATGATCTGTCCTTTCTAAGAAAGAATCCTCAACCTGTCAATTCAAATTAAATCATTCAAAAAATACCTTGCCTTCTCAGTACGTTTATACTCATTTTCATAAATAATTGCGCTTTTTCCGGCTGACAGACTTGATTTTA
>DAORDI010000511.1:0-1477 GCA_035345895.1 Leptospiraceae bacterium
TGAATACAAGCGTCCATACATTCCGCTTTTATCCTCCCGGAAATGAAAAAGTAGTAACAATTACCGGGAAAAGCATTTACAAGGCCGTGGATGAAAAAACCAGCGAGCGTGTATATGATGTAGAAGTAAAATCGGAAGTATTCCTGGTAAGCGCACTGGTGGAAGCTGCAATCGAAGAAATCCACAAACACAGTCTTGAAAAGGACAAGGCCTCCATACTTAAATTCCTTTCTGACGGCAGCATAGTCTGAAATGAAAAAAGTGAAAGTCGGTGTTATTGCGGCTGCAGGGAAGGGGACTCGTGCCTACCCGAGGACAAGTTTTATTCCCAAGCCTCTTTTCCTGGTCAACAACAAGTCTATTCTTTCTCATAATGTTGCTCTGATGCAGGAAAAATTCGGTGTCGAAAAGATTTATATCCTGGTCGGTCATCTGAAGGAGCAGGTGATTGAAGAAATCGAAAGGATGAAGTATGAATATCCTAAGATCTCCATTGAACCCTGTGACTGGACGACTAAGGGACTTGCCAGCGATGTTGCATCCCTTGAATCAAAAATAACGGCGCCTTTCATTACAATTTTGGGAGATGAGTTTTATTATAAGACTGATCATGAAAATTTCCTTACAACTCTGAAATCTCATCCTGATCTGCTGGCTTCGATTGGCGTTGTCTATACACCTATCATTTCCAGGATCAGGAAAAATTACTCAGTGGAACTGGATGGGGACAGGATTGTCAATCTTGTTGAAAAACCGGAGAATCCTCCTAATAATATGCTCGGTCTGGGGTCCTATCTTTTTACACCTGCCTATTTTGAGTATTTCCGTAAGACGCCTCCTGCGCAAAAGTCGGGAGTTGTAGAAATTACGGAAGTGATAGATAAAATGGCAAAAGAGTCTGGCAAAGTATATATGACTCCTGTTCACTGCACTTACTACAACATCAATTCCATGCAGGATTATCATCAGGCAGTTTACGAAATCAGACATGATCTTTTTGATAATTATAAAGTATCACTGATTATTCCGACAAAGAACAATGAACGTTCTCTTCCTGATGTGATTACAGATTTCAAGGATAAGGTGCATGAGATTGTAATTGTGGACGGAAATTCCACTGACAAGACTGCTTCGATTGCCAAGGAATTCAAGACTCAGCTGGAGATGTACTATTCTCCGGACGGAAATGAGAATGAGGGAGTAAAGATCAGAGAGGGGATTGAAAAAGCGACCGGCGACATCATAGTGGTCGTTTCGGCAGACGGTGCGTTCCGATCGAAGGATCTTCTTAAGCTCCTGGAATATGTAAAAGACTGCGATATGGTGATTGGAACCCGCACCACAAGACAGATGATAGAGCAGGGTTCAAATCTGAAAGCCTTTTCCAGGCTTGTCAATCTTATCCTTGGAAAAATTGTGGAAGTGTTCTGGTGGGGACAGGAACCCCGATTTACGGATGTGGACTGCAAGTTTTTTG
>DAORDI010000512.1:0-1432 GCA_035345895.1 Leptospiraceae bacterium
TCAATATCATTGACAGCTTCAAGAATTATCTGCAGGCGCACACCGTCAGTAACTTTATTCTTATTTTTCATAAACTAATATTTTATCCTTTTCGATATACGGTTTAATGAAAGGTGAAAGTTCCTCGACTGAAATTAAATCAATTTTCTTATCAAACTGTTTCCTCAATTCATATTCCATTTGAAAAAAGTAAAGTCCCCGATTCAGCATACATACCTAATCTCCTGTAAAAAAATCAGCATTCGGATGAAGTCTTCTCTGCTCACTGCCCTTGTCCCCTCGATTTTTCTTAAAACTTATTGCCGATACAAATTAAGATCGTCCATTCCAGCAAAACTGCAACCCAAAAACATTCATTTTAGAAAATTTTCTCCGCTTCCAGCCTGCGAGTCCTGCATAGTGCTTTTCCCGAGAAGTATCTCTTCCACATTCTGTCTGAGTCTTTCTGCAATTCTGTCCGTAGGGATATCGTTGTCGTCCAGACCGAAAGGGTCTTCGATTTCTTCTGCGAGAAGTTCCAGTCCGGCAAATACATACAGAACGAATGGCACAATGAGAGAACTCCAGTATCCGTAATCCCCTATCAGTGAAAACGGAAGACTCATTACATATACAAATATAATCTTCTTCAGAAAAAGGCTGTAGGAATAAGGAATGGGAGTGGATTTGATTCTTTCACAGGAACCCAGAATATTGCAGAGTTCCTTCAGGTCGGAATCCAGGATGATCAGCTGTTCACCGGAGAGAACGCCTTCTTTATAATGAGAGTTTATCCTTTCATATATATTTTTAATGAGTGTATTCGGAATATGGGAAGATGTCTTCCATTCAATCAGCTCTTCTTCCGATCCGTATTTCAAAAAAGCTGCATCTGCACTGTCCCGAAGATGCTCCTTCAGAGCAAGAGCAAAATTGGAAAACATCCTGGAAAAGTATGCTTTATCATTATGATGACTGTTTCCTAAAAATGAATGCAGTCGGACAGCAAGCATTCTCGAAACATTGAGAAGGGTTCCCCAGAGACGTCTCCCTTCCCACCATCTTTCATACGCTGTATTTGTGCGGAATACGAGAAGAAGAGAGATGGCAAGCCCAAGCAGAGAATGGAGCACAATTGTCTTAGGAAGATTTTTCTCCAGGTACTCATGAAAAAACCAGTTCAGTCCGGCAGAATAGAGACCCATGATGACCATGACCCAGAACAGGTTCCGGAAAGTCCCCGTTCTGTGAATCGCGAAAATAAGAGAAAACCAGGATTTAGGAATTGTATGTAATCATAATAAATTATAATTCCTTAGTATTTTTTATTCACTCACCTTACGCCTGCGGCTGCAGGTGGGGCGTTTTTTGGCATAAGCCTACCGGGATTTTTAAGGGCTCCGCCCTCGCCGGTTTGGAAGCTGGCTAAAAGTCCCGTTTTTACTGATTCATT
>DAORDI010000513.1:0-1371 GCA_035345895.1 Leptospiraceae bacterium
TTGTGAAATATGCCTGATGAGACGCCTGCATTTCAATAAGAAATTTATTTCCTGAAATATCTTCAGCGCGAATATCCAAAATCGATAGTTTATCGTCTTTGAAAGATTTCGGCAGCTCCGGGTTCATCACCTGCAAATTCCTGATTTGCTTTTTACCGGAAAATTCAGGAAATGAATTGAGAAGATCCAGAAGCAGATCTTCATTTTTTGCAAAAATGGATTTGAAAACAAAGTCGTTGGATAATGGCAGGAGCCTCATAAGAAAGTAATCTTTTTATGGTATATTTTTGTATAGCATTTTTTTTGATGAAGATTATTTAAAAATGGCAGTGTTATGATGAGTCCTTCAAAATATAACATCAGTATCTTTCGATATGCAAGAATGGAAGTCGCCGCAAACCTGGAAGTCGCTGAAGTAACTGATCTTTGATCCCTGTGCCTGCACCTCCGCGATACGGACAGTGCAGGAGGGTTATCTTCTCAGTTTCCGAAACTGGCTCTGGTGACGGTTATTCCAGTTGGTGTAGAAGAATTAGAAACCGAGACGGAAGCTGTGTACATACTGGAATTTGAGCTGATCGTCTGATAGATAATTTTTTTCGTGTCTGTAGCCGAAAGAGAATTTGATGTATACGGACTTGGAAGGCTGTCTCCTGCAACATAGATATTGAATAGACTAGCAACTGAAGTAAAAGAACTATCGCTGCAATTGGTATTAGTCAGTACGGTAGAGAAAGAAGCTTTGCTTACATTTGAATTTGTAAAGTCCAAAATGAAAAACCGATTTGCGGTAGGAGTAAACGTCATATACGCAAGATAAGCAGTAGTATTAATGGTGGACTGTTTGAATTTCGCTGTCACTGATCCGCCTGCTGCTGTAGGTTCTGCAACTACATTCACTGATGCATCGCGGGTGCTCGGAGCTTTCAGAGAGTTCAGTGCAAGAAGTCCTATCAAGGTTTTAGAATTGTCTGTTTTCTTTGTTGTGCATCCGATAAGGCCGAATGCGAGGAGGGTGATGAGGCTTATTCGCTTAATTGCTGTTTGCTGTTTGCTGTTTGCTGTTTGCTGTTTGCACAGATTTTATTTCCATTGTGATTTCTCCAATCAGTTTATTTCAAAAGAGTCATTCTTGTTCTCTTTTGATTCGATGCATCTGTTTATGGCAGATCCTTTTTTACTGTCAAGCATATCCGTCTGAATTTTTGAGGATGGTGATTCCCTTACTGTTTTTTTCTCTCCACCTTTAAAATGGATTGCCGGAAATCCGTACCGGACCTTTTTTGTGGAGTTCCCACAGCTTACAGCAAGAGACATATACTAGTTTTCAAAAGTCTTTGCGTATTTATTTGTTCACGACTCAGTAAAATC
>DAORDI010000514.1:0-1171 GCA_035345895.1 Leptospiraceae bacterium
TCTGATAGGGCTGTCCACTGTTCTAATGTACTGGCTTCTGAGAAGGAGCACGTTCAGCAGATTCATTATCCTTTCATGCGCAGTTCTAGCGGCACCCGCACTGCAGTACATTTTCGGATATGAAAATTCAAATAACTATGTAAACTTATATATTAATGAAAAATTCAATTCTGGATTCTCTCCTGATTATGCTGTCATTCTCAAAAGATGGATGATTGACGGATGGTTTCCGTTCTTTCCCTGGATTTCCTTTTCTCTCCTTGGAACAGTCGTCTATGACAGGCAGAGAAATTCTGAATATTCCGAGGACAGAGTGTACTATTACATCGCTTCCTTTATCGGACTTCTTGGGATACTGATCTGGGATTTTGAGCCTAAACTGGAAATCAGAGACGGATACACTGAGCTTTTCTATCCTCCTACGGTTTCGTATTTCCTGTGTTATTTCGGACTTGTGCTTGTGATCTTTCAATGGGTATCCGGCAGAACCTTCGGTCTTTCAATGTCTCTCTTCAGAATGCTCGGACGCGGATCGCTTTTTTATTATGTTCTTCATTTTGCCTGCATTATTTTTTATATATCACCTCTCCTGAAATCATGGGGAAGGAAATTCAGCATCGGCGAGTACCTGCTTGCTGTGCTCTGCGTGATCGGGGTTTCTTTTGTTTTCAGTTTCCTTCTGGATTGGATCAGGAAAAAATACCCGAATATGCCGTTTCTTCTGAAGATGTTCATTGGATAAGCGGAAATTTCGTGAATACCCTCTGGACTGTGTTTCTACAGGGTTTCCGTCAAATAATCCCCGATATCCCGGTCTTTGAATTCAACTCCGACTAAGACAATCGGTTTTCCTTTGGAAATATACTTTTCATAATATTTTTTGTCCTTGATCTGAGACAGTGTTTCTTCTTTGGTTCCATTCAGTTTGAATTCAAAAATGTAAATGGATTTGGATATCACCGCTGCATCAATCCGGCCTTTATTAGTTTTTGCTTCAGCCTGAATGCGAAAGCCCAGAAGACTGAATATCAGATAAAATACTGTCTGATAATATCTTTCCAGGGGGATATGCAGATCATAATCAATGGAAAGGAAAATTTCCCGAAGAATTTCCATTTGCTGAATACCCCGGCCTTGGAAAATTTACTCACTCCGGTCAGCAGCAGAAGAC